>JAKAZY010000051.1 GCA_021826425.1 Pseudomonadota bacterium
CTGGCGATGGCCAGAAAATCCGCGGCGTTCAGGCTGGCACCACCCACCAGCGCGCCGCCTACGTCCGGTAGGGCCAGCAGGGTGGCGGCGTTGCCCGGTTTTACCGAGCCGCCGTAAAGAATGAGGGTTTTATCCCCCTCGGTTCCCAGTTGAGCCAGCAAGGCAGCGCGGATGGTGGCGTGCATGGCGGCTACCTCAGTCTGCGTAGGTGTGCGACCGGTGCCAATGGCCCAGACCGGCTCATAAGCCACCACGCCGGTGAAGCCCGGCGGCAGCGAGTGCTGAAGCTGGCTGCCGACAACGTGCGCGGCTTCCCCGGCCTCGCGTTCGGCTTCGGTCTCGCCAACGCAGACGATGGGGATCAGCCCGGCGGCGCTGGCGGCCTCGGCCTTCGCGCGGACGATGGCATTGTTCTCGCCATGGTTGGCCCGGCGCTCGGAATGGCCAAGGATAACGTGGGTTGCCCCGGCCTCGACCAGCATCGGGGCGGCAATGTCGCCGGTGTGGGCCCCCTGGGCGGCGGCGTGACAGTCTTGCCCGCCCAGCGCCACGGGGCTGCCTTTCAGGGCACTGGCAAAGCGGTCCAGCAGGGTGAAGGGCGGGCAGACGAGCAGATCCACTCCGGCAGGCGCGGTATTCAGCGCTTCGGCGAAGGCTGCGACATCTGCACGCTTGCCGAACATTTTCCAGTTACCTGCGATAAGTTGCCGCATCTGTTGTTTCCTTTTCAGCCGCTTGCGTGCGCCATGGTTCTGCCAGGTTAAAAGCCCGGCCCTGAATCTTGCGCGCCGCCCAGCCAAACGGCCGCTGCCACCGCACTAGCTTGCCCGCGAATTGCCCAGTTCATGCCACCTAGCTATAGAGGCGGCGGTTTTGGGTAAAGAGAGCGATGCTGGTCGGGGTCCGGAATTTCATGGAGAGTTGGGTGGCGCGCGGATTTTTCGCGCTGCTCGTGGTGGTGTTCGTGTTCTGGGGCATCTCCAATGTGTTCACCTTAACGGGAAGCTCCACGGCGGTGGCCACGGTGGCGGGGAAGCCCATTGATGTGAGCGTGGTGCAGGCGGGTTATCAGCGCGCTTTGAACCAGGCGCAGCAGCAGGGCCAGCAGCCGGATGCAGGGGCCCGCCAGCAGCTTGCCATGCAGGCGCTCTCCGATGCCGTGCGGCAGGCGATCTTGCGCCAGGCGGCCGCGCAATACGGCGTTGGCGTGCCAGATGCCGCACTGCGCGAGGTGCTGGACGGTATTCCGGCGTTCCAGACCAATGGCAGCTTCGACAAGGCGAAATTCGCCCAGGTGCTGCAGCAGAGCGGCATCTCCCAGGATGAATTCATCGGCCAGGTCAAGGATGAGGTGATCGGCCGCCAACTGGTTACGCCGGTGATCAACGGTGCCGCCGTGCCGGCTGCCATGCTATCGCCGATTTTCGCATTGCTGGGCGAACAGCGTTCGGCTTCGCTGGTGGATGTGCCGGTGAATACCCAGCCGGTGCCCCCTGCCCCTGCCGATGCCGTCCTGCAACGCTATTGGCGAAATAATCCGGGCAAGTTTACCGCGCCGGAATACCGCCAGGTACAGGTGGTAATCCTCTCCCCGGCCTTGCTAGCCCCGCAGGAGCAGGTGCCGCAGGACCAGATTGCGGCGGGGGTGGCCCGGGCCGAGGCGGCCAGCCCCAGCGTGCCGGTGCGCAGCGCGGATGTGCTTTCAGTGCAGGACTTGGCCGATGCATCGCAGCTTAAGGCAGCCTGGGAGCGCGGGGCGAGCTGGACGAAGATGCAGCGTCTGGCCGCGCAGTATCATGCCACGCCGGTGCCGCTGGCGAGCATGCAGCAGAACCAGATACCCTCTGGTGCATTGGCGCAGGCGGTGTTCTCAGCGCCTGCGGGCCAAGTGGTGGGGCCAGTGGCCGGAGACCTCGGCATGTACTTGTTTAAGGTGACATCCATTGCCACCAACGGGCCGGACCCGGCGCAGCTTGCCACGCAGGTAACCCAAGCCCTGCAATTACAGATGGCCCAGCAAGCGGTGGCGAAGAATGTGGACGCGCTGCAGGATGCGCTGGCGGGACAGACGCCGCTGGACCAGTTGCCAGGCAATCTTGGTCTTGTGGCGATTGAGGGCGCGTTGGATGCCGGAGGGCTGACACCTAAGGGGACGCCAGCGCCAATTCCAGGCGGTGATGATCTGCGCAATGCGATTGTGAGAGCGGCCTTTGCCGCTCAACAGGGCGCCGCGCCGCAACTGCAAACCGGACCGGATGGCAGCTATTACGCGCTCGCCGTGCAGAAAATCATTCCGCCTGCCGTGCAGCCCTTCGCGCAGGCTAGGGTGCTGAGCGCTTGGCAGGGTGCGCAGCAGAGGCGGGAGGCCAATGTGATCGCGGCTGATCTGATGCATGCGGTGAACACCGGCACACCAGTTGCGCAGGCGGCGGCGGCGGCAGGCTTGAGCGTGACGCAGAGCCCGGCCTATACCAGCACGGCGCAGCCAGAAAACCAGCCGACGCAGCTTGTGCCGGTGCTGTTTTCGTTGAAACCGGGCGAGGCGACGATGCTGGATAACGGCAGCGACTTTACCGTGGCGGTGCTGGACAAGGTGGTTGCGCCGACCCCGCAAAGCGACCCCGCTGGCTTCGCCAAGCTGCAGCAGAGCCTAAACAGCAGCTTGCAGGATGATTTAGAGGGGAGTTTCCTGGCCGGGCTACAGGCGCAGGATAAGGTGACTGTGAACCAGAAGCTGTTCGCTCAGATTTATCAGTGAAGAAGTAGGGTTGTTATGAACGCCGTTTCGCCAGACCGTTTCGAGACCTTCCGCGCCGCCTACGATCAGGGCCTCGGCGCGCTGGTCTGGCGCCACGGCATCGCGGATCTGCTCACCCCTGTCGCCGCTTTTCTGAAGGTGGCGCATGGCCAGCCTTATTCCTTCCTGCTGGAAAGCGTTGAGGGGGGGACTACGCGGGGGCGCTATTCCGTTATCGGTATGGCGCCGGACCTGGTGTGGAAATGCGAGCGGGGTGTTGCCTCCATAAACCGTGACGCGGCGGAAAAGCCGGAGGCGTTCGCCCCGGTGCTGGACGCGCCAATGAAGAACCTGCGTACCCTGATCGCCGAGACACGGATGGACGTTCCGGCGGAATTGCCGCCGGTGATCGGCGGGCTGCACGGCTATCTTGGCTACGACATGGTGCGGCTGATGGAGGCACTGCCGGCGCTGAAGCCGGATGTGTTGGACATTCCCGAAGCCATTCTCACCCGCCCTGGCGTGTTGATTGTTTTCGACAGCGTGACCGACGAGATGACGTTGGCGGCTCCGGTGTATCCGCGCGAGGGGATTAGCGCCGCCCAGGCTTATGCGGCAGCCGAGACCAGTTTGAACCAGTTGGCTTTGGCGCTGGAGGCGCCGGTGCCGAAGCTGACGGGCAGGCTGCTGGAGCCATTGGAGCAGAGCTCCAACATGGAGAAGGAGGAGTTCCTGGGCGTTGTAGAAACGGCCAAGAACTATATCCGCGCCGGTGATGCCTTCCAGATTGTTCCTTCCCAGCGTTTCGAGGCACCGTTTTCGCTGCCCGCCTTCGCACTTTACCGCTCCTTGCGCCGGATCAACCCGGCGCCGTTTTTATTCTTCCTGGATTTCGGCACATTCCAGGCTGTCGGCTCATCACCGGAGATTCTGGTGCGGCTGCGCGATGGTGTTGTGACGATCCGTCCGCTGGCCGGCACCCGCCGCCGGGGGGCAACCACTGAGGAGGATATCGCGCTGGAACAGGATCTGCTTGCCGACCCCAAGGAGCGTGCCGAGCATCTGATGCTGCTTGATCTTGGCCGCAACGATGTAGGCCGAGTTTCGCAAACCGGTTCCGTGCGGGTGGTGGAGAGCTTCGCCATCGAGCGGTTTTCCCACGTGATGCATATCTCCTCGACCGTGGAAGGCAAGCTGCAACCAGGCCTGGAGGCGCTGGACGCGCTGATCGCGGGGTTTCCGGCCGGCACGCTTTCCGGCGCGCCAAAAGTGCGGGCCATGCAGATCATCGAGGAGCTGGAACCCTCACGGCGGGGCATTTACGCCGGGTGCATCGGCTATTTCGCCGCCAATGGCACCATGGATACATGCATCGGCCTGCGCACCGCTTTAGTGAAGGGTGGCAAAATCTATGTGCAGGCAGGCGTTGGCGTTGTAGCTGACTCCGACGCGGAAGCCGAATATATGGAAAGCGTGCAGAAGGCGCGCGCCTTGTTCCGCGCCGCTGAGGATGCGGTGCGCTATGTTGCGGCACCTGAGGGTTGAGCCATGATTCTTCTGATCGATAACTACGACAGTTTTACCTTCAACCTGGTGCAGTTCTTCGGCGATCTTGGCGCGGAATGCGTGGTGAAGCGCAATGACGCGCTGAGTGCCCAGGATGTGCTGGCGATGCAGCCGGAGGCGGTGGTGCTCTCGCCTGGCCCATGCACGCCGAACGAGGCCGGCATTTGCCTGGACGTGGTGGCGGCCGCTGCCGAGGCGAAGCTGCCCTTGTTTGGCGTTTGCTTGGGCCATCAGGCCATCGGCCAGGCTTTTGGCGGGCAGGTGGTGCGCGCACCTGAGCCAGTGCACGGCAAAACCAGCCTGGTGTTTCACGATAATTCGGATGTCTTCACAGGGCTGCCCAGCCCTTTCACGGCCACGCGCTATCACTCGCTCATTGTGCAGCGCGCCAGCCTGCCAGCTTGCCTGGTGCCCACCGCCTGGACCGAGGATAACATCATCATGGGGCTGCGGCACGAAACACTGCCGATTTATGGCGTGCAATTCCACCCGGAGAGCATTGCCACCTCCCATGGCCATGATATTTTGCGCAATTTTCTGCGCCTTGCGGGCGCAAAGGTGCAGGCCCTCGCGTGAATGCCTCGCTGAAACCGGTTTTGGCGCGGCTTGGCCGGGGGGAGGGCTTGTCCACCGTCGAGGCCGAGGAAGCCTTTGGCTTGGTGATGGATGGCCAGGCCACCCCGGCGCAGATCGGCGGCATGCTGATGGCTATGCGCGTGCGCGGCGAGACGGTGGCGGAACTCACCGGTGCGGTCACGGCCATGCGCAAGCGAATGACGCGGATCGAGGCGCCGGAAGGAACAATCGACGTTTGCGGCACCGGCGGGGATGGTGCGGCCAGCCTCAACATCTCCACTGCCGTTACCTTTGTGCTGGCGGCTTGCGGGGTGCCGGTTGCCAAGCACGGTAACAAGGCGCTGTCCTCGCGCTCGGGTGCCGCGGATGTACTGACGGCTTTGGGTATCGAGATCGAACCGCCGGTGGAAAAACTATCTGGCATTTTGCAGGAGGCGGGCTGTGTGTTTCTGTTCGCCCCGCGCCACCATCCGGCGCTGCGCCACGCCGCCCCGGTGCGGGTGGAGCTGGGTACGCGCACGATTTTTAACCTCACCGGACCGATGGCCAACCCCGCCGGGGTGAAGCGCCAGCTTATGGGTGTGTATGACCCCGCCTGGGCGCGCCCGGTGGCGGAGACGCTGCGTGACCTTGGCACGCAAGCCGCCTGGGTGGTGCATGGCGGCGGGATGGATGAGCTGGTGCTGGACGGCGAGAACCAGGTGGTGGCGTTGGCCGGCGGCGAGATCAAGTCCTTCATCGTGCGCGCGGCGGATGCGGGGCTGGCGCCGGTTGATCTGGCGCAACTGCGCGGCGGCGATGCAGCTTATAACGCGCAGGCGTTGCTGGCTGTGCTGCGCGGAGAAAAAAGCGCCTACCGGGATACGGTGGTGCTGAACGCCGCCGCCGCCTTGCTGGTGGCGGGCCAGGTGAAAACCTTGCCACAAGGAGCCGCGAACGCCATAGCGGCGATAGATGAAGGCGCCGCCTTGACGGTTCTTGAACGGCTGAAGGGCGTGTCCGGAGAGCAGAGATGAATGTGATGGTTGATGACATATTGGCAAAAATCTGCGCCGATAAGCGGAGGCAGATCGACTCCATGCGGGCGGAACGGCCCCTGGAGGAGCTTAAGGCCGACATTCGCGATGCCGGCAAGACCCGTGGCTTCGGCCGGGCGTTGATGGATGCTGCCGCCGCCAACAGGCCGGGATTGATTGCAGAGATAAAAAAAGCATCGCCCTCGGGCGGGCTGATCAGGCAAGATTTCGACCCCGTGGTGATTGCGCAGGCCTATGAGGCGGCGGGCGCTGCCTGCCTCTCCGTGCTGACCGACGAGAAGTATTTCCAAGGTGAGGCGGAGCATCTGCGTGCGGCCAGGACGGCGGTGGAGCTGCCGGTGTTGCGCAAGGATTTCATGCTGGATGAGTGGCAGATTTACGAAAGCCGCGCGATGGGGGCGGATTGCATTCTGCTGATCATGGCAGCGCTGGAAGACAGCCAGGCGCACGACCTTGAGGCCCTGGCCCGCGCGCTTGATATGGACGTGCTGGTGGAGGTGCATGACGAGGAAGAGCTGGAGCGCGCGCTGCTGCTGCAAACCCCGTTGCTTGGCATCAACAACCGTAATCTAAAGACGATGGTGACGGATGTCGCGGTAACGGAGAGGCTCTCCGGCTTTTGCCCGCCAAATAAATTCGTGATCTCCGAATCCGGCATCAAGACCAATGCGGATGTTGAACGGCTGCGCAAGATTTGCGTGCAGGGCTTCCTGGTTGGCGAATCCCTGATGCGTGAGCAGGATGTGAGCGCTGCGGTGCGCACACTGCTGGGCGCTTGAGCGGGCTTACCCATATCGGGCCAGACGGCGCGGCGCGCATGGTCGATGTTTCGGCCAAGCCGGTAACGGCGCGCGAAGCCGAGGCCAAGGGCAGGGTGGTGATGAAGCCGGAAACGGCGGCGTTGATCCGGGACGGCCAGACCGCCAAGGGAGATGTGCTGGCGGCGGCTCGTATTGCCGGCATTATGGCCGCGAAGAAAACCGGCGCGCTGATTCCACTTTGCCACCCGCTGCCCCTGGATGCGGTGAGCATAGATCTCATAGTGGGCGAGGATGCGGTGGAGATTATCGCCATTGCCCGCACCACCGGGCGCACCGGGGTAGAGATGGAGGCGCTGACGGCGGTGAGCCTGGCCGCGCTCACCATCTACGACATGGTGAAGGCGGTGGATAAAACCATGCGGATTGAATCGGTGCGCCTGACCCGCAAAACCGGCGGCAAAAGTGGGGAATTCTCGGCGCCATGATTAGTGTTGACGAAGCCCGGGCGCGGATTTTCGCGGGGCTGAGGCCGGTGGCGGCGGAAATGCTAGGGTTGGCGCAGGCGCATGAGCGGGTGTTGGCCAGGCCCGTGCTGGCGCGGCTTTCCATGCCGCCGGCGGATGTTTCCGCCATGGATGGCTATGCCGTGCGGGCAGCAGATACACAGTCAGGTGCCGTGCTGCGCCTGATCGGCGAGGCCCCGGCGGGGCATCCCTTTTCTGGGCGCATGGGTACTGGCGAAACGGTAAGGATTTTCACCGGCAGCGTCATCCCCGATGGCGCGGATGCCGTGCTGATCCAGGAAAATGCCAGTGCTAGCGCGCAAGGCGTACAGGTGAACGAGGCTGTGGCCCTGGCCCTGCATATCCGCCGCCAGGGCGAGGATTTTGCCGTCGGTGATGAGGTGATCTCTGCCGGACGGCGGCTTTCAGTGCGCGATATCGGCGTAGCGGGTGCTGCGGGGCATCCCTGGCTTTGCGTTTATCGTAAGCCCCGCGTGGCGATTCTCTGCACGGGGGACGAGATTAACCTGCCCGGTGAGCCGGTGCCGGAAGGTGGCATCGCCAATTCCAACGCGGCCATGCTGGCGGCGTTTGTAAACGCCCATGGCGGGGAGGCGCTGCTGCTGCCCATCGCGCGGGACAATGTGGATGCCGTGGCGGCGGGGACACAGGCCGCACGCGGCGCTGATATTCTGGTGACCACCGGCGGGGCCAGCGTGGGCGCGCATGATCTGGTGCAGGCCGGGCTGGCGCAACACGGCTTCGCGCTGGATTTCTGGAAGATTGCGATGCGCCCCGGCAAGCCGTTGATTTTCGGGCAGGTGGACGGCCTGCCGGTGTTGGGGCTGCCGGGCAACCCGGTTTCAGCCTATGTATGCGCCACCTTGTTTCTGGCGGGTGCCATTGCCGTGCTGGGTGGGCTTCCGCCCCAGGCCCCGAAACTAATGAAGGCCCGGCTTGGCGCGCCGATGAAAGCCAACGATCAGCGCGAGGATTATGTGCGCGCCACGCTTTGCGATGATGGCCCAGGCCCGATTGCCACGCCCCTGCGGACGCAGAGTTCCGGCATGTTGCGCGCTTTGGCTGAGGCGAGGGCGCTGATCCGCCGTGTGCCGCACGCCCCCGCCCTGGAAGCGGGGGATGTTGTGGATATTCTGCCGCTGGACCTTGCATAACACGCTTGACGCAAAAACGAGAACTAAACTAGAACATTTTGTGTTAGCGCTTTGTTCTGGAGACGTTCGATGCTCACCCCGAAGCAACATGAGCTGTTGATATTCATTGACAAACATTTACGCGAAACCGGCTGCAGCCCGAGCTTCGAGGAGATGAAGGATGCGCTGGATCTGCGCTCTAAATCGGGCATTCACCGTTTGATTTCAGCCCTGGAGGAGCGTGGGTTTCTGCGCCGCCACAAGCACAGGGCGCGAGCGCTGGAGGTAACCAAGCTGCCGCAGAACCTGAACCCCGGACCGGCCGTGGCAGGCAGTTTCACGCCAAATGTGATCAAGGGAAATTTCGGCCCGCGCCTGGCCGGGTTGCGGACCGAGGCGCCGGAAGCCGGGGCGATCTCCCTGCCGCTTTACGGCAAGATCGCCGCGGGCCTGCCGATCGAGGCGTTGCAAGACAATGAAGATACGGTCGAGGTGCCGATGTCCATGCTTGGCGGGGGCGAGCATTTCGCGCTCACCGTTGAAGGGGATTCAATGATCGAGGCTGGGATTCTGGACGGCGATACCGTGATTATCCGTCGAGGCGAAGCAGCCGAGAACGGCCAGATTATTGTAGCGCTGGTGGATAATAACGAAGTGACGCTGAAACGGCTGCGCCGCAAGGGGCAGTCGATCGCTCTGGAACCCGCCAACGTAAGGTACGAAACAAAGATTTTCCCGGCTGAACGGGTAAAGGTACAAGGGCGGCTGGTGGCGTTACTGCGCCAGTATTGATCATCACCTTCCGGTGCGCAGGCTGGCGCGCCCGCCATCTATCCCAAATACCTCCCCGGTTATCCAACCCGCATCCTGGCTGAGCAGAAAGGCGGCAAGGGCCGCCACCTCATCCGGCTGACCAAGACGCGGCAGCGGATGCAGTGCCGCGATGGCTTGCTTCATCTTATCGTTACCGATGATCGGGGCTGCCATGGCGGTGTCGGTGAGGCTGGGGGCAATGCAGTTTACCCGGACCTTGGGCGCTAGTTCTGCCGCCAGTGAACGCGTGAGCCCCTCCACCGCCGCCTTGGCGCTGCCGATAGCCGTATGCATGGCAAAACCCTGCCTCGCCGCGACAGAGGAAAACATCACCACCGCGCCTTGTGCTGCCGCCAGCGCCGAGGCGGCGGCCTGTACGCAAAGTGCTGCGCCCACCACGTTGAGCTCATAGGTTCCAAGCATGTCTTGCGCGGTGAGCCTGACCAGGGGTTTCAACAGGATGGACCCCGCGCAATAAGCCAATCCGGAAAGCGCGCCGTCATGCGTGGCCTCCGCCAGGGCAGCCTTGATGCTGTTGGGCTCTTCCACCCGCAAGGTGAGCGGCACGGCACCCAACGGGGCCGCTGCCTCGGCGGCGCGCTCCGCAGACCGGCTGGTGACGAACAAGGTAGCGTCTGGCGCGGTGGCGCGCAGCCGCGCGGCTAATGCCCGCCCGATGCCACTCGTGCCGCCGATGATGAGATAAGTTTCCACCGTTCACCCCTCCACCCTCGTTTTACGCAAAGGCGGAAGGGTTGGATCAATTATTTACGGTAGGCCAGCTTTATTCCGGCGGCGGCGCTGTTGCTCGCTCAACTTGCCCTCATGCTTGGCGGCATAGGGCTTGGGTTCGTGAGATTTGGGGGCATGAGGCTTGGCGGCATGAGGTTTGGTGGCATAAGGCTTGGCCGGGCCGTTCTTTTTGTTAAAAGCAGGTTTGGCCGGGCCGTCGAAATGTGGGCGTGGCGCGTTGCCTGGGGGAGCGGCAGGTTGAATCTGCGCCTCGCTTTGCGCGGCAGCGGCGGCGGCAAAGGTTTGCGCGGCACCGGCGGCGATTTCGAATTTTGTTTCGCGGTCGAAGATACGAATGGCGCCGATATCTTGTTTGGTGACGCCACCAGCCTTGCAAATCAGCGGCACCAGCCAGCGTGGGTCGGCGTTTTGCTTGCGCCCGAGCGCGACTCTGAACCAGGAGCCACTGCCAGGAGCCATGCGCGGTGTGCCGCCAGCGTGGGGTTCGCGCATGGCGCGCACCGGACGGGGGGCTTCGGGTGGTAAAATGGTAACCGCAGCGGGCGTTGGTAGTTTGGCCTGGACGAGGGTAATGAAGGCGGCGGCGATCGCCTCGGGGTTGGCGCGCTCCAGCAATCTGGCGGCGAGGCCCTGCGTGGTCTCGCTCAGCGCTTCGCCCAAGCTGGGATGGTTCAGTAGCCGCTGCTCATCCTTGGCGCGAACGTCCTCCTGGGTCGGCGGGGACTGCCAGATGGCGGCAGCGTTGGCCTCGCGCAGCAGCATTTCGGCGCGACGCTGCTTTTGCGGCGGTACCAGAAGCACCGAAACACCCTTGCGCCCGGCGCGTCCGGTACGCCCGGAGCGGTGCAGGAACGTGGCCTTGTTGGTCGGCAAATCGGCGTGAATCACCAGGTCGAGATCCGGCAGATCCAGCCCGCGCGCAGCGACATCCGTTGCGATGCAGACCTGGGCGCGGGACTCACGCAAGGCTGAAAGTGCGGCGTTGCGCTCGGCCTGCGAGAGTTCGCCCGAGAGGGCCACGGCGGTGAAGCCGCGCGCCATCAAATTCGCGTGCAGGGTGCGCACATTGTCCCGCGTGGCGCAGAACACCAGGGCCCGGCTGTCCTGGACGCGCAGGATATTCACCAATGCGGCTTCCAGCTCCTGACCCGGCATGCGGACGGCGCGGTATTCAATATCCGCATGCGGCTGGTTGGCCGCCGCGGTATCTATCCGCAGGGCGTTGTGCTGGTAGGTGCGGGCCAGGGCCACAATCTCCCGCGCGATGGTGGCGGAAAACAGCAAGGTGCGCCGGTCCTCCGGCGCCGCGCTGAGGATGAACTCCAGCTCCTCGCGGAAGCCGAGATCGAGCATCTCGTCGGCTTCGTCCAGCACCACGGCTTCCAGTTCATTAAGACGCAGATTACCGCGCTCGATATGGTCTTTCAGCCGCCCCGGTGTGCCGACGACGAAATGGCAGCCCGCGTGCAGCAGTCGGGCCTCGCGCCGGGCATCCATGCCGCCGACGCAAGCGAGGATGCGCGCCCCGGTGAATTCATATAACCAAGTCAGTTCCGTATGCACTTGCAAGGCCAGCTCGCGGGTGGGGGCGATCACCAGCACCAGCGGTGCCAGGGTGGCGGGCATGGTCTCGCCATCACCCAGCACGGTGCCGGCCAGAGCCAGCCCGAAGGCGACGGTTTTGCCCGATCCGGTCTGCGCGGAGACTAACAGGTCCCGTCCTTCGGTCTCAGGGGCGAGCACGGCACTTTGCACCGAGGTGGGTTCGGCATAGCCGCGTTGGGCAAGGGCTCGGGCGAGGCTGGGATTGGTAACGGGAAAGGGCATGGCGGGGCTCATACGGGCTGCATGCGCGCGGAACAAGCGGCGGTTAAGCTGGGCAGATACGCGATGCTGGCCAATAAAGCGTAACGAAGTCCCTTGTTATGCAAAAATGGCGGGTATTTTAGCCAATTTGCCCATGTTCGCCCTGCATTTCGGGATTGATGGCTGCCACGGGCTGCCCTATGCTGCCAGCGCTTGGCTTGCGCCTGGTGCCCTGAAGTCTATTGAAGGACAGTTTTTATAGTGCGACCCCCGAAGAACGACCGCCAGCGGCAGACCCGCCGCCGTGGTTTTGACGACGACAATTTTTATGGCAATGCGCCCTCTTTCCCGCCGGCTTTTTCGGGATTCGGGGCACCCTCGACCGCACCGGAAGTGAAAGCGACGGTGAAATGGTATAATTCCGAGAAGGGTTTCGGTTTCGTTGAGATGGCCGATGGCTCGGGAGATGTGTTTCTGCACGCCAATTCCCTGCAGAACGCCGGCTTCCAGGCCGTTACGCCGGGTTCGATCCTGCAGGTCAGGGTTGGTCAAAATCATAAGGGCCGCCAGGTGGACCAGGTGATCTCCGTGACCGAGGGTGATGCGCCGCCGCCGCGCAGCGGTGGGGGTGGTTTTGGCGCCGGTGGTGGCGGTTTCGACCGTCCCCGCGCCCCCCGCGCCCCGCGTCCGCAGGCCTCTGGCCCCGCGGTGGAAATGACCGGGGTCGTGAAGTGGTATAACGCTACCAAAGGTTTCGGCTTCATCAGCCCGGAGAGTGGTGGCAAGGATGTGTTCGTGCACGCCACGGCGCTTGAGGCGGCAGGGATATCCCCGCTGCAGGAAGGCCAGACCGTGAGGATGAGCGTTGTCCAAGGTTCTAAGGGCCCAGAGGTTTCCAGCATCAACGTGGACTGAGATCTGCCCGGGTTGAATATCCTAACGAAAAAGCCCCGCCTA
>JAKAZY010000052.1 GCA_021826425.1 Pseudomonadota bacterium
CCGATATTCCAGGTGGCCGATTACGGCCTGGTGGGCGATTTGTTCACCATCCTGCCGGAACTGGAAAAGGCGCTGTAGCCATGCGGAAAATCGGGATCATCGGTGCGGGGTTGATGGGAAATGGCATCGCCCACGCGGCGGTGATTTCTGGTTTTGATGTGGTGCTGGTGGATGCCTTCGAGGCAGCCCTGGGCAAGGGCCTGGCGGCCATCGAGAAGAACATGGACCGCCAGCTTGCCAAGGGCAGCCTGAAAGAAGAGGAAAAGGCGGCGGCGCTTGGCCGCCTCACCTCCTCCACCGATTATCATGTGCTGAAGGGGACCGAGATCGTTATCGAGGCGGTGCCGGAAAAGCTCGAAATCAAAGAAAGCATCTACAAGGAATTGAAGGACGTGCTGGCGCCGGAGACAATTTTGGCCTCCAATACCTCCTCCATCTCTATCACTCATTTGGCCGCACTTTCGGGGCGGCCCGAGAAATTCATCGGGCTGCATTTCTTCAACCCGGTGCCGATGATGAAGCTGGTGGAGATTATTCGCGGCCTTGCCACCTCCGATGAGACGTATAAGGCCGCCGCCGATCTCGCCGGCCGGCTGAACAAGACCGCCGCCACCGCGCAAGACGCGCCGGGCTTCATCGTCAACCGCCTGCTCTGCCCGATGTTGAACGAGGCGATCTTTGCCCTGGCGGAAGGTATCGCGGACGCCGCCTCCATAGACGATGCGATGAGGCTTGGCGCCAATCACCCGATGGGGCCGCTGACGCTGGCGGATTTCATCGGGCTGGACACGCTGCTTGCCATTATGCGCGTCCTGCATGCGCAGCTGGGGGAGGATAAATACCGCCCGGCCCCGCTGCTGGTGAAATATGTGAATGCCGGGTGGCTGGGGCGTAAATCCGGCCGCGGCTTTTACGATTACAGCGTGACCCCGCCGAAACCGGCGCGATAAAAAACATCATTTTCCAGGCGGCCTTTTGGGACGCCTTTTTATTCCATCACCGCGCTATGGTCTTTGGGCATAGGGGCCGGGCGGGCGGGGCGGCGCATCAGCAACAGGCAGGCCGCCGCTGGAATCGTGGCCAGGAACATGAGTTTATAATCGTCCATATAGGCAATAATCTGCGCCTGAGTCGTGACCAGCGCATCAAGTTGCGCGGCGCCGCTTTTCGTGGCCGGGTTCCAGTATCGACCGACCGCGCCGCCCACCTGCAAGGCGCGGGAGAAGGGCGTGAGATGCGACATCAGATCGGCGTGCATATAGATGGTCATGCGGTCCAGCAGCGCCGAAGTAACGGAGATGCCGATGGCGCTGCCGACATTGCGCAGCAGGCTGAGCAGCGCCGTGCCCTGGGTGCGCATGGCGGGCGCCAGCGTGTAAAAGGCCACCACCTGCAAGGGCACGAACACGAAGCCAAGCCCTGCCCCCTGGGTAACAATGGTGGTGATCATGTAACGCTCGCTGGTGGCAGGGGTCCAACCATCCTGCATAGAGAGTGACAGTCCGAGCAGGATATAGCCGAACAGCATCAGCAGCCTGGGATCTACGCGGTTGGTCAGCCTACCCGCCACCAGCATGGCAAACATGGTGCCAAAGCCGCGCGGCGCCATGACCAGCCCTGCCGCGGCCACCGGATAATTGCTTAGATTTTCTAGAAATGGCGCCAGCAGCGCGGAAGAGGCAAGCAACACCATGCCGACCATGAACATGGTGAACAGCCCGGCGGCAAAGTTACGGTCGGCGAAAATCTCGCGCGGGATGAAGGGCCGAGGTGCTGTGAACATGTGGACGATGAACAGATAAAAGCCGAGCCCGGCCAAGATGAAGGCGGCGATGATGACGTTGGAATTCAACCAATCCAATTGCTCGCCCCTATCCAGCGCCAGTTGCAGCGCCGAGAGGCCAAGCGAGAGCACGCCAAAGCCCAGCCAGTCGAACCCACCTTTGGCGCGGGACTGGCGCGCGGGCATCAGCAAGGCCAGCCCCAGCACCGCGGCGATACCAAAGGGCAGGTTGACGAAAAACACATAGCGCCAGTTGAAATCGGCGGTGAGGTAGCCGCCCAATGTTGGTCCCAGAATGGGCCCCACCATCACCCCCATGCCCCAGATGGACATGGCGACACCGCGCTGCTCGGCGGGGTAGATATCCAGCATGGTGGATTGGGAGAGCGGCACCAACGCCGCGCCGAACGCGCCTTGCAGCAGCCGGTAGAGAACCATCTCCACCAAGCTCTGGGCAATGCCACATAGCATGGAGGTAACCGTGAACCCGACCAGACAGGCGATGAACAGCTCCTTGGTGCCAAACCGCGCCGCCAGCCAGCCGACAGGTGCGGTCATGATCGCGGCCATCACCACATAGGAGGTGAGCACCCAGGTGATCTGGTCGTAGGAGGCTGAAAGCGAGCCTTGCATGTAAGGCAGCGCCACATTGGCGATGGTGGAATCTAGCGCTTGCATCAGCGTCGCGATCATCAGGCAAACCGTGATGATCGCACGATTCTTGACCTGCAGCGGCGCGGCCTCGGCCATCAGAACAGGTCCGAAAGATGCCGGTGGTGATGCGTGTCGATGGAAACTTCCGTGCTCATCCCGGCGCGCAGCTTCAGGCCTTTTGGCCCGGAGAGAATCTTGATGCGCACGGGGATGCGCTGCACCACCTTCACCCAGTTGCCAGACGCATTCTGGGCTGGCAGTACCGAGAATTGTGACCCCGAGACCGGGGCGATGCTCTCCACCACGCCCTTCCATTGCTGGCCGGGATAGGAATCCACGCTGATGGCCACGCTCTGGCCGGGGCGCACCCAGGTCATCTGGTCCTCTTTTGGTTGCGCGGTGATGTAGACGTCGCTGTCTGACACGATACCGAAGGCGGCGGTGCCGGCAGGGAGCATCATGCCAGGCTGAAGCTGCTCGACATCCGTAACGGTGCCGGAAAAGGGAGCGCGCACCACGCTATGCTGCTGGTTCAGCAGCGCCTGGTTGAGATTGGCCAGGGCATTCATATATTCTGGTGTGTCCTTTGGGGCGATGTTGGGATTGCCGTTGAGCTTCACCAATTGCTGACCGGCCTCTGCCTGCAGCTGCACCAGTTTCGCTTGATCGCCCTGCAAGGTGAAGCGCGTATCGTCGTATTGCGCGCGGGTGGCGCCGCCATTGCCAAGCACGGCGGCGTAACGGGCCAGATCCGCCTGGTCTTTCTTCACCAGCGCCTGTTGTGCGGCGATACCGGCCTGCGCCATCTGGTAGCCGCGCTTGGCGGCGTTGATATCTTGCACCGCCTGATCAAGCTGGGCACGGGCGGAATTCACCGCGATGGCAAAACTGCCTTGGCCGAGCGCAAAAAGCGGCTGCCCGGCAATAACATGCTGATTATCCTGAACGTAGATCTGGCCGACCAACCCGGTGACATCGGTGGAGAGTGACATTTTTGCCGCGTCGACATAGGAATCGTCGGTGGAGATATAGCGCCCGCCAAACAGCCAGAACAACAGAGAGGCCAGCGCCACCAGCAGCACCCCGCCCCCCATGAGCAACGGCCGCAACAGTGATTTGCCCCGCCCTGATGCCGCCTTGGTCGCCGCGCGCTGCTGCACCTGCTCCAATACCAGAGCATTGCGTTGAGACATCAGGCACTCTCCTCGTTGTCTGTTTCGCAAACCGCGCGCGGTTGCGCAGACGAACCGCGCAACAGATTGACTTTCATAAACTTGAGCGCCCGCATTACCACGTCCCGGTCCGGCTCAGATAATCCAGCCGTGATGAGGTCAGTGATCTCCTGGCGCTGGCGGTCTATAACCGCCAAATAGGGCGCGGCCTCCGGGCGGGGATGCAGACGCCAAATGCGCCTGTCTTGTGCATCCGCGCGGCGTTCTATCAGCCCGGCCTTCTCCAACCGGTCAACCAGCCTGGCTGCGGTCATCGGCTCCACCTCCAGCAAATCCGCCAGCTCTTTCTGGATCAGGCCGGGATTGTACCAGACCTGCTTGAGAATGCCCCATTGCGCGCGCGTCATCCCGTGCTGGCGGGCGCGGCGGTCGGCCTCCACACGGGTCAGCCGCGCCACCACCATCAGCAGAATCAAAAAATCACGTTCGAAATCCACATCCATAACAGGAGGGATAGTAACGCAGCTTATAAATTTTTGCGTTGCAGCTTTCGCCTAGCCGGTCAGCGCCGCATGCAACACTGGCACGAGGCCGGTGATGGCGATCTGCACGCCGATGCCAAGCAGCAGAAAGGCGGCAATGCGGGAAACCACCACCTGCCCGGAATGCCCCAGCACCCTGATCATGCGCTCCGAGGCGCTGTAGCAAGTCCAGACGAGTGCGGCATTGGCCAGCACGGCCAGCCCGTCCGCGGCATAGAAAATCCAGGCGGCGGAGATATTATCCGGCCGGCCGGTGGCAAGCGAGATGGTGACGGCGATGGTGCCTGGCCCGGTGGTGAACGGCAGCGTGAGCGGGAAGAAGGCATAGCCCGCCAGATCTTCCTCGGAGGCGGCGTTCACCGGCTCAGCGTCCTTCTGCTTTCGTTTGGTGGTGTTGTCCGGCGCGTTCAGCATCTCGTAGGCCCGCACGGAAACCACGAGCCCACCCGCGATGCGCAAAGCGTTCATCGAAATGCCGAAGAAGTTCAAGATGTACGTGCCCGCCAGCAGCGCGGACATCATTACCAGGAAGGAGTAGAGCGCCACCCGCCGGGCCAAAGCCTGCCGCTGTGTCGTGCCCTGCTCGCTCGTCACCTCGTGAAAGATGATGGCGCCGCCGAGCGGGTTGATGATGGAGAACAGCGCCGGGAAAGAGAGAAGAAAGGCTGAGAGGGCTTGTTCCATCGGTTATAGCCCCGCCATTTCACGGAATTTCTGCTCGGTAAGAATCGTCACACCCAGCTCCACTGCCTTTTTGACCTTGGAGCCTGCATCCTCACCCACCACCACGTAATCGGTTTTTTTGGAGACGGATTCAGTCACCTTCGCCCCCAATGCCTCGGCGCGGGCTTTTGCCTCTGGCCTTGCCATGGTGAGCGTGCCGGTGAACACCATCACCTTGCCCGCCAGCGGCGAATCGATGCCGACGGCGACTTGTTCATCCTGCACTTGCACCGCCGCCTCCAGCCGCGCCAGCGTGGTGAGATTATGCTCTTCCGCGAAAAAGGCCAGCAAATCCTCAGCAATGGCCGGGCCGATGCCGGAGATGGAGCCAAGCTCCAGCCGGGCATCGGAGCCGATGATCTGTGCCGCCAGCATCGCCTGTTTCCAATGCGCGTAGGAGCCATAATGCCGGGCGAGCAGCTTGGCGTTATTCTCGCCAATGCGCCTTATGCCGAGCGCGAAGATGAACCGCGCCAGCCCAATCTCCCGCCTGGCCGCGATGGCCACAGAGAGCTTGGCCGCTGACACCTCACCCCAACCCTCGCGCTTGGCGATCTGCGCCTCATGCGCCGGCAGCGCGAAAATATCCGGTGCTCCACGCAAAAGCCCGGCCTCGTGAAATTCCCGCACGGTTTTTTCGCCCATGCCCTCAATGTCGAACGCGCTGCGCGAACAGAAATGGATCAGCCGCTCCACCACCTGCGCCGGGCAGGTAAGTCCGCCGGTGCAGCGGCGCACCACATCGTCATCCACCCGCACGGCAAGCGCGCCGCAGACCGGGCAGTGATCAGGAAATATGAAGGGCTGGCCTTCGCCTTTTTTAAGCACGCCGAGGATTTGCGGAATCACATCGCCCGC
Organism: Pseudomonadota bacterium; assembly: GCA_021826425.1. Lineage (GTDB taxonomy): Bacteria > Pseudomonadota > Alphaproteobacteria > Acetobacterales > Acetobacteraceae > Acidocella. The sequence continues at coordinate 5,733 of JAKAZY010000052.1, forward strand.
GCGTTGGAGTTCCACAATGTCGCCAACCTGCACGCCTTTGCGGGCAATCTCATCCTCGTTATGCAGCGTGGCGTAAGTGACCAGCACGCCGCCCACATTCACCGGCTTGAGGCGCGCGCGGGGTGTGAGCGCGCCGGTTCGGCCCACCTGAATTTCTATATCCTCCAGCATGGTGCTCGCTTTTTCAGCCGGGAATTTCCACGCCACCGCCCAACGCGGCGCGCGCCCCACAAAGCCAAGACGATTCTGCAAGGCAAGATCATTAACTTTGTAAACCACGCCGTCGATATCATAGGGCAGTTCTGCACGCTGCACCCCCATCCCGGCCTGGAAGGCTTCCGCGCCGCCTCCCTTCACGAGGCGGGAAAGCGGGTTCACCGCAAACCCCCAGTGTCGCAAAGCATCCAGGTAATCCCAATGGGTTTGCGCCACGGACACGGAGGTTTCGCCCTGCGCGTAGGCAAACAGCGAGAGCTTGCGCTGGGCGGTGATGGAGGGATCAAGCTGGCGCAAGCTGCCCGCCGCCGCATTGCGCGGATTGGCGAATTGCCGCTCCTGCACGGCATTCAGCGCCATAAAATCCGCCTTGGTCATGTAAACCTCGCCACGGATTTCGATGAAATCCGGCGCATCCTTCGGCAATTCTCTTGGTAAAGACTGCAGGGTTAGAATATTGGCGGTAACGTCCTCGCCCACCAGCCCATCGCCGCGTGTGGCAGCTCGGGCGAATTTGCGCTGCTCGTAAGTGAGGGAGATGGAAAGCCCATCCATCTTCGGTTCGGCCACAAATTCCAGGGCTTCGTTTTTCAAGCCCAGAAACCGCCTTATCCGCGCTACAAAATCCTCAAACTCCACCGCATTAAACACGTTATCCAGCGAGAGCATGGGCGTGCGGTGCATAACCTTCTTGAAGCCCGCAACCGGTTTGCCTCCCACCTGGGAAAGCGCCTTCGCATCCTCCCGCCATTCTGGGTGTTCGGCCAGAATCGCCTCCGCCTCGCGGCGCAGCGCATCATAATCCGCGTCGGTTATCTCCGGCGCGTCTTGTTCGTGGTAAGCGGTGTTGGCGGCTTCAATCCGCGCCAGCAACGCATTGAGCGTCTCTTTGCCGTTCATCGCGCCAACAGGCTCTCAGCCGCCTGCCGCGCGGCCTCGGTCACGCTCTCGCCAGAGAGCATCCGGGCGATCTCCTCGCGGCGCTCGGTTTCGCTTAAGATTTTCACCTCAGTTATGGCGCGGCCATTTGCCTCGCGCTTCTGCACCCGCATCTGCGCCGCAGCGCGTGCGGCCACTTGCGGGGAGTGCGTGACCACCAAAACCTGCACGCCTTCGGCCACCCGGGCCAGGCGCTCACCCACCGCCGCTGCCGTGGCGCCGCCAATGCCGGAATCAACCTCGTCGAAAATCAGCGTCTCGTTATCGGCACCTGCGGAAAGCACCACTTTCATCGCCAGCATCAGGCGGGAGAGTTCGCCGCCGGAAGCGATTTTGTCCAACGCGCCGGGTTCCTCGCCGGGATTGGTGGCGATGAGAAAGCGTATGGCATCCGCCCCGCGCGGGCCCCATTGCAGCTCCGGCAGCATCGCGCGCTCCACCACGAAACGCGCGCGTTCCAGTTTCAAGGGCGGCAGCTCAGCGGCGATGACTTTTTCCAGCCTGGCTGCCGCGCGGGCGCGTTTGTCTGAGAGGCTGGCGGCTTTTTCCACATAAACTCCGCGCAGCCGGGCCGTTTCGGTGGTCAGTGCGGCAATGTCCGCCACCCCACTTTCCAGCGCCGCCAGCCGGGCGCGCAGGGCCGCGAAAAACGCGGGCAGTTCCGTCACCGGCACGCCATGCTTGCGGGCGGTCCCGCGCAGAGCAAACAGCCGTTCCTCCGTGGCTTCCAGGCTACGAGGGTCATCCTCCTCCGCGGCGGCGAGACGTTCCAGAAAATCCTCTGCTTCAGCCAGGGCTATTTCGGCGCGTTCAATCGCCGCCATGGCCGGGCCGGCCGGGTTCACCTGGCCGGCAGGCACCGTAATGCGCGCCACCGCCCGTGCCGCCGCGCGCAAGGCGGCAGCGGGGCCGTCTTTGCGCCTGTCCTTGGGTCGCAGCTCGGCCATGGCACTGGCAATGGATTCGGCTCGGCGCTCCCCGGCCTGCAAGCGCAGTCGCGTAGCAGCCAAAGTCTCCTCCTCACCCTCCACCGGGTCCAGTTTTTCCAGCTCGGCGGCGGCATGGCGAAGAAACTCCTCCTCCTTCGCGGTTTCCTCAATCCGGCGCTGCGCCTCGGCCAGCCGTGCAGCGGAGTCCCGCCAGGCTTTGTGGGCGACAGAAACCTCAGCGCGATCGGCCTCTGGCACGCCAAACGCATCCAGCAGCGCGATATGCTGAGCTGGATCGGCCAGCCCCACCTGCTCATGCTGGCCCTGTATCTCTATCAGCAACGCGGTGAGGGTTTTCAGGAATCCCGCGCTCACCGGCTGGTCGTTCACCAAGGCGCGGGAGCGGCCATCGCGCGTGACAATGCGGCGCAGCAGGATTTCCTCACCCGAGTCGAGTCCCTGCTCGGCCAGCAGCTTGTGCACGGGGTGTTCCGGCGCAGCCAAGAAACTGGCCGCCACCACCGCCTGCACCGCCCCGGCGCGGATCAGACCGGAATCCGCCCGCGCCCCCAGAGCCAAACCAAGGCTATCCAGCAGGATGGATTTGCCCGCCCCGGTTTCACCTGTCAGCGCCGTCAGCCCGGCGGAAAAATGCAAATCGAGCCGCTCGATCAGCACGACATCGCGGATCGAGAGGCTGTTCAGCATGGCGCCTTCAGAATGGCCAGTACCAATGATGCGCAGGCTTAGGTGCTGGTGGCGCCACCGCATCAGAATTCGCGGCGGTCTCGTCGCGCGCATTCACCAGCCCGTGGGATTTCAGCTTGTCATAGGCTGCCTCGTACCAGGAGCTGCCTGGATAATTATAGCCCAGCACTGAGGCCGCGCGGATAGCCGCGTCCGTCAGCCCGAGATCCAGGTAAACTTCCACCATGCGCTCCAACGCCTCTGGGGCGTAGGTGGTGGTCTGGTAGGTATTCGCGACATCCTGATAGCGCCCGATGGCAGCTGCATAGAGATGCTGTTTCTCGTAATACCGGCCGATCACCATCTCGTGCCCAGCGAGGCGGTTATAGGCAAGGCGCAGTTTAATCTGCGCGTCGCGGGCATAGGCGCTGTCGGGGAAACGGGTAATGACATCCTGCATCGCCTGGATCGTTGCATAGGTTGCGGCCTGGTCGCGCTGCACATCGTCGATCTGCTCATAATAGCAGAGCGCTTTCAGGTAATAGGCGTAGGCGACTTCCTGATTTTCCGGGTAGAGCTGGATAAAGCGGTTCAGCGAGCTGATCGCGTCCTCATAATCCATCTGCTTATATTGCGAATAAGCCGCCAGCAGCTCCGCATGGGTGGACCATGTTGAATACGGGTAGGTCTCCTGCAGAGCGTCGAAATCCTTCACGGCGATGCCGTAATCGCCCTTCTGCATCCGCGCGACGGCGGTGGCATAAGCCTGATCCGGCGGGGGCAGCGTGCCGCTGGCAAAATCGCCCAGCGAGGCATCCCCTTTGGTTTGGCTGGAACAAGCCGCCAGGGCAAGGCCAAGGGCGAGCAGAGACAGGCGGGCAAGGCCGGAGCGGAGATGTGTCATTGCGTCCGGCTTATAGCAGCTAATCCGTGGACATGAAGCCTGTGCGGCCCCCTACCGCGCCAAAACCGGCGCATACCGCAGTTTTGCTTGACTTTGACGCCATCAGGTCTAAACAGCGCGGCATTACTTAACCAGGACATCCCGCCCACCGGCTGGGGTGCCCTAGACGTTGCCTGAAAGCCAGGCCGCGCACACCCAAACCGGGCCACAAAACGGTCCGTTTTCAAGGACATATACAGCCACATGGCTTCTTCCATCACCGCCATCCGTCATTCCGACGCACCGGCCTATTCCGGTGCTGATGATTTTGCCGCCCTGCTTGATTCCTCTCTCGGCGATGCCGCCGGGTTTGAAGGTTCCGTCGTCTCCGGCCGCGTGCTGCGCATCGACGACGATTACGTCATCGTCGATGTTGGCCTGAAATCAGAAGGCCGCGTCCCCTTACGCGAGTTCGCCCCCGTTGGCGCCAAGCCCGAGGTCAACCCCGGAGACGTGTTCGACCTGTTCATCGAGCGCTACGAGGACAAGGACGGCGCCATGGTGCTGTCGCGCGAGAAGGCGCGGCGCGAGGAGAGCTGGACCCAGCTCGAGAAGGCGTTCGAGGTCCAGACCCGCGTGAACGGCGTGATTCATGGTCGCGTCAAAGGCGGCTTCACCGTCGATCTCGGCGGCGCCACGGCGTTCCTGCCCGGTTCCCAGGTGGATATCCGCCCGGTGCGCGATGTCGGCCCGCTGATGGGCGTGGCCCAGCCGTTCCAGATTTTGAAGATGGACCGCCAGCGTGGCAACATCGTCGTCTCCCGCCGCGCGGTGCTGGAAGAAACTCGTGCGGAGCAGCGTTCCGAGCTGATCACCGGCCTCAAGGAAGGCCAGATCCTCGACGGCGTGGTAAAAAACATCACCGATTACGGCGCGTTCGTCGATCTCGGTGGCGTCGATGGCCTGCTGCACGTGACCGACATCGCCTGGAAGCGCATCAACCACCCTGCCGAGGCGCTGGTCATCGGCCAGCCCGTTAAGGTGCAGGTGATCCGCTTCAATGCCGATACCCAGCGCATCTCGCTGGGCATGAAGCAGCTTGAGGCCGACCCGTGGGAAGGCGTGGACGTGAAGTACCCGCCTGGCGTGAAAGCCACCGGCCGCGTGACCAACATTACCGATTACGGCGCCTTCGTGGAGCTGGAAGCGGGCGTGGAAGGTCTCGTTCACGTCTCCGAGATGTCCTGGACCAAGAAGAACGCCCACCCGGGCAAGATCGTCTCCACCTCTCAGGAAGTGGACGTGGTGGTGCTGGATGTCGACGCCTCCAAGCGCCGCATCTCGCTGGGCCTGAAGCAGGTGCAGCGCAACCCCTGGGAAGAGTTCCAGGACGAGCACCCGATCGGCTCCATCGTCGAGGGCGAGATCCGCAACATCACCGAGTTCGGCCTGTTCATCGCGGTCGGCCCGGAGATCGACGGCATGATCCACATGTCCGACCTCTCCTGGGAAGAAGCCGGCGAGGCCGCCATCGCCAAGTTCGAGAAAGGCCAGGTCGTCAAGGCCAAGGTGCTGGACGTGGACGTGGAGAAGGAGCGCATTTCGCTCGGCATCAAGCAGCTTGAGGTCGACCCGGCCGCCGGCGTGCTGGACAAGATCCACAAGAACCAGATCGTCACATGCACAGTTACCGCCGTGCAGAGCAATGGCGTCGAGGTGAAGGTGGACGATGTGCTGACCGGCTTCATCCGCCGCGCCGAGCTGGCGCGCGACAAGGCCGAGCAGCGCCCCGAGCGTTTCGCCGTGGGCGACAAGATCGACGCCAAGATCACCGCGGTGGACCGCGCGGCCCGCAAGCTGCAGCTCACCATCAAGGGCAAAGAGATCGACGAGGACAAGACCGCGATCGCGGAATACGGATCGTCCGATTCGGGCGCTTCGCTCGGCGACATTCTGGGTGCGGCCATTCGCCGCCGCAACCAGTCGACAGAAGACTAATCTTTTTCCCGCGAGGGAGAAATACCCATGCCGGCAGCGCAAGCTGCCGGGTTTGTTGAGCCCGGGCTCTACCACAATGTCATTATCAGCGGCGCCCACAGCGCGGCACACATTGGAGCCGGATGATTTTAGATCGAATCACGGGCGTGATCCGCTCTAAAATCTGAATCCGCCTCTAAAACAATGATATAGAGGGCGATTCAGACGCTAGAGGGTTCAGCTAAAAGCTGAACCCTCTAATTTTATGTTTGAGCGAGCAATTTCATGCGTTTATCTTGGCGCCGCCGCGTCAATCTAAAAGCAGATTGCTCTAGAGTCGGCGTTTTACCGCGGCTGAGAGCGCTGGATTCTCCTCAGCACTTCCGGCGATCACGCCTTCCCGGTCCATCAGGCTGCGGTTTTGGCTGAGCTTCGCCTTGCCTTCCAGCTTCGTGATCGTCAGCACCAGCCCGACAATCCCCTTCAGCTGGGCTGCGATATAATCATCCGGCGCGTCGGAAACCGC
>JAKAZY010000053.1 GCA_021826425.1 Pseudomonadota bacterium
AGGTTTTCATTACTTATAGTAATGATATCCAAGAATGCAGGAATGCCACCGTCGATTGTCTTATTGGTGCTCTCATTATCTTCAGCTGGAGTAAAAGTTAAAGTCATTGGCTCTGCATTCAAGCCTCGTGTTCCCGATATTGAAATCAAAAATCCACGACACTGGACAGCCTTTTCTCCCGCATTTAATTCTACTTTCAATCTGAAATTTTTAATTGAAGGATTTCCGGATGGAGCAAATAGGACACAACCATTTATATCGTTAGGGTCAAATGTTAAAATAAGCTTCGGTTGTGTTTTTAAAGGTTTTGGACAAAGCCTAGGCCAAACAAATACAAGCATGGATACAAGAAAACAAGAAATTGAAGCGAGGGTTAGACATACGCCAATCCATGCGTGTCCAGTTGTCCCTATCATAGCGATACGTGCCAGCCCGAAAGCCACACCCAAGCTAATAAATCCCCAAACTGACGCTTCCCACATGAAGTTGAGTTTAGTTTTCTCTTTGTGGCGGTGTCAAAATCGTACCATATCCACAAAAGGCGGCTTAGATCGTTCATGTTTTGTTCTCTTTGGTTGAAGGGTAGTTTCTAGCTACTCAGAACGTCAGGCATTTGCTTGCGATTTTTTATTAGTCTATGACTTTTGAAACAGTAACTTATATCTGGAGACTCGCAATCGTGGCCCAAGATTGATAAGAAAACTGGTTGGGTAGACTTTTCAGATTTTAGGACTATCGACCCTGTCCACTTATGTAGAGTTCACGACATTGTCTGTGAGAAACCGTTATCGCCGGATTTTTCGCAATTCTACTCAAATGTTCGAAAAGCCAGAAATAAGATCGCACATCTCCATGCGGGTAACGTGAAGGCTGAAAGCGGAGCGATACTTCAATCTATACTAATGGCTCATAAGTACCTTTATAGTGGAAAATGGATGGATTTTAGACGACAGTATATGCTTACAGAGAAAAATAAAGGACCGAGATTTGAAGGTGATGACGAGGACTACACGAACGATAATCTTAATTACGAATTTGAAGCTGCCCGTTGGGAGTTAAAGCCGCGCTATTTGAAAGAGTTTTTTGGTTATGATGTGAGGAAGCAAGCATTAACATGCTTCAATTGTTCAGATGAGCGCACAAGCTGGTGTGACCGGGAATGGGAGTTTGCCCAACGACATCCTGAAGGCGGAGTTGCATGCGTTGTTTGCTTTCATCACTATTCGGATGAGGAATATAAAAGCCTAACGGATGAGGGAGACAGAGAACTTAAGGAACAAATACAAAAACACAATAGAAATTAAGCAAACTAGAGAGTATTTGTCCAAAAACCATCTAAAATTCTAACGATAATTTATCAAGTTTGGCAATTGCCCACCTCCCAGCCTCCGCCACCACGGGGTCAGCATCCGTCGCCAATCGTTCCGCAACTGGCAGCAGGGCTTGGTCGGCGCTGTTTCCAATCGCAATCGCCACATTGCGCGCAAACCCGTTGCGCCCGATGCGTTTGATCGGCGAGCCGGAGAATTTTTGCCGGAAGCCAGCGTCGTCCAGAAGGGCCAGTTCGGCCAGGGGGGGGGCGGTTAGGTCTTCTCGGGCGGCTAGTTTTTGCTCGCGTCCGGCTTGTGCAAACTTGTTCCAGGGGCAGACGGCCAGGCAATCATCGCAGCCATAAATCCGGTTACCGATGGCCGCGCGAAACTCCTCCGGGATCGGGCCGTCATGTTCGATGGTGAGGTAAGAGATGCAGCGCCGTGCATCGAGTTTGTATGGCGCGGGGAAGGCGTTTGTAGGGCAGGCGGTTTGGCAGGCGTTGCAACTGCCGCACAAATCACGTGCGGGTGCATCCGGCGGCAATTCCAGTGTGGTGTAGATTTCTCCCAGGAAGAGCCAGGAGCCATGCGCACGCGAGACGAGATTTGTGTGCTTGCCCTGCCAGCCTATGCCCGCCTGTTCGGCCAGCGGCTTTTCCATAACCGGCGCTGTATCCACAAATACTTTCACGCCATCTCCACGCGTGGCGATAAATTGGGCGAGGTGCTTTAATTTTCCCTTTATGATGTCGTGATAATCCCGGTTGCGGGCATAGACCGAGATATTGCCTACATTTTTCCGGGAGAGGTTATCCAGCGCGTCGCCCTGCGGTGCATAGGAAAAGCCAAGCGAGATGACAGTGAGTGCCTCCGGCCACAAAGCCTGCGGGTGGGCGCGCTGGGTTACGCGCTCGGCCATCCAGCTCATGCTGCCATGCTGGCCGGATTGCAAAAACTCCTGCAGATATCTAAGCTTTTCCGGAGGTAGGCTGGCGCGGGTGAAACCCGTTGCAGCGAAGCCCAGCGCCGCCGCTTTTTCGGTAATTTGTTTTTTTAAACTAGCCGCGGCCACGGTACGGGGGAACGCCCTGGTCCGGTATCCAGGCATCTTCTGGCGGTTTGCCGCTTTGCCAGAAAACGTCGATGGGAATGCCGCCGCGTGGATACCAATAGGCGCCGATGCGCAGCCATTTCGGTGCCAGCAGTTCCACCAGCCGGTCAGCGATCATTAAGGTGCAGGCTTCATGAAACCCGCCATGGTTGCGGAAGGAATGGAAGAACAGTTTCAGACTTTTGCTCTCCACCAACCATTCATCGGGGACATAGTCGATGACGATATGCGCGAAATCCGGCTGGCCGGTGAGTGGGCAGAGGGAGGTGAATTCCGGGCAGACCAAGCGCACAACCGCATTTTTGCCGTCAGTATCGGCGGGCACGCGCTCCAGAATGGCCTCGTCGGGGTCGGCGGGCTGTTTGGTGTTTTGGCCAAGCTGCTGCAGCCGAGCGTAACGATCTTCGGTCATCAATCGGGTCCTTTCTGCCAATTTTCGCGCGTATCCGCGCAATAGGCGTCATATTCCTTGTTTATAATGGCGATGCGGGCGTTTTGCATCAGGCTTTGGTAGTAGGTGAGGTTATGGATGGTGAGCAGCATCGGCCCCAGCATTTCCTCGGCGCGGAAGAGATGATGCAGATAAGCCCGGGTGTGCCGCGTGCAGCAAAGGCAGGGGCAAGTGGCGTCAAGCGTGCGGCCATCATCGATAAAGCGCGCATTGCGCATGTTAAAAATGCCATTGGCCGTGAAGGCCCGTGCGGTGCGCCCGGCGCGGGTGGGCATCACGCAGTCGAACATGTCCACCCCGCGCTTGACTGAACCCAGAAGGTCGTCCGGTGTGCCGACACCCATGAGGTAGCGGGGCTTGGTTTGGGGCAGGAAATCCGTGGCGTAATCCAGCACGGAGAACATCGCCTCCTGGCCTTCGCCCACGGCCAGGCCGCCAATTGCGTAGCCCTCGTAATCCATCTCCACCAGGGCGGCGGCGGAGTAACGCCGCAGATCTTCGTAGATATTGCCTTGCATGATGCCGAATTGGCCGTAGCCGGGGCGCTTGATGAAGGCATCGCGCGAGCGCTTGGCCCAGCGGGTGGAAAGCTCCATGGAATCCTTCGCCTCTTTATGCGTGGCGGGGAATTTGGTGCATTCGTCGAGCTGCATGGTGATGGTGGCATCCAGCAGATGCTGAATTTCCGTGGAGCGTTCTGGTGTGAGCTCAAACGCTGAGCCATCGATATGCGAGCGGAAGGTCACACCCTTCTCTTCCAACTTGCGCAGCTTGGCGAGAGACATGATCTGGAAGCCGCCGGAATCGGTGAGGATCGGCCCTGGCCAGTCCATCATCTTATGCAGGCCGCCAAGGCGCGCCACGCGCTCAGCGGTTGGGCGGAGCATGAGATGATAGGTGTTGCCGAGGACGATTTTGGCACCCGTTTCCCGCACGGCATCGGCGGTCATGGCTTTTACCGTGCCGGCAGTGCCCACGGCCATGAAAGTGGGGGTGGGAACATCGCCATGGGCGGTGGCCAGCGTGCCGGCGCGGGCCTGGCCATCCTGGCCCGCCAGGGTGAAGGAGAATTCTGGGGTGGTCATGCTGTGGGATTAGCGGGGTTGGCGGGAAAGTGCCAGCTTAGGCGGCTTTTTCCAGCAAGCAGGCATCGCCATAGGAGTAAAACCGGTACCCGCTGGCGATGGCGTGGGCATAGGCGGATTTGATCCGGTCTATCCCGGCAAAGGCGCTGACCAGCATCAGCAGGGTGGAATGCGGCAGATGGAAATTGGTGAACAGCGCATCGGCGATTTTGAAGCGGTAGCCAGGAGTGATGAAGATATCGGTTTCGGAATCAAAGGGTTTCAGCACGCCATCATCCGTGGCGGCGGATTCCAGCAGGCGCAAAGCCGTGGTGCCGATGGGGATGATGCGCTGGCCCGCCGCCTTCGCCGCGTTGATGCGTGAGGCCGCCTCTTGCGTGATATAACCGCGCTCGGCGTGCATCTTGTGCTCGGCGATGTTTTCCACCCGCACCGGCAGAAACGTGCCCGCCCCCACATGCAGCGTGACCCGCGCCATTTCGATGCCGCGCGCGGCCAGGGCGGCCAGCAATTCAGGCGTGAAATGCAGCCCCGCGGTGGGCGCCGCCACGGCCCCTTCATGCGCCGCAAAAAGCGTTTGGTAGTCGGACTTGTCCTGCTCGGTAATGCCCTCTGGCCGGGCGATGTAAGGCGGCAGCGCCAGCGCGCCGGAACGAGCCAGGGCAGCGTAGAAATCATCCGCGCTGAACGCCAAGATGGCGGCACCGCCTTCCAGAACGTGCTGCACCTCGGCAGAGAATTCGGGGTCGATGACCAGAACATCGCCCTGTTTCACGCGCTTTGAATTGCGCAGCAGCACCCGCCAGGCGCCGTCATCCAGCCGCCGGTCCAGCGTGATGCCAATTTTTGCCTCGCCGCGTCTGGCGGTGAGCTGGGCGGGGATCACCTTGGTGTCGTTCACCACCAGCAGATCATCCGCCCGCAGCAGGCGGGGTAAATCCCGCACGATATGGTCGGTTAAACCAGCGCCCACATGCAGCAGCCGGGCTGCATCACGCGGGCGGGCGGGCGCTGTGGCGATACGCTCCGGCGGCAGTTCGTAGCAGAACTCTGAAAGCTGCATCAGGCCCCGAGATACGAGGCCAGCTCGATAAGATTGCCATCCGGGTCGCGGCAATAAACCGACATGATATCGCCCAGTGCGCCAATGCGCGTCACCGGCCCGCGCTCAACGGCGACGCCGCAGGCATGGAGCTGCCCGACCACATCCTCCGGCCCCACAGCCACGACGAAGCAGAGATCCAGCGTGCCGGGTGCCGCGGTTCGCGCGTGCGGGATGACCTCATGCCCAACCTCGTGCAGATTGATTTTTTGCGCGCCAAAGCGCAAAGCGGTGCGGTTTTTGCCGCCATATTCCTCACGTTCCATGCCTAGAACGCGCTGATACCAGCCCGCGGTGACCTGCAGGTCCCGGCAGACCAGCACCACATGATCGATACGGTCGACAGTGAATTTCATGGTTCAGGCGAGGTCAGCAAAGAAATCGTTGCCCTTGTCGTCCACCACGATGAAGGCCGGAAAATCCTTCACTTCGATTTTCCAGACGGCTTCCATGCCAAGCTCCGGGTATTCCAGAATTTCGACCTTGGTGATGTTGTTCTGCGCCAGCACCGCCGCCGGGCCGCCGATGGAGCCGAGATAGAAGCCGCCATGCTTGGCGCAGGCCTTTGTCACGGCCTCTGAGCGGTTGCCCTTGGCCAGCATCACCATGGAACCGCCCGCGGCCTGGAACGCTTCCACGTAGCTGTCCATCCGCCCGGCGGTGGTGGGGCCAAAGCTGCCAGTGGCCATGCCTTCCGGGGTTTTGGCCGGCCCCGCGTAATAAACCGGGTGGTTTTTCATGTAGTCGGGCATGCCCTCGCCACGGTCCAGTCGCTCCTGCAGCTTGGCATGGGCGATATCGCGCGCCACCACGATGGTGCCGGTGAGCGCCACGCGGGTTTTGACGGGGTGTTTGGAAAGCTGCTCCAGAATCTCCGGCATCGGGCGGGTGAGGTCGATGGCGACAACCTCGCCGCCCAGATGCTCATCCGTGATCTCAGGCAGATATTTGGCCGGGTTGGTTTCAAGCTGTTCCAGGAACACGCCTTGGGGCGTGATTTTGGCCTTCACCTGCCTGTCGGCTGAGCAAGACACGCCGATGCCGATGGGCAAAGACGCGCCATGCCGGGCCAGGCGGATAACCCGCACATCATGGCAGAAATATTTACCGCCAAACTGCGCACCGATGCCGATTTTACGGGAAATTTCCAGCACCTGCCGCTCCATCTCCAGGTCCCGGAAGGCGTGGCCGGTGGCATCCCCGCTGGTGGGCAGATTGTCGTAATATTTGGTGGAGGCGAGCTTGACGGTTTTCAGGCAAAGCTCAGCCGAGGTGCCGCCGATGACAATCGCCAGATGGTAGGGCGGGCAGGCGGAGGTGCCTAGGGTTTTGATCTTGGCTTCGATGAAGGCGTAGATTTTCTCCGGCGTTAAAACCGCGCGGGTTTCCTGGAACAGATAGGTTTTGTTGGCTGAGCCACCGCCCTTGGCGATGAATTGCAGGTGGAACTCATCCGCATGATGCTCACCAGGGGCGGCCATGATGTCGAACTGCACGGGCAGATTATTACCGGTGTTCTTCTCCTCGAACATCGAAAGAGGCGCCATCTGCGAATAGCGCAGATTCGTCTCTGTATAGGTGCGCGCGACACCCCAGGAGAAGGCCTCTTCCTCATTGCCCTCAACCCAGACGCGTTGGCCTTTTTTGCCGAATATGAGGGCGGTGCCGGTATCCTGGCACATCGGCAGAATGCCCTTGGCAGAAATGGCGGCGTTTTTCAGGAACTCCATGGCCACGTAACGGTCGTTCTCGCTGGCCTCGTCGTCCTGCAAAATATTGGCGAGTTGCTGCAAATGCGCCGGGCGGAGCAGATGCGAGATATCGTGATACGCCTGGAACGCCAGCTCAGCCAGCGCGCCGTCGGTGATCTTGAGCACGGTTTTGCCCTCGACCTCGATGGTGGAAACGCCTTGGATATCGAGCTTGCGGTATTTCGTATCGTCCTCGCCCAGTGGAAACATGGGCGAATAGGCGAAACCGGGGCTGCGTTTCAGGGGGGCGTTCATGGCTTTTCAGTCTTTCTGGCGGCGACGGAAGGCGTCCAGGCTTACCACGGCGGCAGCCTGATCGGTGGGGCGGGAGGGTACGTCGTCGCCCTGTGGTTCGGGAATATCCGCCACCTTTACCGGCTCGGGCACATCGACATGGAATTGCAGCCCGAAGCGAACTTCAGGATCGGCAAAGCTGGTAATGGCGGCAATGGGAATGACCAAGGTGGAGGGTATGCCGGAGAAGCTTAAGCCCACGGACATGAAGCTTCCCGCATCGTCCACCATCAAGCTCTGGAACTGGTGCTGCAGAACGATGGTCATCTCCTCCGGATATTGGGTGCGCAGCCGGTCAGGGATGCTAACGCCGGGGTAGGTCGTCTTGAATGTAATATAGAAATGGTGCCCGCCGGGCAGACCTACGGCCGCCACATGGCGGACCGCGCTGATGACGACCTGGCGTAGCGCGTCCTGTGTCCAGTCATCATAGGGCAGCAGCGATTCAGGTGTGTTCAGGTCGTCTTCAGCCATGGTCCAATCCCCTTCAAGTCCCGGATTCTGCCGGGGCTCCAGCGCCCGCCTCCGCGTTTAGCGGGCATCCCGCTCGTAATGGCGGTAATATTTCTCTGTTACTAGATCGGTCTGCACGACGACGGCGATATCGGTCGTGTTGAACTGATTGTCGATCACCGCGCCCTCGCCTACGAAACCGCCAAGCCGCAGATAGCCTTTTATCAGCGGCGGCAGGCGCATCAATGCCTGTTTCGGGTCGATCTCCTCGGCGGGCAGACGGCGCATCTCGACATAACGCTCCGGCAGAGCCTTCGGGCTGATCGCGTCCGGCGCGCGATGGTATAGGGCAAGATAGGTCAGCTCCTCGGCAAGCGCATCAGGGTTGGTGCCGTTGAGCGAGGCGCAGCCAAACATCAGGTCGATACCGTAATGGAACACATAGGTCGCGATACCGCGCCAGAGCAGCTGCAGCACCATGCGGTTGCGATAGGCGCTGGCTGTGCAGCTACGCCCCAGCTCCAGCTTGCGGCCGGGAAAGCGCTTGAGGGCCGAAATGTCATACTCGCTTTCCGAGTAGAACCGCCCGAAGCTATCCGCAGCTTCCTGGCGGATGAGCCGGTAGGTGCCGACCACGCTTTTGGTGCCCTCACCCAGATTATGGTCGACCACCAGTAAATGGTCGGCGATGGCGTCAAATTCGTCCTGGTCCAGCTGCGCGGCAAAGGTGGCGGCGTCGGCCTTAGCTCCCATCTCCTCGTAGAACACGCGGTAGCGCAGAGCCTGGGCGGCCTGCAGCTCTTCTGGCGTGGAGGCAAGGCGTACACCCAGATTGCCCGCCCGTAGCTCGGCAAAGCCAGGGGCGGCGTTGCCGATAAGAAAGCGTGGCAGTGCCGGGATGATGCCCTGGTTCATGGCGTAGGCTGCCGCCCGAACAGCTCGATTTTGATCACATCGATATCCAGACCATGGCCCCTGGCGATCAGCCGCAACGCGGTTTCAACTTCTGGTGCCTCAAATTCGATGACGTTACCCGTGCTCTTATCGACAAGGTGAAAATGGTTGCCCTCGCCACTTGGCTCATAGCGGGCGCGCCTGCTACCCAGGTCCCGCCGGGAGAGGATGCCCTTGGCTTCCAGCAGCCGCACGGTGCGGTAGACGGTGGCGAGTGAGATCCGGTTGTCGATACGGTTGGCCCGCCGGTGCAGTTCCTCCACATCCGGGTGGTCGGTTGCCTCAGACAACACCCGCGCGATCACCCGGCGCGGACCTGTCATCTTCAGCCCGTTCTCTATGCACAGGCGTTCGATGCTTATATCCATCGATGAGCCTTGTGGCCTAAACTTCAAGCTCGGTCCAGCCTTAGCGCGATATGTGATTGGATTGACGCGACGGCGTAATTTAATCGTATGAAATTGCTTGTTAAAACAAAAATCCAGAGCGCGATGATTCCAGACCCTCCGGTTTAACCGGCGGTCTGAGGGTCATCATGTTCTGGATCATTGATGAAGGGCGGATTCACGGTTTAGGGTTGGTCATGAGACCGAGCCTAAACCGATCCGGCTCTAGAGGAGTTGATATGCCGGTAAGCCTATTGCCGAAACATGACAAAGCCATCGACATTACGGCAGAGATTTGCCCGATGACTTACGTGCGCACCCGCCTTGCGCTGGATGCGATGCAGGCGGGGCAGATCCTGCTGGTAAAGCTGAAAGGCGAGGACCCGCTGCGCAATGTGCCGCGCGCGGCGGCGGACCAGGGGCATGAGCTGCTGGATTTGCTGGCGCAGCCGGATGGAACCCATGTGCTGGTGATCCAGAAGGCCTGAAAGAAAAAAGCCGCGAATGCCTGGGGCATGGCGGCTTTATCTGCTAATCTAAAATCGGTTCCCGCCCGAAAGCGGGAGAGAGGGTTTAGAAGCCCTCGCGCTCGATCCGCTTGCGCTCCATCTTGCGGGCGCGGCGAACAGCCTCGGCGGCTTCGCGGGCGCGGCGCTCGGAGGGCTTCTCATAGTGGCGGCGGAGCTTCATCTCGCGGAACACGCCTTCACGCTGCAGCTTCTTTTTCAGCGCTTTCAGCGCTTGATCGACGTTGTTGTCACGGACGAGAACTTGCACCGGGCTATGCGCTCCACACAAAAAATTAAGTACGAACAAACACGGCGCACGGCCAATGGGGGCCGCGGTCCGCGAACTGTGGCGGGCCTATAGCACAGTTTCCGTACTCGCCAAATCATTTCTGCTGGGGCAATCATGCAAATATGTCGATCCTGAAAATTGCCCGCATGGGCCACCCGGTATTGCTCGCCCGCGCGGCGGAGATTGAGGCTGCCACCGCCCCTGAAATCAAGACGCTGATTAACGCCATGGCGGAGACGATGGTGGATGCCGGCGGCGTCGGGCTGGCTGCCCCTCAGGTGCATGTGCCGCTCAGATTGTTCGTGTTCCATGTGCCCGCCAGCCGGGCCGATGGCGATGGCGGGATTGGCTTGCGGGCGGTGATAAACCCGGTGGTGACACCCATCGAGGAGGCAGGCCAGGTGCTGGGCTGGGAGGGTTGCCTTTCCATTCCTGGCCTGCGCGCCGCCGTGCCGCGCTGGAACGAGATCCGGCTTTCGGGGCTGGATGAGCAGGGCCGGGCCTTTGAGGAGGTGCTTACGGGTTTCGCGGCGCGGGTAGTGCAGCACGAGGCGGACCATCTGGATGGCGTGCTCTACCCGATGCGAATGGAGGATTTCCGGCTGTTCGGGTATAATGAGGAGCTGGACCGTTATGCTGGGGAACTTTTGTGATGATCAATGACGAGATGGCGGCGTTGATTGACGCGCTGGCGCAGAACGCCGCCTTTGACGGCTGGACGATGCAGACCCTGCGCATGGCGCTTGCGGGTCTGGGGCGGAACCCAGAAGAGGCGGCGCTGGCTTTTCCCGGCGGCAGGCCAGAGATGATCGCCGCTTATTTCGAGCTTGGCGATGAGCGGATGATTGCTGCACAACGCGGGCATATGGCCGATTCCGGGCTTACCAAACGGGTGCGTGCGGCGGTGGTGGCGAGGCTGGAGCTGATGAACGGCGAGAAAGAAGCCGTGCGCCGCGCCATGGCGTGGCTGGTGCTGCCCGGCAATGCGCCGCGTTTGGCGAAGATCATCGCGTGCATGGCGGATGCGGTGTGGTTCGCGGCGGGGGATGTGAGTGCCGATATGTCCTGGTATAGCAAACGCGCCATTCTGAGCGCGGTGCTGGGTGCCACGCTGTTTTACTGGCTGAGCGACAGCTCCATGGATTCGGAAAAGACCCTGGCGTTTTTAGACCGGCGGCTGGCCGGGGTGGGGCGCTTTGGCAAGCTGAAGGCGAAGCTGCCGCGCTTGCCTTTTTCTGCCCACGCCTGAGAAAAGCCATGCCCCCTCAGGGGCATGGCTTTTCTAATCAATGCCCGGCTGATGGTGGCGTAGAAAAGTCTGGTGCCAGGCCGGACGCCGAGAGCTGTGCGGCCAGGGCGGATTTCAGCCGCACCAGCCCAGCACCCGAGCTGGCTTCCGCTCGGGCCACCAGCACCGCCTGGGTGTTAGAAGCGCGCAGCAGCCACCAGCCATCCTCGGTGTTCACGCGCACGCCATCGGTGTCGGAGACCTTGGCACCACTTTCCTTCAAACGCTCGGCCACTTCCTCGACCACGGCGAATTTGCGCTCGTCCGGGCAGTCGAAGCGCAGTTCCGGCGTGTTGAGTACCTTTGGCAGCTCGGTGCGGAATTCGGCCAGCGTGCCACTCATGCGGGCGATCACGCCCAGCACGCGCACGGCGGCATAAAGAGCGTCGTCGAACCCGTACCATTTGTCGTTATAGAAGATATGGCCGGACATTTCGCCTGCCAGCGGGGCTTTGGTCTCGGCCATCTTGGACTTGATGAGCGAATGGCCGGTTTTCCACATCAGCGGCTTGCCGCCGGCTTTTGCCACTTCATCGAACAACACCTGGCTCGCCTTCACATCGGCGATGATGGTGCCGCCGGGATGGGCTTTCAGCACGTCCCGCGCCATCAGTACAAGGAACTGGTCACCGAATAGGATATGCCCCTCATTGTCGACAAGGCCGATGCGGTCGGCATCGCCATCGAAGGCCACGCCGACATCCGCGCCGGATTTCTTCACCGCCTCGATGAGCTGTTCGAGGTTTTTGGGCACTGTGGGGTCGGGGTGATGGGCGGGAAAATTGCCGTCCACCTTGGCGTTGAGCAAACTATGCTGGCCGGGAAGCTTGGCGACCAGCTT
>JAKAZY010000054.1 GCA_021826425.1 Pseudomonadota bacterium
CTCAATTTTCGCCCATTGCTTGTCAGACAGCCAAAATAGGTTCCGCCTCATTTACCACCCCCGAATCGGGGGTAGAGAATCATCCGATCAAGGAAATATCAACAAGTTTATTGGGTTTTGGCCATAGATGATTTTTGTTCTACGGCGCTAAATTTTACTTCTGGTTATGAAACGTATTACAAAAATTTAATCTACATTTCTGCTGTTTGGGGGTGGGGTCAGCCTCTCACCGTCGGACTCTTCGGGCCCTTGCTGATCTCGCCAGAGCATGGTGCAGTCTCCCCTATGGTCAAGCTCGACAAAATCTACACCCGTGGTGGTGATCATGGTGAAACCTCGCTGGGGGATGGCACGCGCCTGTCGAAAGCCGCCGCCAGAGTGATCGCGCTGGGTGAGGTTGACGAGGCCAATGCCGCCATCGGCTTGGCCCGGCTTGAGGCGAATGCCTCGGTGGATGCAATTCTGGCACGTGTTCAAAACGACTTGTTCGATCTTGGCGCGGATCTCTGCACGCCGATCAGGGATGAGGAGGAGGTTCCAGCCTTGCGGGTTGTGGCATCGCAGATCGACTGGCTGGAAGCGCAGATTGATGCCCTCACGGCAGCCCTGCCGCCGCTCACCTCTTTTATCCTACCTGCGGGCAGCCCGGCCGCAACGCGGCTGCATTTTGCCCGCACAGTGGCGCGCCGTGCCGAGCGCGCGGTGGTGCAACTGCTGGAAGCGCCGGATGAGGCGGTGAACCGGCTGGTGTTGATCTATTTGAACCGACTCTCGGATTTGCTGTTCGTGCTGGCCCGTGCGGCCAACGGCATGGGCGGGATGGATGTTCTGTGGTTGCCGGCCGCAAGCCGGAAGGGCTGAATCGGGGGCAGGATGTATTCAAATGCTCTACAGCAGGACGATTTGGGCGCGTTAGGGGGCATACCAGCCCGGAATTCTGAAAATTTGACAAGGAGATAATTCTTGTGCATCACTCTATTTAATTCACAGGAATTTTCTGGCTGGTGATGAGATACTCCGCTTTCTCTGTTTTTACCCAGGCGCTGCGCGGTCATACAGGCTGGAAACCGGCCTGGCGCAAGGCGGAACCGGCTCCCTCCTATGATGTTGTAATCATCGGCGGCGGCGGCGGCGGACTGGCGACGGCCTATTATCTTGCCAAGAACCACCCGGAGGTGGGGCGCATTGCAGTGCTGGAAAAGAGCTGGCTGGGTGGCGGAAATATTGGCCGCAACACCACCATCATTCGCTCCAACTATATGCTGCCGGGCAATGAGCCGTTCTACGAATTTTCCATGAAGCTGTGGGAAGGGCTGGAGCAGGACCTCAATTACAACGCGATGGTGAGCCAGCGCGGCATCTATAATATTTATCATTCGGATGTGCAGCGCGACGCCTACGCCAAGCGCGGCAATGCCATGATTCTACATGGTGCAGGGGCGCAATTGCTGGACCGTGCGCAACTGCGCAAAGAAATTCCCTATCTGAATTACGACAACGCCCGTTTTCCGGTGCAGGGGGCGCTGGTGCAGCGGCGTGGCGGCACCGCACGGCATGATGCCGTGGCCTGGGGTTACGCTCGTGGGGCGGACCAGCGCGGGGTGGATATCATCGAGAATTGCGAAGTGACCGCCATTTTGCAGGAAAACGGCAAGGTAACCGGGGTGGAGACGACGCGCGGCACCATTCGCGCCGGCAAGGTGGCTATGGCGGTGGCAGGCGCGTCCTCGTTGCTGGCGGCGAAGGCGGGGCTGCGGCTGCCGATCGAGAGTCATGTGCTGCAGGCCTTCGTGACCGAGGGGCTGAAGCCGCTGATCGATACCGTGATCACCTTTGGTGCCGGGCATTTCTATATTTCGCAGTCCGACAAAGGCGGTTTGGTGTTCGGCGGTGATATCGACGGTTATAATTCCTACGCCCAGCGGGGTAATCTGCCAGTGGTCGAGGATGTGTGCGAGGGTGGCATGGCGCTGATGCCGATGATCGGCCGCGCCAGGCTGCTGCGCAGCTGGGGTGGTGTCATGGATATGTCCATGGATGGCTCACCGATTATCGACAAAACGCCGGTGGAAAATCTCCTCATCAATGCTGGCTGGTGCTATGGCGGGTTCAAGGCCACTCCGGCTTCGGGTTATTGTTTCGCGCACCTCATCGCCCGCGGGGAGCCGCATCCCGTGGCCGCCGCCTACAGGCTGGAGCGTTTCGCCGAGGGCAAGGTTATCGACGAAAAGGGAGTCGGCGCGCAGCCGAATCTGCACTGATGCGCATAACCTGTCCGCATTGCGGCACCCGCGGGGTAGAGGAGTTCACCTACACTCAGGATGCCGAGCGCACCCGCCCGCGCGACGGCGGCGCTGTTCCTACGAAGGAATGGACTGATTACGTCTATCTGCGCGACAATCTTAAAGGTCCACGCAGGGAATATTGGTACCATGGAGCAGGCTGCCATGCCTGGCTGGTGGTAGAGCGGGATGTCTCGACCCATGAAATTCTTTCGGTGACACTACCATGACCGGATATAGGCTGGCACAAGGCGGGTTGGTGGACCGCGACCAAACGGTGAATTTCCGTTTCGACGGCAAGCATTATGCGGGCTTGGCAGGCGACACGCTGGCCTCCGCCCTGCTGGCCAATGGCGTAAAACTCTTTGGCCGCAGTTTTAAATACCATCGCCCGCGTGGGGTGTTCACCTGCGGTTCGGAGGAACCCAACGCGCTGGTGGAGCTGCGCGTTGGTGCCCACCGCGAACCCAACACGCGCGCCACCATGGCGGAGATTTTCGACGGGCTGGAGGCTGCGAGCCAGAATCGCGGGTTTTCACTGAAATATGATCCGCTTTCTGTGAATAATCTGCTGGCACCCTTCCTCTCGGCAGGATTCTACTACAAAACCTTCATGTGGCCCGCAGGGTTTTGGGAAAAGCTGTACGAGCCGATAATCCGCCGCGCCGCGGGGTTGGGCCGCAATGCGGGTGTGCCGGATCCGGATGTATACGAGAAGACAACGGAATTTTGCGATGTACTGGTGGTCGGCGGTGGCGCCGATGGCGTTGCAGCCGCGCGCCAAGCCGCCGCGCAGGGAAGCCGAGTGATTCTATGCGATGAAAACGCGCCGCTTGCTGCCTTGGAGCTTCCGGAAAACATCAGCCTGTTCACTCGCACCACGGTGTTTGGTGTGTATGATGGTGGTACCTATGGCGCTTTGGAGCGCCTTACGGACCATCTGCCCTCCTCGAACGCGCCACGCCAGCGGCTTATCCATATCATCGCTCAGCGCAGCGTGCTGGCCACCGGCGCGACGGAGCGGCCGATCGCCTTTGGCCATAACGACCTGCCCGGTGTGATGCTGAGCAGCGCGGTGGACGACTACATTACCCGCTATGGTGTCACGCCAGGGCGCAATGTTCTGCTTTACATAAATAATGACGACGCCGCCGGGCTGATCCCGACACTCTCAGATGCCGGGGTGAACATCGCCGGTGTGGTGGATGCGCGGCCCCAAGGCAGTGATGCGGTGCATGCAGCCGCCCGCGCCGCCAGTGCACCAGTTTATGCTGGCGCGGCCATTATCCGCGCCTTCGGTGCGCTAGGGGTGAAGGGTGCAAAAATCCACCTCGCCAAGGGTGGAGAGCTCACCATCCCGTGCGATATCATCGCCACCTCCGGCGGGTTCAACCCCAATCTGGCGCTCACCTCGCATTTTGACGGCAACCCGGTATGGGATGCAAGCATCGCCGCCTTCGTGCCGGGCAAGGTGCCGCCGGGAATGAGCGTGGTTGGCAAGGCGGCCGGGCAGGGGATCAACGTCAATATCGTGCCCTGTTTTCATTCAGGCTATTTTCCCGGCAAATCTTTCCTCGACCAGCAGAATGACGTGACGGTGAAAGATGTGAAGCTGGCCGAGCGTGAGGGCTTTGCCAGTGTCGAGCATGTGAAGCGCTACACCACGCTGGGCATGGCCACAGACCAGGGCAAGACCGCGAATGTGAACGCCATCGGCGTGCTGGCGGAAACATTGGGGCGCGGTATTGGCGAGACCGGGACCACACGCTACCGCCCGCCGTATGTGCCTGTCGCCATCGGCGCATTCGCGGGGGCGCACACAGGCAAGCATTTTCGCCCCGCGCGGCTGACGCCAACGCATGGCTGGGCGGAAAAGCAGGGAGCGGTGTTTGTTGAAACCGGACCCTGGCTGCGCGCGCAATACTACCCCAAACCGGGTGAGGATTGGCTGGCGGCCGCCCAGCGCGAGGTGAATGCGGTGCGCAACGGTGTTGGCATTTGCGACGTTACCACGCTGGGCAAGATTGACATCCAGGGGCCGGATGCCGCCAAATTCGTGGAATGTGTTTATACCAATAGCTGGACCAACCTCGCCGTTGGCAGGGTGCGTTATGGGCTGATGCTGCGCGAAGACGGCATGGCGATGGATGATGGCACCACGGCGCGGCTGGGCGAGACCCATTTCGTGATGACCACCACCACCGCAAATGCCGGGCGGGTGATGCAGCAGCTTGAATTCTGTGCCCAGGTATTGTGGCCGGAGCTGGATGTGTCGCTTATCTCGGTTACAGACCAATGGGGGCAGATCGCTGTGGCGGGGCCGCGATCCACCGCTGTGCTGGCCAAGATTGTCGATGCGCCATTTGATTTGTCGGACGAGGCGTTCCCCTATATGGCCTGCGGTGAACTCTCCGTGTGCGGTGGCGTGCCCGCACGGCTGTTCCGCATCTCCTTTTCTGGCGAGCGCGCCTATGAACTCGCCGTGCCCGCCCGCTATGCCCATGCGCTGGCGGAAAAACTGATGGAAGCGGGCGCGGAATACGACATCGCGCCTTATGGTACCGAGGCCCTGGGCATTATGCGTATCGAGAAGGGCCACGCAGCCGGACCGGAGCTTAATGGCCAGACAACCGCGCATGATCTAGGGCTGCACAAGCTGCTCTCGAAGAAGAAGGATTTTATTGGCCGCGCCATGGCTGCTCGCCCGGCGCTGATGGACCCGCGGCGCCCGACACTTGTTGGCCTGCGGCCCGTCAATCCGGCCGACATCATCCGTGCGGGCAGTCATTTGCTCCCCATTGAGGCGGAGGCCATCGCGGCGAATGACCAGGGGCATGTGACCTCCGCTGCGCGCAGTCCCTCACTGGGCTCCATCGCCCTCGCGTTATTGGAAAATGGCCCGGCGCGGCATGGCGAGACCATCCGCGTTTATGATCCCCTGCGCGGCGGAGATTGTCAGGCCATCGTTACGGCACCCGTGCATTATGACCCGGAAGGGAGCCGCCTGCATGCTTGACGCCATTGGCCCCGCCTTCGCACCGCATCCCTTTATCAGCCTTGGTGCGCCGCGGCGCATACGTAGCTTGGCGGCCTACAAGGGCCAGCTGCCGGCGTTGGAAGCGGCGATGGGCGTGGCGCTACCCGCCACGCCCAAGCGCATAGCGCATCAGGGTGCTGAAATTCTCTGGAATGGCCCGGGTCAATGGCTGGTTCTGGGGGAGCTGGATTTGCCCGCTGCCCTGGCAGCCATCACCGAGCAGACGGATGGGCTTTATCTGCTCTGTGTCTCCGGCCCGCATGCGGTGGAGATTTTGAAGAAACTCCTGCCCATCGATATCGCCCGCTTCGGCGAAGATGACGTGGCCATCACCATTGCTGCGCATATCGGGGTGCGTGTCTGGCGTGAGCAAGGACATTTCACTCTGGCCTGTTTTCGATCTTTTGCCGACGCGCTGCACCATGCCCTCCTACAGGCGGCAGAAACATCCACCGGGCGAAGTTGAAGGCCGCGCGGCGCGCGCAGTCTGAGTCGCGCGCAGCCGCCTTGCCATCCTCGCGCACCTGCTTCCGTCCATGCTTCCTCCCACAGCACTCTTCAGGAACAGTCCGACAATGTCCCAAGCTAAATTCGTACTTACCCTATCTTGTGTAAATCGGCCCGGCATCGTTGCTGCCGTCTCTACCTATCTGTTCCAGAAGGGTGCGGATATCCGCGAGGCACAACAATTCGACGACCAGGAGAGCGGCAAGTTCTTCGCCCGGATTGCTTTCGAGTTGGTGGAGGACGCACAGATACAACCCTTGAGTGAGGGGTTTGCCGCCGTGGCGGAGCCGTTCAAGCTAAGCTGGAAACTCTCGGACCATTCAACCCCACGCAAAGTGCTGCTGATGGTCTCGAAATTCGACCATTGCCTGGAAGACCTGCTCTATCGCTGGCGGATCGGTGAGATGGAGATGCAGCCGGTAGGCATCATCTCCAATCATCCTCGCGAGGTTTATAACGGGATCGATTTCGGTTCCATTCCCTTCCACTACCTGCCCATCACCAAGGAGAGCAAGATGGAGCAGGAAGGTCAGATCTGGTCTATCGTGAAGGAAAGCGGGGCGGAGCTGGTGGTGCTGGCGCGGTATATGCAAGTCCTATCGGATGCACTGGCGCAGAAACTCGCAGGCCGCTGCATCAACATTCATCACTCCTTCTTGCCTGGCTTCAAGGGAGCCAAACCCTATCATCAGGCACATAAGCGGGGTGTGAAGCTGATTGGCGCCACGGCGCATTACGTCACCCCGGATCTCGATGAGGGTCCGATCATCGAGCAGGATGTGCAACGTATCTCTCATAGCGACACGCCGGATGATCTCATCCGCAAAGGACGGGATGTCGAGCGCCGGGTGCTGGCCGGTGCCGTGCGCTACCATCTGGAAGACCGCGTAATCTTGAACGGATCGAAGACTGTCGTCTTTGCCGGCTAGTTTGGCTGAAACGCACGCGAGCAGGGAGGAAACCGATTTGGCCGAGATTATTGACGGAAAAGCCTTCGCGGCCAAGCTTCGTGCTGCCATCGCCGCAGAGGTTGCCACACTGTCCTACAAGCCTGGCTTGGCCGTGGTGTTGGTGGGGGATGATCCGGCCTCCAAGGTTTATGTCGCCAACAAGGCGCGGCAGACGGTGGAAGTGGGTATGCGCTCCTTCGAACACCGGCTACCCGCCGACACCTCGCAGGAGCATTTGCTGGCGCTGGTGCGGCAGCTGAACGAAAACCCGGCGGTACATGGCATTCTGGTACAATTGCCGTTGCCCAAGCCTTTGAACGCGGATGAAATCATCGCCGCCATCTCGCCGGACAAGGATGTGGACGGGCTGACGGTGGTAAATGCCGGACGCCTGGCAGCCGGGCTATCCGGCCTCGTGCCCTGCACGCCTTTGGGCTGCATCCTGCTGCTGGAGGACAGGCTGACGGACATGACCGGGCTGAACGCGGTGGTGATCGGGCGCTCCAACCTTGTCGGCAAGCCCATCGCGCAGCTTTTGCTGCAAAAAAACTGTACGGTGACGATAGCGCATTCCAGAACCAGGGATCTGCCCGGGCTGTGCCGTACGGCGGATATTCTGGTGGCGGCGGTTGGCCAGCCGGAGATGGTGAAGGGTGACTGGGTAAAGCCCGGCGCTACCGTGATCGATGTCGGCATCAATCGCGTGCCCGCCGATGCGGGCAAGACCAAGCTGGTAGGCGATGTGGATTTCGTCCAAGCGCAGATGCGGGCGGGAACGATTACGCCGGTACCCGGCGGGGTGGGACCCATGACCATCGCCTGCCTGTTGCGCAACACACTTACGGCAGCAAAACGCATTGAAGGAGCTTAAGTAAACAAAGCTAGCCTTTTCGACCTCCTCGGCATAAGACAGCTAGGAGGAGGACCGTGGAAAAATGCCCAGCCAGGCCAAGCCGGACGGCAGAAAAGCCCAGACCATCAAGGCGTCCTTGCCAGAGGCGCTGGAGCAGGCGGGACTGCCCGCCGATATTGCCGAGGCTTACAACACCGGCAGTAGCGCTGCAGGAATTTCGGATCTTACATTGGAGCAGGCCATCGGCGTGCAAGTACGCCAGTTGCGTCGGCGTGTGGGCATTACCGTATCGGAGCTCGCAGCGGCGGCGGGGCTTTCCGGCGGCATGCTCTCCAAGATCGAAAACGGGCAGATATCCCCCTCGCTCGCCTCGTTGAAGGCGCTCGCGGTTGCGCTCAACGTGCCGATTACAACATTCTTCTCTACCTTCGAAGAAAAACGTGACTGTTCTTACGTGAAGTCGGGCGCCGGCGTTGTCATCGAGCGGCGGGGCACAAAGGCCGGGCATCAATACTCGCTGCTCGGTCACGCTCTGGGCGGCAATGTGATCGTCGAGCCTTACCTTATCACGCTCAGCAAGGATGCTGTGCCATATCCCGCCTTCCAGCATGAGGGCACGGAGTTCATCTATATGCTCACCGGCGAAGTGCTGTATCGCCATGGCGACCAATCCTACCATCTGACCCCTGGCGATGCGCTGCTGTTCGACTCCGCTGCCCCGCACGGGCCGGAGAAGCTGCTGGTGAAGCCAATGACCTATCTCTCCATCATCACCTACGCCCGCGAGCAGATCTGAAGCGATGTCATCCCTGTTTGAGCACCTGCGCGAAGGCGCGGGGCCGGTCTGGCATGATTATGTGCGCCACCCCTTTGTGCAGGCGCTGGCGGATGGCACACTGAGCCGCGCGGCGTTTTCAAACTTTCTTGTCCAGGACTATCTGTTTCTCGTTCAGTATGCCCGCGCCTATGCGCTGCTTGCCTATAAGCTGGAGGATCTGCCGGATATTCAGGCGGCGCTGGAAACCGCGAAGGCGCTGATCGAAACCGAGATGCCGCTGCATGTGAAATATTGTGCGTGCTGGGGGATTGCGGAGCCAGAAATGCGCGCGGCACCCCCCGCGCTGGAGCTGCTGGCTTATACCCGCTATGTGCTGGAGGTTGGGTTCACTGGTGACGCGCTGGAGCTGCTGGCCGCCTTGGCGCCTTGCATCGCAGGCTATGCCGAGATCGGTGCCTGGGCGGCTGCGAAAACTGGTCCAGTCAATCCGTATTTTGACTGGATCGAGACCTATACCGGCAGCGCGTATCTTGAGTCGGTGAATGCCTCAATGGCGATGATCGAGCGGATTGGCGCAACTTCCGGCGCCGAGGCAAGGCTACCCCGGCTGCAAGCCATCTTCACCCAGGCGACTCGGCTCGAGGCCGCATTCTGGAACACCGGCTGGGCCTTGCAAAGCTAGAGTAGATTTCATCTAAAGCCTTGATATAAATTCTGATTTTCAGAAATTTGATCTACATCGATCAGGCTCTAACCTGCCCCGATCAGCACGCCTGTTGCGAACACCAGCGCGCCCCCTAGTGCGACCTGCAGGGAGGCGCGAATGGGCGAGGTGTCCATGAACCGCCAGCGCACCCAGGAGATCACCGCCAGCTCTATGATGACCACGATAATAGCCACGACCAGGGCGACGTGCAGATTGGGGATGAGAAAGGGCAAAGTATGCCCCAGCCCGCCTAGCGCTGTCATCGCGCCGGTCACCACGCCGCGCACATAAGGCGTGCCGCGCCCGGTGAGGGAGCCGTCATCCGAAAGCGCTTCGGCAAAACCCATGGAGATGCCAGCGCCAACGGCCGCGGCGGCGCCGACGATGAAGGCGGAGAAGGAGTTGTGAGTTGAGAAGGCGGCGGCGAAGATGGGGGCGAGCGTGGAGACCGAGCCATCCATCAGCCCGGCCAGGCCCGGCTGGATATATTGCAGCATGAAGAGCCGCTTGGCGTGCTGGTCTTCCTGCGAGCGTACATCCTCCGGCAGGTTCTCCTCGGACAGCACATCCGCCCGGTGTTCATGCGCGGCCTCGGCTTCTGCCAGATCCCCCAGCAGCTTGCGGATGGAAACATCCGTGGTGCGTGCGGCGGCGTTACGGTAAAAGCGCTGGGTTTCCTGCTCCATGCTTTCCGCTAGTGTTCGCACATCGTCGATGCTGGGCTTGGGTAGCTGCCAGATCGACTGGCGGGAGATGAAACCGCGCACATCCTGTCGGCGGATCAGCGGAATATGCTCGCCGAATTTGGTCCGGTAGAGCTCCAGCAATTCGCGCCGGTGTTCGTTTTCCTCCGCCGCCATTTCCGAGAACACTTTGGCAGTTCCGGGATAATCATCGCGCAGCCGCTCGGCGACGTCGAGATAGATACGCCCGTCTTCCTCCTCATTGCCAATGGCAAGAGCCAGGATCTCGCGCTCCGAGAGCTGAGAAAAATCGCGCATGCGCACACTCCGGTTTTGGACCGTCCATCTGGCGTGCGGCGGGCTTTGCGTCAAGGTTTTTGGTGGAATTGAGAATGAATGGCTATTGCACGGAAAATTAAGAAGACGATTCCTGACGCGCCTCGCGCGGCGCGTTGCCGCACCCGGCAAAGCCTGTAGAATGTAGGCAGAACAGCAAGGTGGATCGGCTTGAGCGGTTTGGGGATAAAGGACGGGCTTTGCCCTTGCGGCAGCTTGTTGCGAGCGGCGCGGTGTTGTGCGGCGGACCAGACGCAATGGCCAGACCAGGACGCAGTGGCACTACTGGAAGAGAAAGCCGCCGAGGCAACCAAGTTTTTCAACGAAAAGAAATACGACGACGCTGAGGGGCTGGCGTTGAAGATTCTGGATGCGGTGCCCAACCAGCGCACCGCTCTGAGGGTATTGTTTGAAATCCGCCATGCGCAGAAGCGCACCAAGGCAGCGGACGCGCTGGGCGCGCGGTTGGCGGGGTTGCCCGGAACCGCAGCGCTACGTGCGCTGGCGAACGGGCAATATGCGCAATATCTGGTGGCACAGGGGCGCCATGCGCTGGCGCTGCCCTTTGGCAAGGCGGCAGTGAAGGCGGCACCAAAGGCGGCGCAGGCGCAGCATGTTCTGGGTGTGGTGCTCACGGAAACCGGCGCTGTGCTCGCGGGCGAGCGTCATTACCGCCGGGCGCTGGCGCTGCTCGAGCCGCAGGACGGTATGGCGCTGGGCAATCTGGCCTGGAACCTCAAGCTGCAGGGCCGACTTTCCGAGGCGGAGGCGATATATGCCAAGGCGCTGGCGCTGCGGCCGGATAACATGCGCGGCACTGGCGGGCTGGCGCAGGTGCTCTTTACCAAAGGCGAGCGCGCCCGCGCCGATGCGGTGCTGGATGAGGCGCTTTCCCGCTGGCCGCAGGACCGCATGTTGCGGTTATTGAAAGTGATGGCGGACCTCGCCTGTCAGCGCCCGCAAGCAGCGCTGGAGCGGCTGGGCCCGCCAGAGAGCCAGATGCCGCCGGAGCTTTTGGCGCGCGGCCGGGCCTTCATGCAGCTTGGTCAGATGCAGGAGGCGATCAGCGCCATCGCCACCGCCCGCGCGATGCAGCGCGAGCGCACCGGGCTGGTTTATCAGCCGGAGGCGCTGTTAACCAAGGCGGAACGGGACAAGGCCTATTTCACCGGCGACCGCATGCGGCATCTGCCGCGCGCTGGAGCGGGGTGCTTCACGCCGGTGTTCCTGCTCGGCTTTCCTCGCGCGGGCAGCAGCCTGCTGGAGCAATTGCTGGCGCAGATACCCGGCTTTGCCCCCGGAGACGAGGCAACCCCCGTGGCTGGGCTGGCGAAGGCGGCGGCAGGGTTGCTGGGCGGCGATTACCCTGAATGCCTGGATGAGATGCTGGTGGGTGAGGCGGTACATGTGCCTGACCGGTTGCGGGAGATGTATGAAGCACCGCGCCTCGCCATGGGTCTGGCCCGGCCGGAGGTGCGGTTCATCACCGACCGCGCGCTCTCCAATATCGGACATCTCGGGCTGATCAATCTGCTTTATCCGCAAGCCCCGGTTATTCACGTCCTGCGTCATCCGTATGACCTCATGCTCTCCAACATCGTGCAGGACCGTAAGCTGGAAGGCAACGCCCAGGCCGGGCTGCCGGGACTGGCGCGCTATTTCGCCTTGCA
>JAKAZY010000055.1 GCA_021826425.1 Pseudomonadota bacterium
TATTATGCAGGGCGTTTCGGCCTATGCGGCCCGTGCCGCGGCCAAGGGCGGGCGCGATGCGGAGGTGGACGCCTTTACCCCCCATGCCTGGTTTACCACCCTCACCAATGTGAATTTCGACGCGGACCGCTTTACCGCCCTTATCGCCCGCGCGCTGGAAATACGCGTGAAAGCCCAGGCGCTGGCCGGGAAGGCCGGGGCTGACCTTACGGACCTGCCCGAGCCGGCCTTGTGGAACCCCGGCATCACGAAGCCCGAACTCGCCGCTGCGGCGCCCATGGCCGCCATACAGCGCTTCATGGACCGCGATGGCCCCTCCATCACCGGCCTGCGCGACCTTATTCTATACGGGTTGAAAGGCACGGCGGCATATAGCGAACATGCCCGCATGCTCGGTAAAGAGGAGGCCGGCATCAGCGCCGAATTCCACCGCCTTGCCGCCTTCCTCGCCACGGACCCGCGCGACATGGATGCGCTGCTGCGCGAGGCGCTGGCCGTGGGGGCGCTGAACCTGAAAGTAATGGCGCTGCTGGACGAGGCAAACACCAGCCGCTTTGGCCACCCCGAACCCACGCAGGTCCGCATGACCCCGCGCGCGGGCAAGGCCATTCTCGTCTCTGGGCACGACCTGGGCGACCTGGAAGCGTTGCTGCAGCAAACCGAGGGCAAGGGCATCAACATCTACACGCATGGCGAAATGCTGCCCGCCAACGCCTATCCGCGCCTCAAGAGCTTTGCGCATCTGGCCGGGAATTATGGTGGCGCCTGGCAAAACCAGCAAAAGGATTTCGCCGCTTTCCCCGGCGCCATCCTCATGACTTCCAACTGCCTCATCAACCCGGAGCTGAATGGCTACCGCGACCGCATTTTCACCACCGGCCCGGTTGGCTGGCACGGCATACCGCATGTCAAGGCGCATGACTTCACACCCGTTATCAACAGCGCCCTGGCACAGCCCGGCTTCCCCGAGGCCGCGCCAGAGGAATTCATCACCGCCGGCTTCGCGCGCAACACCGTGCTTGGCGTGGCGGATACGCTGCTAGGCATGATCCACAAGGGCGATGTGAAGAATATCTTCCTCATTGGCGGGTGCGATGGCGCGCGCCCTGGCCGCAATTATTTCCACGACCTCGCCATGGCCACACCACAGGACAGCCTTGTTCTCACGCTCGGCTGCGGCAAATTCCGTTTCAACCGCGAGGAATTTGGCGACATTAACGGCGTTCCCCGCCTGCTGGATATTGGCCAGTGCAACGATGCGTATTCCGCCATCCAGATTGCCACCGCCGTTGCCGGCGCGCTTGGCTGCGGCGTGAACGATTTGCCGCTGCATTATGCCATTAGCTGGTTTGAGCAAAAAGCAACCGCCGTGCTGCTAACCATGCTGCATCTCGGCCTGCGCGGCATCCATCTAGGCCCCACCCTGCCGCAATTCCTCACGCCAGAGGTGCTGGGCGTGCTGGTGGACAAATTCGGCATACGGCCCACGGGGGATGCAAAAACCGATCTCGCGGAAATGCTGAAGGCGGCCTGACGTAATACCTGGCTTCCCCTCCGGCGTTCAACCGCGCTTGCACTAGCAGGCCACTGCAAAACACTTGCATTTCCTGATGTTGATTTCCACTGAGAAGTGACCCGGGAAGGCCGGATTTTTCCACTGAGATTTGACCCATGTTTGACTGTTTCCCCGTTTGGAAGAGGCGGGGGCGAACGGAGTGTTGGACATGGCGTTTTTGAGCATTATCCGTCGGTGGCATAAGCGTGAGCACGTGCCGATCCGGGAGATTTCACGGCGGCTTGGCGTGTCGCGGAACACGATCCGCAAATATCTTCGGTCTGATCAGATTGAGCCGAAGTTTCAGGTGCCGGACCGGCCGAGCAGGCTGGACCCGTATGCCGAGAAGCTGGCCGCTTGGCTGCGGCGTGAGGGGAACCGGCCGCGCAAGCAGCGGCGGACGGTCAAGCAATTATACGGTGACCTTGTCAGCCTGGGCTATGACGGGTCCTACAACCGGGTGGCCGCTTTTGCCCGCGCCTGGAAGGAGGAGTGCAAACTTCTACAGCAGACCGCCGGGCGCGGCACGTTCGTGCCGCTATCGTTTGCGCCTGGCGAAGCGTTCCAGTTCGACTGGAGCGAAGATTTTGCCGTTATTGGCAGCACCCGCGTGAAGCTGCAGGTGGCGCATACCAAGCTCTGCTACAGCCGCGCCTTCATCATCCGCGCTTATCTGCTGCAGACGCATGAGATGCTGTTCGATGCCCATAACCACGCCTTCCGTGCCCTTGGCGGCGTGCCGCGGCGGGGCATTTACGACAACATGAGCACCGCCGTGGACAAGGTCGGCCGCGGCAAGGAGCGCAGCGTCAACCTCCGCTTTCAGGCGATGACCAGCCATTATCTCTTCGAGCCCGATTTCTGCAATCGTGCCGCAGGCTGGGAGAAGGGGCAGGTTGAGAAGAACGTCCAGGATGCCCGTCATCGCCTGTGGCAATCCATGCCGGCGTTCGAAACTCTCGATGCTCTCAATGAGTGGCTGGAGCGGCGCTGCCGGGAGCTTTGGGAACAGACAGCGCATGGCGGTGAACCGGGGACGATCGCCGATGTCTGGGCGAGCGAAGTCGAGAGCCTCATGCCCGTGGGACGGCCATTCGATGGCTTCGTGGAATTCACCAAGCGCGTCTCCTCGACCTGCCTGATCCACCTGGAGCGCAACCGCTACAGCGTGCCGGCATCCTTTGCCAACCGGCCCGTCAGCCTGCGTGTTTACCCCAACAGGCTGGTGGTGGCGGCGGAAGGCCAGATCATTTGCGAACACCTCCGCATTATTGAACGGACACACGGTCCCGGCCGCACGATTTATGACTGGCGGCATTATCTGGCGGTGATTCAGCGTAAGCCAGGCGCGTTGCGCAACGGCGCGCCATTCCTGGAATTGCCTGACGCGTTCCGGCGTTTGCAGCGGCATCTCCTGCAGCAGCCAGGCGGCGACCGTGACATGGTGGAGATCCTGGCCCTGGTGCTGCACCATGACGAGCATGTGGTGCTGGCGGCGGTGGAGCTGGCCCTGGCCGATGGCGTGCCGGCCAAGACGCATATCCTCAACCGGCTCCACAGGCTGATCGACGGCAAACAGGCACCACCGCCGGTCATCACCGCGCCGCAGGCGTTGACATTGGCCCATGAGCCCAGGGCCGATGTCGAGCGCTACGATACCCTGCGCCAAACAGGGGAGACCCGCCATGCGTCATGATCCCGCCGCCGCTGCGCTCGTCATCATGCTGCGCAGCCTCAAGATGCACGGCATGGCCCAGGCCGTCGACGAGCTGGCCCAGCAGGGCGCCCCGGCCTTTGAGGCCGCCATCCCGGTGCTCTCTCAGCTGCTCAAGGCCGAGACCGCCGAGCGCGAGGTCCGCTCCATGGCCTACCAGCTCAAGGCCGCCCGCTTCCCGGCCTATCGAGACCTGGCCGGCTTCGACTTCGCCAGCAGCGAGGTCAATGAGACCCTGGTCCGCCAGTTGCATCGTTGCGACTTCATCGAGCCCTGTGACAATGTCGTGCTCGTCGGCGGCCCAGGCACGGGCAAGACCCATATCGCCACCGCACTCGGGGTGCAGGCCGTCGAGCATCACAAAAAGCGCGTCCGGTTCTTCTCCACCGTCGAGCTGGTCAACGCTCTGGAGCAGGAAAAGGCTCAAGGAAAAGCAGGGCAAATCGCCGGCCGCCTGGTCCATGCCGACCTCGTCATCCTCGATGAACTCGGCTATCTGCCGTTCAGCGCATCAGGCGGCGCCTTGCTGTTCCATTTGCTCAGCAAACTCTACGAGCGCACCAGCGTCGCCATTACCACCAATCTGAGCTTCAGCGAATGGGCCGCAGTCTTCGGCGATGCCAAAATGACCACCGCTCTCCTCGACCGTCTGACGCATCACTGCCATATCCTGGAGACCGGCAATGACAGCTTCAGGTTCAAGAACAGCTCAGTGCAGAAATCCCCCAAGCGAAAGGAAAAAATCAGCCCTTGACCCCATCATGAAACCCAAATCATAACCAAAAGGCGGGTCAAATCTCGATGGAATTCCCGGGTCACTTCTCAGTGGAAATCAACAAGATAGCTCATTACAGTGCGTCTCTATTGCCATTGAACGTGCCCCGCTGGCTGATTGGATAGGACATGCCGCCTGGTGGCTGGCGCCGCTGGCAGCCATGATCGGTGCCCATGTGAAAACGGCGCCGGTGATCCATGCCGACGATACGCCGGTACCACTGCTCAGCCCTGGGCTCGGCCGCACCAGAACCGGACGGCTCTGGGTCTATCTGGCCGATGAGCAAAGTTGGCAGGGGCCTCACGCCCCTGCCGCCTGGTATCGCTTCAGCCCAGACCGCAAAGGTGAGCGGCCGGCGACCACCTGGCGGAATTCGAAGGCACCATCCAGGCCGATGCCTATACCGGCTATGGCGCGCTGACTCGTGAGAGCCGAGCGCCGGGCCGCAATGCGCCGCGCATCCAACATGCTGCCTGCTGGGCACATGCGCGCCGAAAACTGTTAGATGAATTCGAACGTACCAAATCGCCGATCGCCCAGGAGGCGCTGCGCCAGATCGGAGAACTTTACGCCATTGAGGCTAAGATCAACGGTGAGACCACCCGGCACCGAGAATTGATCCGACAGGAACAGGCCCGCCCGCTGCTGACCGAGCTCAAACGCTATCTCCAGGAGCAGCACCGGCGCCTCTCCGCCAAGACCAACCTTGCCAAGGCCCTAAACTACGCGCTCAGCCGCTGGGAAACTTTGTGCCTCTACACCACTGATGGCCGCATCGGCATTGACAATAACCCTGCGGAGCGCGCCCTGCGCGGCATCGCCATCACCCGAAAAAACTATCTGTTCCTCGGCTCCGAGGCTGGTGGCAACCGCGTCGCCATCATCTACACCGTCCTCGAAACCGCAAAGCTCAACGGCCTCGATCCAGAAGCCTATCTCGCCAACGTCATCGACCGCATGGCAAAGGGACACCCAGCTCACAGGCTCAAAGAGCTGCTTCCGTGGAGCTGGAGCATGGAAAAACCCGCCGAAGATCAACCAGCCGCGGTCCTCAGCTAACGCTTACCATTAGCTAACGCTTACCATTCATCTCAGTTGCCAGCAGGTCGAACTCCTCCGCCGAGTCGCGGATACTAAGCCGCCGTGAAAGATCTCCTGCCATGATTTCATGCAATGCGTGGGCGAACTGGTCCATGTGCCGCAACATGCTGCGTGCTTCACATAGCCCGCTAACAAGCCCCAGAGCTTGCGCCTAAGATTCTTCCGTCCGAGACGCGACGGACCAAGATAGAGCGCGTATACGAAGGTAATCGCATTTGGAAAGCATGGCATCCAGAGCCAAGACCGGCGTCGCGCAAGTCCGACCGATAATAATTTGCTAGAATCTTGGTCGTTTGAACTTCGTTTATTATCACTTCTAAAGCTATTGGTTCCTCTGGAGATAAACTGTCTTGCGCCCATCCGCGCAGCCATTCTGGACCGAGCTCGTCGAGATTGCCCCTTAAAGGGCCATCTCCAACTGACTTCGTAACGATACCAGCTCGTGTAGAAAGTCGGCGCTGAATATTGTATAAATGGAAGCCACCTTCCACGAGAGGAAGGCATGGCTCTATCGGCTCCGTCTTACCGTATAATGCAACGTATTCTAATTCATTCTCAAACCGATGTCGACAATCCGCATCCCTGAATGTCTCTACTGCGCAATTTTCAGCAAAAATAAGCTGATGCGCTTCAAGCTCCACATGAAAATAGTCGAGCTCTTCTAGTGCATTAACCTGCACTATTGTTTTGCCGTTTACCAAGCGCCACGCATGAACTAGCACGCCACCTTCAGCAATAGCGTGATCGGGAGAAACCCATAGATCGCGATGTGGTATACCGTCCCCAAGAGCATCGACTTTAATGCAAATAGGTAGAATAGAAGAATTATCACATATAAAGCCACTCGTATAAGAGCGAAAGCCAATCCACTTAATGTGCTGGATACCGGTATACGCGGTTGTGACCGCATCGCCTATACGCAAGTCTTCGACTAGCGCCTCTCCATGAGGAGTACGAATATGAGTTCCGCGGCAAAAGCAAGGAGCAACTACCAATGCTGCGCCGTTGATACCTCCCTCGATAGACAAGGTAGAATTATTCGTTCCCCATACAATTTCTACACCACTTTGGGAAACATAGGTCGAGGCCAAAGTCGTAAGGCCATACAATTTAATTGTATCGGTACTCGACAGTCCAGAAATTTTTATCGTCTCGAGATCCGCTACATCTCCTGCGATTGTCCAGGAGCTCCCCTGAGAAAGATCCAAGTATGAAAAATCTCGAAATTCCTTACCTATCCAAGCGGTCCCTCCTTCAGTGCCAGATAGTATCAGAGTATCTCCTTGGTCAGGAGCGGCTTGTACAGCACCCATAAATTGCGATGTCGCATCTACTTGTAGGGTACCTGCACCTATAAAACTAACGGCGTCGCTTCCTCCTACAATTGTTCCCGCATTAATTAGGAAGCCACTCTGAATAACAACCCCTACTCCCTCTTGCCCTATTTGACCTGTCAACTGCGCTTGGCCCAAACCACCGATACCGCCAAATCCGCCGGTAATAACACCAGAGTTAACGAGTGTGGAGCCGCTAATATAGACGCCCGCTCCACCTAACCCACCCGCACCGCCAGCGAAAGTTTCCAAAGGAGGAAAGCCTGCGCGTAACTGTGAAAACGTACCTCCAGCTCCGCCAGTACCTCCCTGGCCTCCTTGAAGCAGGCCAGCATTCATTAGGATCGCACCGGATTTCACGATGACGCCAGTGCCGCCATCCCCGCCTTGCATTCCAAGATTATTATAAGGGTCTGGCCCCGAACCAGCCAACCCTGTTCCTCCAAGTATAGTGCCCTGATTTTGAAAGTAACCGCTGACAAAAGTGGCGCCGGACGCGGCGTCTCCGTTTGTGGCCAACGTGGACGCTTCTAATTTGCCCCACGTCGCTCCGCCATGAATCAAACCACTATTTACACCAGAACTATAAGCAAGATACAATCCTACGCCAGTGTCAATCGCCGAAGGCCCAGTGCCACCGAACACGACGCCGGTGTTGCTGAATGTAGCCCCCACCAGACTAACGCCGTCTCCCGCGGCGCTATAGTCAACGCTGCTGTACGTATAAACACTAGAATCGGCGGGGCCAATGAAATATCCGGTTATGAGGGTCATTTGTGCGTCAGCACCCTCAATGGTACCCGCATTGTTCAAGGTTAAGCCTGACGCGTCGCCGGTAATGGCGGTCCCACCGGGTGAGATACCCTGGACCACGCCTGCTGAAGTGATACTTAATGCGGTTCCGTAAAGTCCAGAACCTAAGGTGATGGAAGATTCAAGCGTTCCTGATATATAACTCTTAGGCATTTGCAACCTACGCTTATGGTGATGGCCTATACATACTTTATTTTGAACACGATTTCTAAACTAGACCTATATATTTTTATCTCTTTAACAAAACATGTCCATTTTTAGAAATAGTATGATCCATCTAGGGCACAAAACCAATGAAAACTTTGTCTCACTACAAAATGCTAGCGTGCTTTGATGGCAATGGCAGTTATAGATCATCGCCATCAAAGTTAGTCTTATGGATAGATATTCGCATCCCGACCAAAATCTGAAAGTCAGGAGAAGCACAAACTTCGCCCACTCCAACGGGACCAATAACAACTCCATTAGCGAATAAGCCCGAATATGATAAAGTATATAATACTTTCGCCCGATCGCTAAGTTGTATTGTGAACCCATTGATTGGTAGATTAATCTCCCTTGAGCCGCAATATTCATTGCCAAATTTCCAGGGTGATTGCCATTTAGGACCGAAAATTGCCCTATATTGAATATCCTCTTTATCTAACTCCACTGGCATCGAAATTCGCAGTCCCTCGATGCCGTACGGCGCTCCAGGTCTCATCAACCACTGATTAAACGTACCTTTTATCTCAGAATCGCAAAATTGCAATGATATCTCTTTGTTCAATGTTGCAGATAGGCTAGTATAGGAATGATTGTTCATGCTCCCAAAATCTTCACTGCGCTTCGAGATGCGCCGGATAAGAATATTGGGAATATCTCCCGCGTTATTGGAGTTCTGACGATAGCTCAAAAGAATTTCCGCTTCATCGCAAATATTACGAACAAGTATGCCTCCACCTCCAGCACGAAGCCCTCGATCTGGAGCAAGACCGGATACATTAATATAGTCACGATAGCTCAATTCAGTTGAAAGAATGACATCTTTACTATTAGACGAGCCATCTAATGTGAGTTCATTTTTTGATGCATTTTCTATCACAAATACTCCCATTGGGATTTTCACGCGAGTCGTAATCCAGCGACGCCGTCGGCACAAACCTTTCGCTTGCAGGACGTCAACAGCATTTGGACCGTGAGCGAAGTTCTCTAAAAGTATCGGTTCTATGCGCTCGTTGTGGTGATCTTTATCGATCATGGAGACTCTCCTTTGTCTATTGGAGACTTTCGCTGAGATGTTGGCACACAATAGTAAGAGGTAACGGCGACAGCTTTTACAGAATTGAAGTTAACGACAAATTCGTCGCCTTAACTATTCTGGCTAATGGGTGCCATGAAATAAGTAACATTGCCGCAACGCCGCCCCCGGCGAACGTGCGCCTGAGCGTCGCAACCAGCGCAATGGCTATCGTGAGCGCGACTGGGGACCCGGGCCAGCACGGTCGAGCTGCGCATTCCCAAACTGCGCCGGGGCAGCTATTTCCCGACCTTTCTGGAGCCGCGCCGGATGGCCGAGAAGGCGCTGACGGCGGTTATCCAGGAAGCCTATATCCAAGGTATTTCAACACGTTCGGTTGATGATCTGGTCAAGGCCGTGGGGCTGGAGGGCGTCAGCAAAAGCCAGGTCTCGCGCCTGTGCGGCGAGATCGATGAGCGTATTGGCGCCTTCCTCACCCGGCCCATCGAGGGCGACTGGCCCTACATCTGGCTCGACGCCACCTACATCAAGGTATCCCTCCGAGAAGGGCCGCCTTCCTGGATTTTGGCGGTTGGGTCAGGCTTTGGGGAGTGTAACCTGAAGGTGGAAAGTGTCCACGACTGAGATAATGGACACAAGTTTGCGTGTGAAGCGTCGGCATAAGGTCTGGCCTGAGGCGTTGAAGCGCGAGATTGTGGCGGCATGTGCGGTGCCTGGCGCTTCTGTGTCGATGGTTGCCCGGCAATATGATGTGAACACCAACCAGGTTTTCACCTGGCGCAAGCGCTATGCAGAGGTATCGGATGTGAAGGTGTCGCAGCCGCAGCTTTTGCCGGTGGTTGTGACGCCGGAACCGCCCGCGGCACTACCGCCTCCGCCTGCTCCCCCGCCGGCGTCCACTGCCGATGCCATAGAAATTGAACTGCCAAGCGGTTACCGTGTGCGGGTCGGCGGTAATATCAAGTCGGCGGCGCTGCGTGCGGTACTGGACGCGTTGGAACGGCGATGATTGCCTTTCCTTCGAGTGTGAATGTCTGGCTGGCGGTGGGCCGGACGGATATGCGGCGTGGCATGAATGGTCTGGCGCTGCAGGTGCAGCAGGCCCTTGGCCGTGATCCGCATGCCGGTGATCTTTACGTGTTCAGAGGTGCCCGCGGTGATCTGATCAAAATCCTCTGGCATGATGGCATCGGCATGTCGCTTTACGCCAAACGGTTGGAGAAGGGCTGCTTTACCTGGCCATCACCGCGCGACGGTGTGCTGGCGATCTCGGCCGCGCAGCTCGGCTACATGCTCGACGGAATCGATTGGAGAAATCCGCGTCACACCTGGCGGCCTGCGAGCGCCGGATAATACCGCGTACGGTAATTTTATAGGTGCCGACAGGCGAAATCTGTGATTCTATCGCAGCATGGATGCCGATCCAGAAGCCCTGCCGGATGACATCGACGCGCTGAAGGCGGCGCTGATGAGCGAGCGCACCAGGGCGCAGAAAGTAGCCGCCGAACTCGCGGTAGCGCGTGCCAAGGCGACGGAGGATTTGGCCCTGATCGCGCACCAGAAGCTGCGGATCGCCAAGCTTGAGCGCCAAATCTACGGCCCCCGGTCGGAACGCTCGTCCTTGCTCATCGAGCAGTTGGCGCTCGCGTTCGAGGAGCTGGAAGCCAGCGCCACCGAGGACGAACTGGCCGCTGAAATCGCCACCGCGTCGGTCACGTCCGTCGCGGGGTTCACGCGCCAGCGGCCTGAGCGGAATACCTTCCCCGAGCATCTCCCGCGTGAGCGCGTGGTTATCACACCGCCTACGGCATGTGCATGTTGCGGCGGCACGCGGCTGCGCAAGCTGGGCGAGGATGTGACCAAAACCCTGGATTCGATCCCCCGCCAATGGAAGGTGATCGAGACGGTGCGGGAGAAATTCACCTGCCGGGATTGCGAAAAGATCAGCCAAGCGCCGGCGCCGTTCCATGTCATCCCGCGCGGCTGGGCGGGGCCGAGCCTGCTGGCGATGATCCTGTTCGAGAAATTCGGCCAGCACCAGCCGCTCAACCGGCAGGCCGAGCGTTATGCGCGCGAGGGTGTGCCAATCAGCCTCTCGACAATGGCCGACGCGGTGGGGGCGGCTTGCACGGCGCTGGCGCCGCTGAGCAGGCTTTTGGAATCCCATGTCCTGGCCGCCGAACGTCTGCATGGCGACGACACGACCGTGCCGGTTCTGGCGGTGGGCAAGACCGACACGGGCCGATGTTGGGTCTGTGTCCGCGACGACCGCCCCTTCGGTGGGCCGGCTCCGCCGGCGGCGATGTTTTATTATTCCCGCGATCGCAAGGGCGAACATCCGCGGCAGCATCTGACCAGCTACTCCGGGATCTTCCAGGCCGACGCTTTTGATGGATATCGCCAGCTCTATGCGCCCGGCCGCAGTCCCGGCCTTATCGTCGAGGCGGCCTGCTGGGTTCATGCGCGGCGTCCGTTCTTCATCATGGCCGATCTCGATGAAAACGCACGCCGGCGCGC
This sequence comes from Pseudomonadota bacterium, assembly GCA_021826425.1. Taxonomy (GTDB): domain Bacteria; phylum Pseudomonadota; class Alphaproteobacteria; order Acetobacterales; family Acetobacteraceae; genus Acidocella. The sequence goes on from JAKAZY010000055.1 coordinate 11,050, forward strand.
CGCGGGCAAAAAGGAAATTCCCCTCTCACCCATTGCGATCGAGATCGTGCGCCGCATCGACGCGCTGTTCGAGATCGAGCGACCCATCAATGGCAAAACGCCGGATGAACGCAGGGAGGTTCGCCAGGCACTGAGCAAGCCGCTCGTGAACGAGCTGCTGGTCTACATGCGCGAACAGCGCGCCAAACTCAGCCGCGGCCATGATCTCGCCAAGGCCATCGATTACATTCTCAAGCGCCAGGATGCCTTCACCCTGTTCCTGGACGAGGGGCGCGTCTGTCTCTCAAACAATGCCGCCGAGCGGGCGCTCAGAGGGATCGCTTTGGGCAGAAAATCCTGGCTGTTCTGCGGCTCCGACCGTGGCGGCCAACGGGCCGCCGCCATGTACAGCCTCATCATCTCGGCCAAAATGAACGGCGTCGATCCACAGGCTTGGCTGGCAGATGTCCTGGCCCGCATCGCCGCTCACCCCGCGCATCGCCTCGACGAATTGCTGCCGTGGAATTGGAAGCCTACCGCCTCAGCTATCCACGCTGCAGCCTGATCTACAGAAACCGCCTGCGGCCCACGCCGAATGCTTACCTTTCAGGCGATGACCAGCCATTATCTCTTCGAGCCCGATTTCTGCAATCGTGCCGCAGGCTGGGA
>JAKAZY010000056.1 GCA_021826425.1 Pseudomonadota bacterium
CCAGCTAGAGCCTGATCGGTTCAAGTTGAATCGCCCTCTACTTTATTGTTTTAGAGGTGGATTCAGATTTTAGAGCGGATCACTGCGTGATTCGATCTAAAATCATCCGGCTCTAGAGTTTTTCGCAGAAAAGCTGCGTTTCCGGCACGCCCGCCCGGCGCGCGGCGTCCAACACGGTTTCCACCATTTTAGGCGGTCCGCAGACATAAATATCGGGCGGTGTTTCAGTGCTGGCGAGCAGATTCTCTAAAATTTCCGCCGTGCTGCCCTGCACGGCGTTGGCGCCGGGGGCACCGCGCCAAACCGCAAAGGTTATGTTTAGCTGAGGCAAAGCCTCTTGCAGCGGCGCGAAGATATCGTTTGGCAATAACTCCTCGGCGACATTCACACCGTAAATCAGCCGAACTGGCGTGGTATCCTGAAATTCCGCCATTTGGCGCAGCAGGGATAGCAGCGGGGCAAAACCGCAACCGCCCCCCACCAGCCAGCGCGCCCGGAGGCTGGCTTCGTCGAGCGTGAACTGGCCGAGCGGGCCGCGCAGCTCCAGCCTGTCGCCTGGCTTTGCAACTTGCGCCAGCCAGCCGGAAAAGGCGCCATCCGGCACCAGACGGATCAGGAATTCCAGCGTCCCGTCCCAGTTCGGCAGATTGGCCAGCGAATAAGCCCGGCTGATCGCCATGCCCGGCGGGCGCAGCTCCATATACTGGCCGGGCAGAAAATCGGCCGTCTGGCCCAAAGCGGCATCCGGGTGCAGCCGCAGAACCAGGCTCATCGCCGCCGCTCCGGCAGGGTGCAGCGTTTCGATCACGGCCTGGCGCACCGGCACGCTATGGCGCGGCAACTGCGTATCGCCATAAGGCAGCACCACGGTCAGGTCGCTGGTGGGCACGCATCGGCAGAGCAGCACGCCACCTGGCTCCGGCGGTAAGGCGGCCGGGCTATGCGGTCCCATTTCATAGGTGCCAGAAACCACATGCGCGGCACATTGGCCGCATTGCCCGTCCCGGCACATGGCGGCGGGGTAAAGCCCCGCCGCCTCGGCGGCTTCCAGAGCGCTCTGGCCGGCGGTGGCGGCTATCTCCAACCGCACCTCGTCGCGGGTCAGTAAGGTGAGGTTCATTCATTTGTCCTTCAAATGGGCTGACCGGACGCGCCCGCCCGGCCAGCCACCATGCTCAGGCCGCGCGGGCCAGTGCTGCGGCGATATCCGCCTCGGCACTGGTGATGGGCTGCACGCCGAATTTGTCCACCAGCACATTCAACAGCGCCGGCGTTAAGAAGGCGGGCAGGCTCGGCCCCAGCCGCACATTACGCAGGCCCAGCGCCAGCAATGTCAGCAACACTGCCGCCGCCTTCTGCTCGAACCACGAAACCACCAGTGTTAATGGCAGATCGTTCACCCCGCAGCCAAACGCCCCCGCCAACGCGCTGGCGATCTGGATGGCGGAGTAGGTATCGTTGCACTGGCCAACATCCAGCAACCGCGGCAGCGGGCCGATATTGCCGAACTCATGGCTGTTGAAGCGGTATTTGCCGCAACCCAGGGTCAGCAGCACGGTATCGGCCGGGGCATGGTCGGCGAAATCGGTGTAATAATTGCGCCCGGGTGCCGCGCCGTCGCAGCCGCCGATCAGGAAGAAATGCTTGATGGCGCCGCTCTTCACGGCCTCGATCACGGTTTCCGCCGCGCCCAGCACCGCTTCGCGCGCGAAGCCGACCAGAAGGGTCTTTTTCGGCGCGGTTTCGGCAAAGCCCGGCAGCGCCAGCGCAGCCTGGATGACTTGGGTGTAATCGTCATTCTGGATATGGCGCACCCCCGGCCAGCCCACCGGCCCGGCGGTGAAGATGCGGTTGCGATAGGACGGGCGCGGCTCGATCAGGCAATTCGAGGTCATCACGATCGGGCCGGGGAAGTCGGCAAATTCCTGCTGCTGATTCTGCCAGGCACCGCCGTAATTTCCGGCCAGATGCGGATAGGCGTGCAGTTTCGGGTAGCCGTGGGCGGGCAGCATCTCGCCATGGGTATAGACATTGATGCCCTTGCCCTGTGTGGCTTCCAGGATCTTATGCAAATCGCGCAGATCATGGCCGGAAACCAAAATCGCCTTGCCGGCCACCGGGGTGGTGCGCACCTGAGTGGGGGTGGGCGTTCCGAAGCTGCCGGTGTTGGCGGCATCCAGCGCTTCCATCACGGTCAGGTTCAGCTGGCCCAGCGCCAGGGCTTCTTCCAGCAGCAGGCCGATATCGGCCGGGTCATGCGCCAGAAAATCCAGCGCGTGCGCAATGCCAGCGTAAATTTCCTCGCGTTTTTCGCCCAGCACTTCGGCATGGTGGGCGTAGGCGGCCACACCTTTCAGCCCATATAGTATGAGCGCGCGCAGCCCGATCACGTCCTCGCCGACAAGCTCCAGCCCGGCTCGCACCGAGGCGATATTGGCCTGCGCCAGCAGCCCGGTGAGGTCTGCCGCTGGGGCAAAATGCGCCGCCGCGCTTAGTCCGTGCAGCGTCTCTCCCGTCGCTTCCAGGGTAGTGCTTAGCCGGTCACGCAACTGCGCTGCTTCAGCGATAAGCCCGGTGAAAACCGTACGGTTGAAATTCACATTGGTGAGGGTGGTGAACAATGCATAGAGAATAAAGCTATCGGCGGCCCGGTCCGGCGTTCCGCGCCCATGCAACCGGCTGCTCAGCTCACCGAGCCCTTTGAGCTGGTAGATCAGCAAATCCTGCAAATCCGCTGTCGCTTCATCCTTGCCGCAAACGCCCTTGGCGCTGGCGCAGCCCGCTTGTGCATCCTGCCGCGCGGTCTGCTCACATTGAAAACAAAACATGCATTCGCCCTTGATACCCGGTTAAAGATATTTACAAAATACATCTTTAAAGCCGTTCACCATTGATCCAGGTCAAAGGCGTTCAGGATCCAATTTTAATTTACCGGTAGCAGGGGAACTCTTGTTGGAAGTTCCCCTGTGTTGTGAATGTTCAGTTATTTTGCGCCAGCGCGGCGGCGACCTGCTTGACGAATTCCGCCGGGTTCTCCGGCAATTCGCCATCTTGCAGCCTGGCGAGGTTGAGCAGCAGGCTGGCGGCCTCCTTCACATCATCCTTGCCCGCCAGTGCCTCCACCAGCCGGTGGGTAGGGTTGATCTCCAGCTTCGGCGGAAGACCGAAGACCGGGCGTCCGGCGCGCTTCAGAAGGCGCTGCATGGCTAAATCCGGCCCCATTTCTGCGGCTACCAGCATCGCCGGGCTGTCCTTCAGGCGTGAAGAGGCGGTAACCTCCGAAACCTCGGCCCCGAGCGCGTCCTTCAGCTTGGTGCAGAGATTGGTGATGGCCTCCGGCACCTGCGCCGCCGCAAAGAGATCGCCGACCTGGGAGACGGAGGCGAGCTTCTTTTCCTTGAAGCTGCCCAGGCGGCTCGGCCAAAACGCATCGATGGCATCGCCCAGCAGCAGCACCTCAAAGCCTTTCTCGGCGAAGCCTTCGAGCTGCGGAGAGGTTTTGAGATGCGCGGCGTCCCCGGCGAGGTAATAGATGTCGCTTTGCCCCTCCGGCATGCGGGCGATGTAATCTTCGAGCGTCGTGGCGTCCTCCTTGGTGGAGGCAAAGCGCAGCAGGCCAGCAATCTCGGCGGCGTGGCCGGTATCCTCGTAGATCCCCTCCTTCATCACGCTGCCAAAATTCTCCAGGAAGGATTTGAACGCTTCGGCGTCCTTGGCCTTGGATTTCAGCTCGGTCAGCACCCGGTTCACCAGCGCCTTGCGGATTTTCTCCAGCACCGGGGTGGATTGCAGAATCTCGCGGGAGACGTTCAGCGGCAGATCTTCCGTATCCACCACGCCGACCACGAAATTCAGCCAGTTCGGCAGAAGCTTAGCGTCATCGGTGATGAACATGCGCTTCACATGCAGCCGCAATTTGCTCTCGCGGCTTTCCTCCACGGGCATGAAGGGCTTCTGGGAAGGGATAAAAAGCAGCGCGTTGAACTCCACCGTGCCTTCCGCGCGCCAATGAATGGTAGCGAAGGGTTCGTCGAAATTATGCCCGACATGGCGGTAGAAATCGGCATAGTCCTCGGGCGTGATCTCCGAGCGGTTCTTGCGCCAGAGCGCCTTGCCCTCTGTTGCGGTTTCGAACTTGCCGTCTTCCTCGATCTCCACCGGCAAAGTAATATGGTCCGCCCATTTGCGGATGATGGTCTTCAGGCGGACCGGCTCTAGATACTCCTCCGCGTCCGGCTTCACATGCAGGATGATGGTGCTGCCGGGTGCCTCGCGGCTGGCGGACTTCAGGGTATATTCGCCCCGCCCGTCGGAAATCCATTCCCAGGCTTCATCGTGTCCCGCCTTGCGGGAAATAACTTCCACGCGCTCCGCCACCATGAAGGCGGAATAGAACCCCACGCCGAACTGGCCAATCAGGTTGGGCCGTTCCTCGGGCTTGGCGCTGGCGAGCTGGCTGGTGAACGCAGCGGTGCCGGAGCGTGCGATGGTGCCGAGATTCTCTGCCAGCTCCTCCTTGCTCATGCCGATGCCGCTATCCTCGATGCGGATGATCTTGGCGGCTTTATCCGCACTGATGCGGATGGCGGCGTTTTCGGGCAAAGCCAGCGTGCCGTCGGAAAGGGCGAGAAACCGGCGCTTGTCCGTGGCGTCGGCGGCGTTGGCCACCAGCTCGCGCAGGAAAATCTCCCGGTCCGAGTAAAGCGAGTGAACCACCAGGTCGAGCAGCCGGCCCACCTCGGTGCCGAAACTATGTGTTTCTTCAGTCATGCAGGTCCTCCTGTTTGTTCAACCGGCGCATTTAGCGTGCAAGGGCGAATGGGCCAAGAGGCAAAGGTACTGACAACCCCCCGCCAGGGTTGATAAGAAGAGGTCAATAGAAAGGGGAACACCGCATGCCGGCCACTGCAACCTTCATCCGTTTGCCAAAAGAAGAATTGAAGGAAATTGCCAACGCCGCGACCGGGGACGATCCGCAGGGGTTGGCAGATTTCTTGGCTGCCAACGGTACATCCGTTGTGGAATTCGAGGAGGATGGGGAGATATTCTCCGTGCTGTTGCCGGTGCTGGCGGAGGATTATGACATCGACCTGGAAACCAGCGAGAATGCCATTGTTGCCGAGCTGGCAGAGGCCACCGCCGCGCTGGTGTTCATTCTCACCCTAGAAGACCAGAAAAAATACCTAGAGCAGCTCGATCCCGAAAATTTTTCCGCCGAGGAACTCGCCGAAGCCTATGCAGATTTCACGGACGAGGAAGAGAAAGGTGCGGGCGATGCGATGCTAGAGGCGCTGAGCGCGCTATTCCAGGCTTTACAAGAGGTAGATGCCGACCACGTGGTCGTGGTTACCGTCACATAACCAGGATAACAGGCCCCAGGGGTGCACCCAGGGGCCTTAAGACAAATATCAGTTGCCGAGGTTAAGCTGGTCATGGGAGGTTGCGGCCCCGGCCAGCGCCCCGGCACCCGCGCCAAGCAACGCGCCCGTGCCTGGTCCAAGGCCGGTGGCAGCGCCGATAATCGCGCCCCCGCCAGCGCCAATGGCACCACCTGTCAGCGCGCGGTGGCCAGGCGAGTAGCCGCAGCCGGCAAGCGCCGTCAAAGACGCTGTCAGAACCATCGCGGTCGAAATTTTACGTAGCATGTTAACAAAACTCCCCTAACGGAAACGTTTTGGATATTTAACCCTTGTCGCGAATTTCAAGCAGCGGCCCTGCGCGTGACGACTCGTTCATGTCACGTCCAGTTTTCGGCAGGGTTTCTCTGCGCGCGGCTTCGTATCTCCTTGATGAATCAGACTTCCTGGCAAACTCCCCGCCAGGGCGGAAAATATGGCGGATGAAGCGCCGGTTTGAGGCTTGCCCCAGTGCTAAACGGGCTGTAAGCCCAGCGGCCATCACGGCAAATTTTAGAAAGCGGCGCCGCCTGGGAGCTGCCCGCCGGAAAGGGTTTTGATGTTTTCCAGACTTCTCGGCCTGATGTCGGCCGACATGGCGATCGATCTCGGCACCGCAAACACCCTGGTTTATGTGAAGGGACGCGGGATCGTGCTGGCGGAGCCTTCCGTCGTCGCAATCCAGGACATGAAGGGCCGCAAGCAGGTTTTGGCCGTGGGTGAGGACGCCAAGCTGATGCTGGGCCGCACGCCGGGCAACATCCAGGCCATCCGGCCGCTGCGCGACGGCGTGATCGCCGATTTCGAGGTGGCGGAGGAGATGATCAAGCACTTCATCCGCAAGGTGCATAACCGCCGCGGCTATGCCTCGCCGCTGATCATCATCTGCGTGCCTTCCGGTTCCACCGCCGTTGAGCGCCGCGCCATTCAGGAATCCGCTGAAAGTGCCGGCGCACGCAAAGTGCTGCTGATCGAGGAACCGATGGCCGCTGCCATCGGCGCCAATTTGCCGGTCACCGAACCCTCCGGCTCCATGATCGTCGATATCGGCGGCGGCACCACGGAGGTGGCGGTGATCTCGCTGGGCGGTATCGTCTATGCCCGCTCTGTGCGCGTGGGCGGCGACAAGCTGGACGAGGCGATCATCTCCTATATCCGCCGGACGTTTAACCTGCTCATCGGCGAAAGCTCCGCCGAGCGGATCAAGATGGATATCGGCGCCGCCTGGATGGACAGCAACCAGGACGGCCCCAGCCGCTTCGTCAAGGGCCGCGACCTTATCAACGGCGTGCCGCGCGAGGTTATGGTGACGCAACGCCAGATCGCCGAGAGCCTGGCCGAGCCGGTGGGGCAGATCGTCGAGGCGATCAAGGTGGCGCTGGAAAACACCCCGCCGGAGCTGGCGGCGGATATTGTCGATAAGGGCATCATGCTCACCGGCGGCGGCGCGCTGCTGCACCGGCTGGATGAGGTGTTGCGCATTTCCACCGGCCTGCCGGTGATGGTGGCTGAAAACCCGCTGCAATGCGTGGCTTTGGGCACCGGAAGGGCGCTGGAGGAGCGTAACCTGCGCTCCGTCACCTCCGCGATGTACTAACGCGCCGGGTGCCGGGCGTTTGCCGCGCCCGGCACGGCAGGGTAAGGAAGGGTCATGCTTCCGCTCCCGTTCCTGAAGATGCACGGTGCTGGCAACGACTTCGTGGTGCTGGATGGCCGCACCACCAAGCTGGCCTTGCCGCCCGAAACCGTGCGCCACATTGCCGACCGCCAGCGTGGGGTGGGCTGCGATCAGCTCATCATCATAGAGCCTGACGAGGCCGGGGCGGATGCCTTCATGCGCATCTTGAACGCCGATGGCACGGAAAGCGGTGCCTGCGGCAATGCCACGCGTTGTGTGGCCGCCTTGCTGGCGGAGGAAACCGGCGCGCGGGAGGTAAGCATCCGCACGATTTCGGGCCTGTTGAAATCCGAAATCCTGGGGCCAGGCCTGGTCGAGGTGGATATGGGGCCGCCGCATCTGGAATGGGGCGACATTCCGCTCTCCCACCCTGCCGACACGCTGCATCTGCCGCTCAGCCTTGGCCCGGTTTCAGACCCCGCCGCCTGCTCCATGGGCAACCCGCACGCGACCTTTTTTATCGATGATTTCCAGCATCTGCCCATCGAGACCATCGGCCCGATGCTGGAAAAGAACCGCCTGTTCCCCGAGCGTGCCAATATCGGCTTCGCGCGGATAGACAGCCCCTCGCGCATTCGCCTGCGGGTATGGGAGCGCGGGGCGGGGCTGACCCTGGCTTGTGGCTCTGGCGCCTGCGCGGCTTTGGTCAATGCCAGCCGCCGGGGGCTCACCGGCCGCTCTGCTACCGTGGAGATGGATGGCGGCGAGCTGCTCATCACCTGGGCAGAAACCGGAAACGTGCTGATGCGCGGCCCTGCCGAGGCCGCCTTTGCCGGCGAACTGCCTGGGATTCTGTAACAATGGCCGTGTCCTCGTTTTTTTCCCGGCTGAAATCCGGCCTCTCCCGCTCGGCCGCCAAGCTCACCGGCGGTATCACCGGTGTGTTCACCAAGCGCAAGCTGGATGATCAGGCGCTGGAAGAGCTGGAGGAACAGCTCATCGCCGCCGATCTCGGTCCCGCTGTGGCAGCGCGCATCATCAAGGGCTTCCGCTCCACGCGGTTTGGCAAGGAAGTCACAGATGAGGAGGTGCGCGAAACTTTGGCGGCGGAGATTTCCGAAATCCTCGCTCCTGTTGCCCGGCCTTTGGAGCTGGATACGAGCCACAAGCCCTATGTGATCCTGATGGTGGGCGTGAATGGTGCCGGCAAAACCACAACCATCGGCAAGCTGGCTTCCGTTTACCGTGAGCAGGGCCTCACCCCAATGCTGGCAGCGGGGGACACGTTCCGCGCCGCCGCCGTGGAGCAGTTGCAGGTTTGGGGGAGCCGTGCCGGGTGTGAGGTTGTCACCGCGCCTGCGAACACAGACCCTGCTTCCCTGGCGCATGACGCACTGAGCCGGGCGCAAAAAACCGGGGCCGATGTGCTGCTGATAGACACCGCCGGGCGGCTGCACAACAAGACCGCATTGATGGAGGAGTTGCGCAAGATCATCCGCGTCATCCGCAAGCTGGACCCCACCGCCCCCCATGCCACGTTACTAACTTTGGACGCCACCACCGGCCAAAACGCGGTGACGCAGGTGGGCATTTTTAAAGAGATGGTAGATTTGTCAGGGCTGATCGTGACCAAGCTGGATGGCTCCGCGCGCGGCGGCATTGTCGTGGCGCTGGCAGAGAAATTTTCGTTGCCCATTCATGCGGTGGGCACGGGCGAACAAATTGCTGATCTGCGCCCGTTCGACGCCACGGAATTCGCGCGGGCGCTGGTGGGTGAGCAGCGCGCCGAATAACGCTTTAAAGCGTGGATCGCCCTCTAGTTTTGCGTTTGAGCGAGCAATTTCGTGCGTTTAGATTGACGCCGCCGCGTCAATCTAAACGCATATTGCTCTCGGCCGCGCAGCTTTCGAAGCCGCGGCGCAATTGCGGGCGGTTCAAATCCCGCCCGATGAACACGATGCGGCTGACGCGCTTCTCATCAGGCTTCCAGGGCGCCAGAAAATCCCCATCCGCCATCATATGCACAGCCTGGAAGGCAAAGCGCCTGTTCTCGCCTTCATAAGAGAGAATACCCTTGGTGCGCAGAATATTCTGCCCCTGGCTTTGCAGAATATGGCCGATCCAGGCGTTGAATTTTTCCGCCGAGAGCGGTTTGTCGGTGGAGAGGCTGATGCTGGTCAGGTGCTCGTTATGGGTGTGGCTGTCTTCCTCGAGAAAATCCGGCACATTGGCGAGCACGCGCTTCAAATCGAACGCGCCCAGGCCGAGCAGCTGGTCTGCTGGCACATCGCCCTTGGTGGCGGTTTTGATCTCGGCATAGGGGTTGATGGATTTGATCCTGGCTTCCACCGTGGCAAGTTCCTCCTTGCTCACCAAATCCAGCTTGTTCAGCACGATTACATCGGCAAAGGCCACCTGGTCGGCGGCTTCGGGGCTGTCCTCCAGCCGGCTGAGGAAATGCTTGGCGTCCACCACCGTGACTACGGCATCCAGCCGGGTTTTGGCCTTCACATCCTCGTCCACAAAGAAGGTCTGCGCCACCGGGGCAGGGTTGGCGAGGCCGGTGGTCTCGACGATGATGCCGTCCAGCTTGGCCGAACGCTTCATCAGCCCGCCGATAATGCGGATGAGGTCGCCGCGCACAGTGCAGCAGATGCAGCCGTTATTCATCTCGAACACTTCCTCGTCGGAATCCACCACGAGGTCGTTATCCACGCCCAGCTCGCCGAACTCGTTAATGACAACAGCATATTTCTTGCCGTGCGTGCCGGTGAGGATGTTGTTGAGCAGCGTGGTTTTGCCCGCACCCAGATAGCCGGTGAGGACGGTGACAGGAACGAGATCAGACATTTTTAAAACCCACAAATCATGATTCTGGGAGAGGATGTAACGCTTAAACCTCGTCCCGCAAGGCTTGCAGGCGCGGTGCGGCGGAGGCTTCAGTCATTTTCCCGTTTCAGGGCAAGGCCAAGGCCGAGCAGGAAGAAGAACCAGCCGAGTATATAAAGGGTAGGAAATTCATCCGTGGAACCAATGGGCCAGAGAAAAGTGGCGACGCCCGCCAGCACGGAGATCTGCCGGGGCGAGCGGTGGCACCATAGCCCCGCCGCCAGGTCTTTCAGCCACCATATTGCCAGCAGCATGAATAGAACCAGCCCTGGCAGCCCGGCATCCGTGAAGGATTGGATGTAGTAATTATGCGGATGCAGATTGCAGGCACCCAGCCCTAGCTGCGTGGGCGGGATATGCAGTGCCGGCAATCCGCCATCGAAGCGCGGCTGCGGGCAGTCTTCCCGGAAGCCGTTATAGCCCCAACCATGCCAGGGGGATTGCAGGCCCATCACCGTTCCCCGCGTGTAAAGTTCGCCATAGGGGCTTTGGGAGAAATGGCTCATGTTCCGATCGGTTTCGCCCACCAGCTTGCGGTGGGTTGCTGGCGAGAGGATGGGCGTGGCCAGCAGGAAAGCCGCAGCCGCCATGGCCGCGATGGCGGCGGGAAACCGCAGCCGGGGCAGATAAATGAACGCGACGGCGAGCCCCACCACCGCCAGCACCACGCCCATGCGCTGGCCGATAAGCACCGCGGTGACGATGCCCGCCACCGCCAGGGCCAAGCCCTGGAAATAGCGCGTTCTCCGGGAAGAGCCGAGCAGGGCCGCCACCGTCGGTAGCATGGCGGGGTATAGGAGATGGGCATAGAGCGCGCCCGCGCGCGGCTTCCAGAATGGCCCGGTGAGGGAGCCGTCGCCCCAGCGAGGATCACCGAAAATATTCCGCCCAGTGAGATATTGCTGCCAGGCTTCGATGCCGATCCAGAGTGCCGAGAGGGAAATCATAACAGCCGCGACGCGGCGGCTTTGCGGCGTGGTAAGCACCCAATCCTGCAAGGCGGCGGTGAACAGGATCAGCCGGATGACGACGAAGGCCTGCACAAAACCCATCTGCCATCCGGCCGAGCCGAAGCCCGGCCAGGGCAGTGGCGTGGAACAGAGCAGCAGCCAGACCCACCAGAGCAGCGCGATTTTTACCCAGCCCCGGCGCACCCAGGAGAAATCCCTGGTGGTGAGGCAGTGGATTAAAAACAGCACATCTGTAACGGCGATGCAGATCTCCGTCAGCACGAAGGCATGCAGCAGCCCCAGCGGCACAAGCAGCGTGGCCAGCAGCGCAATTTGCCTGAGTTTGCTGTCCTGCATCAGGGTTCCGATAAATAGGTTAGGGTGTGGGGTTGTTAACCCTGTTCAGCCAAACGGGCAAATTTGCCTTGCGCTGCAGCAAAGCCTGCGCCAAAGCCGGGTTATGGCTGAACAACGCGTGCTCCTCGCCTATCGGGACAGGCTGTTTCCTCCGTCCGAGGTGGCGTTTCTGCGCCGGCAATATATCGGGTTCTCCCGGCTTTCGCCGCTTTGGGTGGGGCGGCACAGGCAGCCTGGGCCGTTACCGGAAGGCATGGCGCTGGGGCCGTTACTCACCGGCGCGCAAGGGCTGGTTTACAAGCAGTTTGGCCTGGTGCCGGGGCTGGAGCGGTTCCGGCAACTATCCCCTGTGTGTGTGCATGCGCAGTTCGGGCGGGGTGGGGCGCTGGCTTTGCCGC
>JAKAZY010000057.1 GCA_021826425.1 Pseudomonadota bacterium
AGCGTGAGGCGCTGGCGTGAGGTGCGGCGCTCGAGCATGGTCGGCGTGCCATTCGCGATTATGGGCGAAGCCCGTCTCTGAACCAGACCGACCGCGCACGACATCCCCCTCATGGAGAGAAAAGGGTCAGTCAATTCAGCCAAATGCGAGGGTTTTGCAGCAGATTGTTAGAACGGGATGGCATGAAATTGACCCGTCTTACGGGATAATTTCATGCCTTAATCGCCATTTAACACATTGATATAGAGTCTGCTTTACCTTCATCAGCTCGCTCCGCGATTCAACTTGAGCCGATCAGGCGCTAGCCCTCTTGAAGTTCGTAGCCCGCGGTTTCCAGCATCGCGCGGTCGCAGACTTCCACCAGGCTAGCGCGGTCAAATCCGTTGAAGGCGGTGCGCAGGCAGGTGCCATAAGCGCCGAGCTGGCCGATCTCGATCCAGTCACCCTCGGCGATATCGCCCGGCAGGAGGAAGGGGCCGTTCATCACGTCCAGGCTGTCGCAGCTGGGGCCAAAGAAGCCAAAAGGGGTATCCGGCGCGCCCTGGTTGCGGCCCGCCCGCAGCAGGCGGGTGGGAAAGCGAAAGCGCAAGGCCCCGGCATCGGCGAGCGCGCCGTAAACGCCGTCGTTGATGTAGAGCATGTTGCCGCGGCGCATCTGCACTTGCACCACCACGGAGGCACCGCCACCGACCAAGGCACGACCAGGCTCGGCCCAGAGTTTCAGCCCAGGCATTGCCAGCGCATCGTAGGCCGCGTCGATTTCGGCCGTGAAGGCACCTAGCGGCGGCGGATCCATATCCGTATAGGCAACAGGGAAGCCACCGCCGATATCCAGAACATCCACCCGCACGCCGGCGGCGCGGATGATCTCGCCCGCGAGCTGTATGGCATCGCGCCAAGCCTGCGGGTCCAGGCATTGGGAGCCAACATGGAAGGCGAGGCCGAGCTTGCCTGCGAGTGGGCGTGCGGCACGCAGCAGGGTGATGGCGGTTTCCGGCTCGGCGCCGAATTTTTTGGAAAGATTGATGGCGGCACCGGTTTCCGGCAAGGCCAAGCGGATGAACAGGCCGGGTTTGGTATCCGGCTTAGTGGTCTGCGGCCTGCTCAGCTCGTGCAGTATCTTATCAAGCTCGCCGGCCGAATCGAGCACGAAATCGCGTACGCCATGCAGCATCCAGGCTTCGCGGATGGCGGAACGGGCTTTCACCGGGTGCATGAAATGGATTTCAGCGCCGGGGAACAGGCGGCGCACAAGCTGGACCTCGGAGATGGAGGCACAATCGAAATGGCGCACCCCGCCATCCCACACGGCGCGCAACACGGCGGGTTCCGGGTTGCACTTTACGGCGTAGAGCACATCGCCATTGAAGGCGGTGCAGAAAGCACTGGCGGTGTTGCTGATGACGCCGGGGCGCACGCAATGCAGAGGCTCTTCCGGGCGGAGGGTTTTCACAATCTCGTTGACGCTGGGGAGGATTTTTTCCTGGGCGCGTAGCGAGATATGGCGGTGCAGCGGGCCCACGGCCGCGCGGTTTTCGATCAGGCTCATTGTAATAGTCCCCAGCAAACGGAGGCAGGCATGGTCCAGCCCGCCATGAACTTGGAAAGGAAGGAAGTTTAAGACATGCGCGTTGCGCGCTTCCTCAAGCGGTGGCTTGGTTCAAATGTTTGTTTGAGGACTTCGCATTGTTATGAACCGTTCTAGCAGCAACATCAAAACTCTCCCAATTGATCCCGGCTCCAGATGAAGCCGATTCTACCAGGATGCGTCTCGTCGTTACTGTACCCAGGCCATTCTCGGCCATCTAGGTTCGCGGCACGTGCGATGCATCAGACACACTCCAAGTTGAGCGTAGCGAACCGCGTTTAAGTCAGATAAAGCTATTCGTGTTATGCTATTTTTGCATGACCTCCCATTTGACTTGAGCTGAGGTGTTTCAGGCCATGATCCGGGCTGGGTTTTGCGCTAGATGCGGGGATGAGGAAGCGAGGTTTTGGGTTTCCTGTCGGTGGTCAATAGCCATGTAACCCCGGCCCCAATTGGTTTCGATGAAATCTTCCACACCCAAGGCTTGCAACTTCTTGCGGATTTTGCAGATGAAAACATCGATGATTTTGGGATTTGGTTCGTCAAGTCCGCCATAGAGATGGTCGAGGATCGCTTCCTTGCTCAGCACGACGCCTTTGCGCAGCGCCAAAATTTCGGCGATCTGGTATTCCTTCTTGGTCAAGGTGACGGGCTTGCCGTTAGCGTAGATTTTTTTCGCGTTCATATTGATTTTGACCCGGCCGAGCCGCACCGCATTTTCCTGGAAGCCGCGGGAGCGTCGGATCAGGTTTTGTACCTTCATGAAGATTTCCTCGTGGGAGAGGGCATCCACGATCAGATCGTCCGCGCCGGTTTGCAACACGCGCAGGCGGACGGCTTCGCTCATCGAGCGGGCAATGGCTATGAGTGGTGCGCGCACGCGGGAGACGCGTAGCTTGCGGATGAGCTCAAGGTCTCCCAACCGGTTTTCGGATAGTCGCAACAGGATCGCGTCGTAATCGTAGAACTTGACCAGATCGAGCACCTCCTCAGAGTCGTTGGTTTCGTCAACGATTGCCAGGCGGGAGCGAAGAAAGGCGGTTAGTAAGTCTTTTTTATTTGAGATTGTCTCAAAAGATAAGATTTTCATGGAAGCCTCCATCGATATGAGCCGATTAGTACAACCATTGAGGGTAATCGTCAATAATATTTTTCAATCCACGCGTGTATCGTACAAAAATTAAGATATAGGATGAAAAATGATTAATAGTTGGTTTTTTCTGTGCTGGATCAGCGAGTTGTCCGGGGTGGCTTGTGCTCCGTTGGATTGTACCTGGCGCGGCAACTCGATTCGTGCGCTGGCACGTCGCAAACTGGGAGACCTTGAATATATGCGTTCAGCGGGGTCAGAAGTGGTCCCGAATGGAGGGTTCAAACCCGCGCTGGTGCCGTGAAACCTGCTTCTGGTACGCGGCATTCCTGCAGCAATGCCCGCGCTGTGTCTGCCCATTGCGGGGGGATGAAATCCGCCGCGATGCGCGAGGCCATGCCAGCGACAAGCTCTGGCTGCTCAATCCAGAGTCGGATGGTTTCCTGCGCCTCGGTGAGATTATCAGGATCGAAATAGCAGCAGAATGGACCGCCTGCTTCGGGGATGGCGGAGCTGCTCGATGCCGCGACGGGTTTGCCGTGGCAGAGTGATTCGGTGACCGGCAGACCCCATCCCTCGTAAAGCGAAGGGTAAAGGGTAAAGAGGCAATGCTGGTAGAGGGCGGCGAGATGGGTCTCGCTGGGCTGGTCGATGAACAGGATTTTGCCGCCCAGATAGGCGGCGTTTTCGAGTTGCTGCATCAGGTCTGAGGTTAGCCAGCCGGATTTGCCAGCGAAGACCAGAACCGGCACGCCATTGGCGGGCGGATTGTTCAGCAGATGCCGCCAAACGTGCAACATGCCGCCGTGATTCTTGCGGGCCTCGATGGTGCCGACCATGAGGATATAAGGTTGCGCGATTGGGCGAGGCAGGCGCGTTGCCGCGATGGCGCCATTGCCGCCCGGGGGCAGCAGCGTGCGCGGCGGCACGTTGCGGCTACGCCGTTCCAGGCAGAATTTCAGGTCGTTGAGGGTATGGTTGGAGATTGCGAACATACGGTCCGCTCGAGGAACAATTTCATCCAGCCACAGGGAAAAATCCTGAACCATGGTTTGCGTGCACCATTCGGGAAAAAGATCGGGGATCATGTCATACGCGCACAAGCCAAAGCGCACCCCGGTGGTGGCGAGGTCGTCCAGGAAGGCGGAGGAATATGGCCACCCCCAGGAGGCGCCGAGATTGATCAGCCAGTCTCCGGATCGCAGTGTGAGGGGCCGGGACTCTGTTGACGGGGCAATGCTCACGGCAGGCAGAACTGGCGGCGGCGAACGGAAGGCATCAAGGCTTGTCTTGGCCAAGGACTTTACAGCCCTGCCCCCAATAATGCCGGCGCGGTACAGATCTCCCAGCGGTAGGCGGTATGCGGGCGGCAGACGCCGCGCCAGTTTAACCAGTTGAGAGGGTTGGGCGGCCGGTGATGGCGCTGGCGCGCCGAGCGGTACCTGCGCATCGGAGAGTTGGTCTGATGTTGAGCGGACATGTGCTTCAAAGGCTGCAAAATCAATCGGCACAAGGCGATTGCCGAGATTGTTCCGGCGGCAGAACCCGAGACTTGGACTGTCGCCAGCCAGGGCGGCGGCGGCGGCGCAAACCTCGAAGCTGAAACGTTGGATACCGGTTGGCCGTTTGGCGATTTGAAAAAAACGGATCAGATCGTCAACGTCCAGCCAGACCGTCATTATGCCACCCTATAGTTCAGTTATGGTTTAGATGATTTATGATGAAAACGCTACCATAGGTTGTTGAGATTGCGTCGAACATGTGGGCCATTGCGCGGTGCAAGAGCGCTGGCTAACTTGCCTGCCATGAAAAAATCCATATCTGGCGGATTGGTTTTGGCACTGTCCCTGTTGGGGTTGGCCCAGGGCGCGGAACTGCCCGCGCGCGCGCCGGGGCTTTGGCAAAGTACAAGTAGCGTAACCGGCCCGGGCGGCGTGCCAATGGCGCAGGCGCAGAACGTGGTGGTGCTGACCTGCGTGGACCCGGCGACGGATTGGAAGTTTTTACTCTCCGGCCAAGACAGGTGCAGCCAACTGTCAGTTTCCGCCGCGGGGGCGAATTATACGATCGACGGGATCTGCACGCAGCCGGGCGGCTCCGTGACGATTCACGAGAAATTGGCCTATTCGGGCAATAAATCCTTGCAGATCAAGGCGGCTTTCAAGACGTCGTCAGGCGCGATGTCGATGACGTCGTCCCTGCAATGGCAGGGGCCTTGCCTGGATGGCATGCAGCCTGGCGATGAGGGTAGTTTGGTGGATGGCGCCTTCGTGAAAGCGGGCAATATCAACGAACCCTTCAATCCGTAATGGAGCACCCCGCGCGGGCTGTACTGGCGGGGGCGGACTTCAGGCGGCTGGGGCTGATGGCGCTGCTGGGGTTTTCCTCCGGCCTGCCCTGGGCGCTTTCCGGGCCGACGCTGCGGCTATGGATGGCCAGCGAGCATGTGGCGTTGGGGCTGATCGGGCTGACGGCGAATATCGGGCTGGCGTATCTGCTGAAATTCGTCTGGGCACCGTTTTTTGACGAAGCGAAGCCGTTTTTCTTCGGGCGGCGGCGAGGCTGGCTGATAACGGTGCAACTGGCGCTGGCGCTGAGCATCGCGGCGCTGGCGCTGAGCGACCCGGCCAAGAATGTGTGGCTTAGCCTGGGGCTGGGTGCTTTGGTGGCGTTTTGCTCGGCCAGCCAGGATATCATCATCGACGCCTGGCGGATTGAGAGTTTCGAGCCGCACATGCAGGGCACGGCCCTGGCGGGGGAGGTTTGGGGCTACCGCGTGGCGATGATGGTCTCGTTCTCCGGTGCTACGGTGCTTTCCAGCTATCTGGGCTGGCATGGGGCGGTGGGGCTGGTGGCTGGGCTGGCGTTAATTGGCCCCATTGCGGCGTTTTTCGCACCCGAGCCGGAGGTGGTGCGCGAAGCACGGGAAACGAGCCTGAGGGCACGGTTTGCCCAAGCCGTGATGGAGCCGTTCATGGAGTTTTTGAGCCGGCGCGGGGCGGGGGTGATTCTGGCCTTCGTGCTGCTCTACCGGCTGGGTGGCGCGCTGGGGGATCCGATGATCTCGCCCTTCTATCTTTCGCTGGGCTTTAACAGGACGGCGATTGCCATTGCCAACGGGCCGGTGGTGCTGGTGTGCGGGCTGGCGGGCACGGCGGCGGGGGCGATTCTGGTGGCGCGGATTGGCGTGGGGCGTGCGTTGATTGGGACCTCTGTATTGCAGGCGCTGGCGCTGTGCCTTTATCCGCTATTGGGGCTTTATCCGCATACGCCGCATATTTTGGCCGGGATCGCGGCAACGGAAGCATTTGTAGGATCCCTCTCCGACACGGCGTTTCTTTCATATTTGTCTAGTCTTTGCGCGCCGGAGCACACGGCCACGCAATATGCGCTGTTTTCCTCGCTGGCACCGATGGCGCTGCACACAGTGGCCGGGGCGAGCGGATTTCTGGTGGAGCGGGCGGGGTATATTCCGTTTTTCGAGATTTGCGCGGCGGCGGCCTTGCCGGGGATTTTGCTGCTGCTGACGATTTTGCGGCGGTATCCGCCGGCGGAGAGAAGGCCCATTCCAACGGGTTAATGTTTTGCCTCATAATTCACCGGTCATTACGACCTGAATTCATTGAAAAAATTGTCGTCTATGATATAAGTTTGGACAGGTTTTAAGCCAAGTTCCAAGTGTTGTAGAAGGTCTATTAGCCTTTCGCCATCGATCAATTCTATCGGCGGAACTCCATCCCGCGATGCTTCGCGTAGAGCCTCCGCCGTGAAAGTTCCTGTGGTGATTATAATGCCCTTGTCGGCGCGCCCGGCCATGGCTCCACGAAAATTGCGTATATCTGGAGAGGATACAGAGTTTGCGTAGCGTTTGCACTGAAACAGAACTTTAAAAGAAACGAGAGGGTTCACCTGCAAGGTGCCGTGACCGTCTATGCCGCCATCGTTGCTCTTGCCGGTAACGATAACCTGAGAGAAGCCAGCTTCACGTAACAGGCGCTGAGACAGGCGTTCGAAGCCAGCGGGAGGGAGGTTTAGCAAAATTTTCAGTAAATTCAGCTTATAGCTGTCTGTCGCGTCTGACGTAAGGTTTTTGGGAGGTTGAGGGTCGGATTCTTCCCTTTTGTCAGATGTGCTGCTTTGTCCTTGGAACATGCGGCTTAGTTTTTGAAAAAGAGCCAAGGCTTGTGAGTGGGTAAGGTTTGTCGTGAGTCCTCGTTCCGAGAGCGCCCACACGCCGCGTTTCGATGACTCAAGCAGGCCTTCTTTGGTAAGATAGAAGCGCGCCCAATGCACTTGGTTTACGAATCGCGATTGGCCAGAAGGTAAGAAGTCGTTCTGCACTTCGTCAGAGATGTGAAGGTCGTCTACGATATGTTGGATCACTTCTTGGGGAGAGCCAGAGCCGCCAAGGGCCTGTAAAGCCTTTAATAATGGCCCGAAATAGTGAACGAACTGGGGGCCTGCTTTATCTTTTTTGGTCATGACACAACTCTCATCACATCCCCCGGGCGGATGTTTCCGCCTTTGGTGACTTCGGCAAACACCCCGAGATCGATATGGCCGAAATGCTCGCGCAATTCTTTTGGTGGGTTGGCATCACGCTCGGCGGTGTCAGGATTCACCATGGTGGCGGCGCAGCGGTCGATGCGCTCCTGCACCACCATTTCCACCTCGCCGATGACGAGTTTGCGGCCGAGCCAGGAGAATTCGGCCCAGGGTTCGGAACCTTCGATGTAGATGTTGGCGCGGAAGCGGCGCTTGTCGCGCGGGGCACCCACGGCTTGTTCCAGCGCGGCCAGCGAGGAGAGGCCGATAAGGCTTATCACCTGCGTTCTGTGGTCGCAGAAACTATGGCCAGGGAAAAAGCGGAATTGCGGTGCCTCGCCCTGCGCGCCGAAGCGAGCTTCCGGGCCCAGGAAGGCGGTGAAATAACGGGTAAGCGCGGCCTGGCCTTCTGCTGTGAAAGGGGAAGCCGCGAGCGGGCCTTGCGGGCTGTTGACGTTCAGCAGGCCGGTGGTGTCATCAAAATGGGTTTTCAGCGCGGCCGCCTTGGCATTTTTGGCTAGGCACATGAAGTTCATTTTGGGAATCCATAGGGGGTTCTGCTCGTCCAATTCGGCATCGCCCTGTTTGAGGGCGAAGGCGCGGTCCCACGGGATGCATTTGCCGGGGGTGAGGTTGGTTTGGGTGAGCGGCTCCGGGGTAAGGCCCTTGACCGGATAGCGATAGAGGGATTCGACGCGCATGGCGGGCATACCTTCGGACAAAACACTTGAGCCAAATCATGGCCTTGCCCATATTGGTTTGGCAAGGATGCGTTGCCTAAAGAGGGGCGTAGCCTGAGCGTTGCCTGGGATGCAGGGACGATAAAGGAGCAGGACTATGGATTTTGAAAAGTTCACGGAGCGGGCAAGGGGCTTTATTCAGGCGGCGCAGACCATTGCGATGCGTGAATATAACCAGCAGATCACGCCGGAGCATTTGCTGAAGGCGTTTCTCGACGATGAAGAAGGTGCGGCGAGCGGGCTGATCCGCGTGGCTGGGGGCGACCCGCTGGCGGCCAGGCAGGCGGTGGATGCCGCCGTGGCGAAATTGCCGAAGGTCTCGGGCTCGGGTGCCGGGCAACCGGGGATAACGCCGGATTTGGTGCGGGTGCTGGATGCCGCACAGCAGGCCGCGACCAAGGCTGGAGACGGCTTTGTGGCGCAGGACCGCATGTTGGTGGCGCTGGCGGCGAGCGATAATGGTGCCGGCCGAGCGTTGAAGGCGGCGGGCATTTCGGCCCAGGCGCTGGAGAAGGCAGTGAATGATGTGCGCAAGGGTCGAAAGGTGGATAGCGCCACGGCCGAACAGCAATTCGACGCGTTGAAGAAATATGCGCGTGACGTGACGCAACTGGCGCGCGACCAGAAGCTGGACCCGGTGATTGGGCGCGATGAGGAGATACGGCGCACGATCCAGGTGCTGGCGCGGCGGACGAAGAACAACCCCGTGCTGATCGGCGAGCCAGGCGTGGGCAAGACCGCGATTATAGAGGGGCTGGCGCTACGCATTGTGAATGGCGATGTGCCGGAGAGCTTGCGCAACAAACGCGTGCTGGCGTTGGACATGGGTGCGCTGGTGGCGGGGGCGAAATATCGGGGCGAGTTCGAGGAACGGCTGAAGGCGGTGCTGAAGGAGATTGAATCCGCCGAGGGCGAGATTATCCTGTTCATCGACGAGATGCATACGCTGGTGGGGGCGGGCAAGGCGGATGGGGCGATGGATGCCTCTAATTTGCTGAAGCCGGAGCTGGCCCGCGGCGCGCTGCATTGCGTGGGGGCGACAACGCTGGATGAATACCGCAAATATGTGGAGAAGGACGCCGCACTGGCGCGGCGCTTCCAGCCTGTGTTCGTGGATGAGCCGAGTGTTGAGGACACCATCTCCATCCTGCGCGGGATTAAGGAGAAATATGAGCTGCACCATGGCGTGCGGATAACCGACAGCGCCCTGGTGGCGGCGGCGACACTTTCCAACCGCTATATCACTGACCGGTTTTTGCCGGATAAGGCGATCGATCTGATGGATGAGGCGTCGTCTCGCCTGAGGATGCAGGTGGATAGCAAGCCGGAAGCGCTGGATGAGCTGGACCGGCGGTTGATGCAGTTGAAGATTGAGCGTGAGGCGTTGCGCAAGGAGACCGATGCGGCCAGCCGGGACCGGTTGGAGAAGCTGGAGTTTGAGCTGGGCGAGCTGGAGGAGCGTTCTTCCGAGATGACAGCGAAATGGCAGGCGGAGAAGGTGCAGCTTGCCGACGTGCAGAAGGTGAAGGAGCAACTGGACCAGGCCCGCAACGAGGTGGAGCTGGCGCAGCGCAAGGGCGACCTCGCGAAAGCTTCGGAGCTGCTTTATGGCCGGATTCCGGAACTGGAGAAACAGCTGAGCGCGCAGCAGGACGGCAATATGGTGAACGAGGCGGTAACGGAGGAAGGGATTGCCGCTGTCGTTTCCCGTTGGACCGGTGTGCCAATGGAGAAAATGCTGGAGGGCGAGCGCGCCAAGCTGCTGCACATGGAAGATAATCTGCGCCACCGTGTGGTGGGACAGGAGGCAGCCCTTGTGGCGGTCTCCAACGCCGTACGCCGTGCGCGCGCCGGGTTGCAGGACCCGAACCGGCCGATTGGCAGCTTTCTGTTCCTGGGGCCGACGGGTGTGGGCAAGACCGAGCTGACCAAGGCGCTGGCGGAGTTTCTGTTCAACGATGAGCGGGCGATGGTGCGGATCGACATGAGTGAGTTCATGGAGAAGCACGCGGTTTCCCGGCTGATTGGCGCACCTCCGGGTTATGTCGGCTATGATGAGGGTGGCGTGCTAACCGAAGCGGTGCGGCGCCGGCCTTACCAGGTGGTGCTGTTCGATGAGGTGGAGAAGGCACATGAGGATGTATTCAACATCCTGCTGCAGGTGCTCGACGATGGCCGTCTGACCGATGGCCAGGGGCGCACGGTGGATTTCAAGAACACCATCATCGTGCTGACCTCTAATCTGGGGTCCGACATTCTGGCGGCGCAAGCGGAAGGCGAAGATGTGCGCATGGCTGAAGCCGGGGTAATGGCGCGGGTACGCGAGCATTTCCGGCCGGAGTTCCTGAACCGGCTGGATGAGATTGTGCTGTTCCGCCGGTTGCAGCGTGCGGATATGGGTACCATCGTCACCATTCAGCTGCGCGGGTTGGAGAAGCTGCTGGTTGACCGGAATATCAGGCTGGATCTGGACCAGTCCGCCAGGGATTGGCTGGCTGAGGCCGGGTACGATCCGGTTTATGGGGCAAGGCCGCTGAAGCGGGTGATTCAGCGCAATCTGCAGAATCCGCTGGCCGGGCTGATCCTGGAAGGAGCCGTGAAAGACGGGGATGCCGTGAAGGTTTCTGGCTCAGAGCAGGGGCTAGTGATCGGCGGTCATCTGGCCGAGGCGGCGTAAGGCTTAGGCTCCCCGGGCGATGAACCTGGGGAGTTTTTTATGACCGATACCGCGCTGCTCGTGATTGACGTGCAGAATGTCTATGCGCTGCCTGAATCGCCGCTTTGCGTCCTGGAATTCGAGGAGTCGCTGGGGCGGATCAACCGGTTGGTTGAGGGCTTTGAGGCGGCGGGGAAGCCGGTGATTTATGTGCGCCATGTGCATCGTGCTGATGGGCGCGATGCCGGGAGGATGTTTGATTTCTCTGGCGCGGCGGAGCCTGTTGGGTTTGTGGAAGGCTCGGTGGAGGCGGAATATGTGCCGGGGCTGAAAATTGTACCGGGCGGGCTGCACATGACTAAGCACCGCTATTCCTGCTTTGAGGGCACGGAGCTGGAGGCGATTTTACGCAGCCTGGGCGTGAAGACCGTGGCGATTTGCGGGTACATGACGAATTTCTGCTGCGAAACCACGGCCCGCGCGGGGCATGACAAGGATTACTTTGTCGACTTTATCGCCGATGCGACCGGGGCGCCGGACCTGTCAGAAGATTACGAGCAGGCGGACATCATCAAGGCGGTATGCGCGACCTTGGGCGCGGGTTTCGCTCGGATTTTCGAGGTGGAGGAATATCTTCAAGCCATGCGTTAAACGCATAGCCGTTTTGCAACGCAAGAAAAATCAAAAGTTTCTGGGGGTTGGTGTGCGTGAAGTAAGGATTTCTCTTGGTTTTAGCCGTAAGACATGATGATGACGATGCGTTGACAGTGGAGGTCAGTCGGCGTTAGAAGCCCGTCCACTGATGATTTCTGCGGGCTTGCTTTGCGGTGATTGATTGGTTAGACTAGACGGCCTTGCGGCGGTTTTTTTTGACCGCCGTTTTG
>JAKAZY010000058.1 GCA_021826425.1 Pseudomonadota bacterium
TCACATAAACGAAAAATTATGAAAATCATTCTTATTTTTCAATTCATTAAGTCGTTATTCGTCAGGCTCATAACCTGAAGGTCGTCAGTTCAAATCTGGCCCCCGCAACCAGTTTAAGCGATTGAAAAATAACAAAAAATAAAATCGAGAGTGGTCAAGTGTATTCATCGTCAGGTTTTTAGCCTGACGAGCTACCTAGTAATTGATTGAAAAACATGAATAATTTATAAAATTTTTGTTTATGCGATAATATATGTGATAGATTTGGCTAAGTCATTACGGTAAATCGTGAAGAATGTGCTGGCTGAACCCATCGATGAGATTTTATCGGCATGCCAAATATCCATGGATGACTGCCCTAAAACGGCAAATGGCTCCTAATCACACCAGCCAATCTTCACATCTTAACCCCTGAACCCGCTGAAACTCGCCCAAATTGCCTGTGACTACCACCAGGCCCCGGCTGCGGGCGTGTCCGGCGATCATGAGGTCATACGGCCCGATTGCGCAGCCCCGCACCTCAAGCTCCGCCCTGATCTCGGCGGTGTGCGCCGCCGCGTCGCTGTCAAAGGGCAGAACCGTCAGCCGCCCGGCAAAATGCTCTACCTCGCGGCGGATGCGGGGCGGGTCGTTCGATCGCTCCGCCCCATACAACAATTCGTATAGCACCACATCGGAGAGGCAAAGCGCCTCCGCATTGGCGTTGAACCGTGTCCGCAAACCCTTTGGCCGGTCACGCAGCACCCGGATGCAAAGATTTGTGTCCAGCAAATAGCGCAGCATTAGAAGCGCTCACGCTCCTGCATTACCGGCTGCTCGCGCCCGTTCAGGTCAATACTCGGTGCATCAAAGAAATCATCCCAGGCCGCCCCCGCAGGCGCGATGATCCGCCGCGGGCCATCAGGAACTATGACCACCTCGTGCACCTCATCAGCAAAAGCCACGGCCTTGGGAAGCCGCACTGCTTGTGAGCGGTTGGAGAGAAACAGGGATGTGCGCGCCAGCATGAGTAACCTCCGAAGTATATCCGGACTGGATATACTTCTGTTCCTGCTTCAATTCAACGATATTCTTGAGCGTGAATGCTCAAGGCTGTGGCAGCAGGTGTTCAAACCCGAATCAACATAAGTAATGCTCGAAATTACGTCGTTGGGGCTATCCCCGGGGCATATTCAAATCGCTGTCCCGCCGCTTCGCCTGCCGCAGATGCATCCGCGAAAACCCGCTTACCGCGGCCGAGTGCACGGGCGGTTAGGCGAGGTAATGGGTACGGTTCGGATCAGTGCCAGCGACATCTCTGGGGTCGAGCACCGCCGCTTTTTTAGCAATCTCAGCGCGCCGCTCAGGAGTCATGTTCCGGGCGCGAGCTGCACCTCCCAGCTTGCCTAAGGTAGCCGCAGCACTAGCCGGGGAGGTGATGTCCTCTTCCTCGCCGGTCGCTATCCGCATGGCCTTCACGGCATTCCCGATCACGTCGGCAGGGCGCTTCTCGCCTTTGGGGCCTTTAGGCATGGTGTTCTCCGTATGCTTTCCGCTAAGCATATGGCATTTGGGCACAAAATGCACGTCTAACGCGGTCTAATTCTTTAGATATTCAAACTGAGACACTACCTACAGGGGTTCTACCTTGACATTACGTGGATTTTAGAACAGCCTAGCCGAGGCTAAAACATCCAAAAACTTGCTTTGCTGGAGCACGCCCATTGTCCGCCCAGATCACAGGTCAGCGGCTCACAGATCAGCGGCAAGCCCGGTTCGCCACTTATGATGCGCAGCGGAATTTCGGCGATAAAGCCTATAAGTCACTCTGTTACGCACCGCATACAACATTGTATTTCGACATCGCCGGCAATGCTAGGGTATGCTGCCATAATCACAGTTTCCCTGCTGGCAACATCCTGCACCAATCCATCGACGAGATTTGGCACGGGGCGCGCATAAAGGCGTTGCGCCAATCGCTGGAACAGTATGAGTTTGGCAAGGGCTGCGATTTCTGCGCAATGCAGGCGGCGGATAACTGGTTCGCCAACATGTCGATGCGCCGGTTCGATGACTATCCGATCGCGCCCGGCGTACCGGAATGGCCGCAGCAGATGGAGTTTTCCATCAGCAATGCCTGCAACCTTGAGTGCATCATGTGTGCTGGCATCTGGTCCTCGGCAATCCGCGCCCGGCGCGAGAAGCTACCCAAACTGCCACATCTTTATTCGCGGGAGTTCATGCTCTCGCTGCGCAAATACTTGCCGCATCTAAAACGGATCAAATTTCTCGGCGGCGAGCCGTTTCTCGTGAAAGAGTATTACCTGATCTGGGACATGCTGATCGAGGACAAACTCACACCGGATTGCCATGTCACGACCAACGGTACCCAACTCGGCCCCAGGGTTAAAAGACTGCTCGAAGCGCTACCCTTCTCGATTGCCGTATCGCTCGACGGTACCACAAAGCAAACAGTCGAGCGCATCCGGGTAAATACCGATTACGACACGCAGATACGGCATGTGAAATATTTCGGCGCCTATGCCAAAGAGCGAGGCACCTCCTTTTCTCTTACCTTCTGCCTGATGCGGCAGAACTGGCATGAGTTCGGCGATTACTGCGCATTTGGCGATGAACTCGACTGCTCGGTCTGGGTCAATACGGTGCGGCATCCACCGGAATTCGGAATCTATACTATGGAGCTTGCTGATTTGCGCGAAGTGGTGCGCGGCATGGAATTTGAGGCACCGCGGTTGGAAGGCCGGCTGGGACGCAACCGCAACGTCTGGTTCGCAGAATTCGAGCGGCTACGCCGCCGCTGTGCCAGCCTCGCGGCGCAGCAGGCAGCATGAACCCGCTTTTCGTCTTCGCCGTCACCGGCGCGCCGCATGTGCGGGCAGTGGAAATGGCCCTGCCCTATCTGCAAAAATTCTCGGCATATGAGATCGCCGTGGTACAGGCTCGCAGCGCCACTACAACTGCACATAACACCGTGATCGAAGCTGCGCCACCGGAGGGACTGGACGATCACCAAGCCAGCTTATGGGTGAAAACACGTCTGGGGCGGATTCTGGCAGAGAATGGCCTGGGCGGCCGACCCTTCTGCTATCTGGACAGCGACGTATTCGCTCTCTCACCCGCCATCGATGAGATTTTCGATGTCCCGCGTCACCCCATCACCTTTGCCTCCGACCATGCCAGCATCGATATGTTCAGCCATTGGGCCGTTCACTGCGGCTGCCGGTCACTATCCTGTCCGCATCTGCGCGAGGCAATGTTCTGCGATTTCGGGGTCGATGTGGTCGCTCCGGATTGGGTGATGTGGAATGGTGGCGTGTTCACCGCTGCGGCGGAAGCCATGGCTGTTCTCGATCTTTGGCACAGCATGACTGTACATAGTTTTGACCTGCCCTATTGGCGCACGCGCGACCAGGCGACGCTGGCCGCAACCGCCTGGCAGCTTGGCCTGCAGGGCGCACCACGCCTGCCCAGCCGCTTCAACCATCTGCTGGATTGCCATTGGGGGCTGCAGGAAGAGCTGCGCCGTGGTGCCAGCATTGCGGAGCTTGCTGTATGGCCGGAGTTGGATTTGCGTCGAGCCGTACAGACAGGCGAGATCGCCTTCGTGCATTTTGTTAACCAGGGTGCCGGGCGGCGCGGCTGGAAACATTGGGATGAGGTGGAAGCGCTGCTGACCCCTGCCCTGACCCGGGCAGCATAATGATGGATGCGCTGCCGCTCGGCATTGCCGCAAGTAATCACACCGCCGTCAATCCGGTGATTCACGGCATGTGGATCGGCACCACGCTATCGCGCCTGGAATTGCTGACCATCGCCTCCTTCCTGCGCCATGGCCACGAATTCCATCTTTGGGCCTATGACGAGATCACGACGCCATTGCCGCCCGGCACAATCGTGCGCGATGCCAGCACGGTGATGGCGCGCGCGCTCCTGTTTCGCAAACGCGCCATAGACCCGGAGACCGGCATCGGCGCCGGCAGCCTGAGCGGCGTGTCGTCCGACCTGTTCCGCTACCGTGTGCTTTACAAGCATGGCGGCATCTGGGCGGATATGGATGTCACCTGCCTGCGCCCGTTCAGCTTTACTGAGCCTTACCTGTTCCGCGCCCATCGCGTCGGCGTGGTCGGCAGCGTCATAAAAGCACCGCGCGGCAGCGAGGCGATGGCGCGGGCTTATGAGTTGACCGAAGCCATCGCCAATGAGGATACGCCCTGGCTGGAACCGCTGCGCATCCTCACCCAGGTGGTCAACGAGTATAACCTCACCCGTTATGTGCGTGAGGACATCGCCAACCCGGATCATTGGACGCAATACATCCGCCCGCTCACGGAACGTTTCCAGGCACTGCCGGAGTCCTGGTGTGCGATTCACTGGATGAACGAATTCTTCCGCACGCTGAAAGCGGATAACGGCAAATACAAAGGCGCGCAGCTGGTGGGCTACGCACCCGACAAGGAGGCGCCGCGCCCCGGCAGCGTGCTGCATGAACTCTACCGCGCCTACGGGCTGACGGACCCGTTCGAGCCATTCCACGCGCTGCCGAATCCGCGTGCCTCTCTCACGACGATGACGCCGCCACCCCGTCGCCTGAATATGCTCATCGCCAGCCTGACACGCGGAGGCGCGGAACGAATTGTGGTGGAAACGGCGCAGGCTTTGGCCGCCGCTGGCGTCACGGTGACACTCTACGTGCTGCACGAGGTGCAGTTGGACTATAAATTGCCGAAGCAGGCTAACCTCAGTTTGCACATGCTGCACGGCAGCCGCGAAGAAAAACTCCGCACGGTGGCGCTGGAACTAAACTCGTCAGGACAGCACACCGTACAAACTCATCTAATCGAGGCGGAGGATCTGCGATTTCTGTGGGCTCTGGGGCTGGAGACGATTCCAGTCGTGCATAATGCGCGCCAAGGCTGGAAAGATGCTGCCAGTGCCTACAACCATACCAACGTGCCGATGGTGGTGGCGGTCGCGGACATCGTCGCGGCGCAATTGCTTCAATCCGGCTTGCACAAGCCAGCGGTCACCATCCGCCATGAAATTCAGCGCGCCATCGATCCGGCGCACTTGCCAGGCTGGCGCAAGACCTGCCGCCGCCGCCACGACATCAAGGATGATGTGCTGCTGCTCGGCATGGTCGGGCAGTTCAAATTGCAGAAAGCCTATATCCGGGCGATCGAGGTGCTGGCGCGTCTGCGCCAGCATGGCCCGGCCAAACTGCTGATCATCGGTAGCTGGGACCATGATTACGGCTCCGGCCGCACTGCCTATGAGGCAGTGATGCGCCGCGCGGTTGAGCTTGGCGTTGTCGCGGATGTTGTCGTGCCGGGCAACCTGCATCCGGTGGAGCCGTATTACGCTGCCTTTGATGTGTTCCTGAACACCAGCCTTTACGAAGGGCTGAGTATCTCGCTGCTGGAGGCCCTGGCGCATGGCTGCCCGGTGGTGGCGGCCGATGCCGGCGGCAACCGCGAGATATTGCCACCGGAGGCGATACTGGTCGAGGATGGCAATGATATCGAGGCGTATGTGGATGCCTGCCTCAACGCCGCGCGCCGGCCTGTGCGGCAGGTAGCAACGTCGCCGCACGATCCGGATCTGATTCCGCAGCTTTGGACCATGCTGGCACCGGAGCTGCGCGGTGATCCGGCTTCGGCCTTGTTTCTAATCCAGGACCTGGAGATCGGGGGACCGGCGCGCTCGCTCAATCATCTGCTGAGCAGTTCACGGCCCGAACGCAAATGGCTGGTGGGTTGTGTCGGCAACGTGCAGGATGCGTTTGCCGTGCCACTGACGGCGCGGCAAATTCCGGTGCTGAGCGCGCCGGACGCGCAGACCTTGGCGGCGAAGGCGCAGGCCGTCTTCCATTGGCTGCACCAGTACCGGCTCGGCACGCTGGTGATCTGGAACCTTTGCCCCGAGCTGAAGCTGCTGCTGGCCAAATGCCTGGAGCACAGTCAGGTGCGCATCATCGATGTCAGCCCCGGCCCGATGCTATTCGATGAGCTGGAGGCAGCTTCCGGCTTCGGCCAACGCATCGCCTTTGGCGCGGCGCAGTATTTTGCCCGGCTCGATCATTTTGTAAGCCTGTACGAAAATGGCCGCCCAGACCCGGCCTTGGTGCCGCCCGAAAAAACCAGCGTGATCCCGCTCGGCGTACCCGTCCCGCCCGCTTTCGTGCCGCTGCCAGCACCGGAATGGCTGCTACCGCCAAGCTTCAACCCGGCATTGGCGCTCGGCACATGCTGCCGGATTGTACCGGATAAAAAACTGGAATTCCTGATCGAGATGATGGACCAACTCGCCCCCCGGCTGCCAGGGGTGAGCCTGACCATCGTCGGCGGGCCGGATGCGCAATCGGGCGGCTATTTCCTCGATCTGCTCGAAGCCTGCGCTGACCGCCCTTATATCCGTTTCGTGGGGCCGCAGGAGGATGTGACGCCGTTCCTCGGCCAGTTCCAACTCTTCGTCATGGTCGCGGCGCGGCAGGGCTGCCCGAACGCCTCGCTGGAGGCCATGGCTTGCGGCCTGCCGGTGGTCGCCAATCATTCAGGCGGCACGGCGGAGCAGGTCATTCAGGGCGTCACCGGCTATCTGGCTGATACGCCAACAGAAATGGCACGGCGTGTGCGCGAATTGCTGCGCAACCCAGCCAAGCGGCGGCGCACGGGCGCCGCGGCCTTGGCCCATGTCCGCACCAGTTTTTCCATGGTGGCAATGAATTGCGAATATGATAGATTGATCGCGGGAAGCCAAACCGTCTGACCAGGAGCGTAAATGTTTATTCTGACAATTGCCTTGCCTGTAGCACGCAGCCATTGCGGAAGCCTGACTTTGGCGCAGGAGGGGGGCAATATCCTTCTCTCAGCCGTCGCGGTGGCCGGACGGGCCAGTGCTGCGCTGGCCAAGGCCCGCGGCAATGCGGTGCGCGACCCCGTACTGCCCTATGGCGATGCACCCACCGGCACCTATCGCTGGGGCGGCATCTATGCCTCTGGCGACGGCACCGCGCTGCCTGCCCGGCATTATGGCCCGCATGGCATCATCATGCTCACCCCGGTCTCCGGCCAGGGGCTACTGGCGCAGGGCGCGGGGCGGCAGGTTCTACTCATCCATGGCGGCCCACTCGGCCCTCAAGGGCGCCTGCGCAGCACGGCCGGGGCGCTGCGCCTCGCCAATGAGGACATGCAGATCCTGCTGGAGCAGCTCGGTCCGGCGCCGCAGCTCAATGCACTGTGCTATGCCGATGACGGCGAGGGCGGCGCACCGGTGCATGACGACGCGCATTGCGCGCTGGCCGAGCCGGTGACGCTGGCACAGACGGCGGCGCTGTCGGCTTCGGTGCCATCCCACACCCTGTCGCGCCGCCATATTCTGCGCGCCGGTGGCGTGGCGCTGGTGCTGCCCGTGAGCTTTGCCGCCGCGCCGCGCATGGCCGTGGCGCAAACCGCTTACAATGGCGAGAGCAGCACGACGCCCGATGGCAGCCAGACGGCCGTGCAGCTCAACCCGGCTGCCGCCGCCGCCGATGTCGGCGGCCCTGCCGCAGTGGAAGGCGCCACCCCGGCGCATAGCGCGCTGGACCAATTGATCAACGCCACCAATGGTAGCGAGACCACTGGCCAGGCTTTTGATAACGGCCAGGGCCAGAGCGACACCACCATCAACACCCCGCCGCCCACGCCTGACACCCCGGATGCAACCGCCGTACCGGACGACCAGCCGCTACCGCCGGATGTGGTCAACGACCCGGATGTGCAAAGCGCCGCCCAGAGCTACAACGAGGCCGCCGTAGCCGCCGTGGCCGCCACCGCTGGCTACACCGCCGCACAACAGAACTGGAACACACTCAAATCTCAGCCCAACCCACCGGGGGCCCAGCTTACCAAGGCCTATGCCGCACTCAACAAGGCGCAGGCGCAAAAGACCTTTACAGAATACAAGGCCAATACCGCCAAGGAGACGCTACAAAAGAAGGTGCGCTTCGTGCTGGACAAATCCGGTGCCGCCCTGCCGCAGGTGAAGCCGAAGCCCACGACGCCGCAGTGAGCAAACGCCGTCTGCTCGCCGTGGCCATGCTGACGGTAGCCATGCGCCTGGCCCATGCCCAGGATGCCTGCCCACCGAACGCCGCAACCTACGCCACCACTACGGATGGCGACACTACCACCGTGCATTGCCAATGCGACCCCGGCTACATCATCGGCGGCGATGGCTGCATCGCCGTCCCCGTGCCTGTCCCGCCGCTTTTGCCGACCATCGCCGCCAGCACGCAAACGGTCGGCAGCGCCCTCAGCATCACGGGCACCTCCTATGTGCCGGATGCCAGTGCCGCCAACAAGTTGGAGCGTGCCCGGGCCGTGCTGGACGATTTCCTCCTCGGCAAGCTGAAATCCGCCGCCCTCAAAGGCTCGGTGCTGGGGGGGGAGGTCAGTACCCCCATGGGCTACTTCATCGCCATTGAAATCAACGTCAAGCAATCCATCCCCTGGGTAACATCGCAGATCAGCGAAGCCGCCGCCGGCAACCTCACCGCCGAACAGGCCAGCAATCTGCCGATCGAACTCGCCAACCGCATTTTGGATGTCGGCTCGCCTGCCAACGCGGTGTTCTCCAACGGCATCGTCGGCGCCGGGCTGGACGAGGCCCAGGACAAAATCACCGAAAGCGCCACCGAGGGCGCAGCTTCGCTCGCCTCCTCTGTCTTCCCGGCCAGCGACGAGGTAAAAGAGAGCGTTGCCGAAGTCGCGCCCAAATTCGCCGCCGGTCTGCAATCGCTGGTGCGTGACTGGAACAAAACAGCACCAAGCCAGGAGCAGGAGCAATGAGACGGCGCTTCCGGCATACCGCCCTGGTATTGCTGCTCGGTCTCGCTCCGCTGGCAGCCGCTGAGACGCCGGTGCTCCAACTCATCCTGACACCAAAAATCGCCAGCGCGGCGGGTATCGGCTCGCTCATAAATTGCTTCAGCATCACCCCAGATGGCGTCGTGGTGGTCGGCGATAAGTCGCATCTCTGGGCCGTGGGCGCCGCCGGGGCACTGCCCCTCAAAATCTCCGGCCTCACCTCTTTCACCTTCATGCCAGGTGGCATCCTACTCGGCGTAGCCGGCAACAATCTCGTCTATCTGGACACTGACGGCACGCTGAAAACCCTGTTCGCGCTCCCCGAACCGGGCATGAACGTGACACAAGGCCAGGGCAACACGCTCATCCTGTTCGGCCCCGAAGCACCCGGCCGGGACGGTCTCTATCTGGTCCATGAAGGCCGCCAAGCAACCAAGATCCTCAGCCTTGCGGCAACCATCACAGATGTTGCCGCACTGAATACCACTCTGCTTTTCATCAGCAACGGTGCTCTGTACGAGGTTTTAGGTCATCACCTGCGCCTCATGGCCGCCGAGCCCGGTTCTGGCTTCACCTCCGTTACCACCGATCCTACCACCGGCGCGATCTATCTCGCCGATGCTTCGCATGTGGTCGAAATCAAGCACGGCAAGATCATTCCTATCTCAAACAATTTCTCCGGCCTGCTGCGCTGGACCCAAGGCGGGCTGATAATCTTCGACAACAGGGGCGGCACCTTGGTGCGTTTGCGCACGCCGCTATAGACCTTGCCTCCAAACTACCAATTGCCGATGAACGGCAGCCTGGCACTCTCTGCCGCCAAGATTGCTGACCTGCAGTCGGCCTTGGATCAGCCGGATACCCGCGTCGAGGCCATCGAGGTGCTGCGTACCCTTGTCGAGCGAATTGTGCTGATTTCTGCTGAAAAATGCCCTAATAGACCGCGCCCATCGCAGAAACCCAGGGAAACCACCCGGCGCAAAATCGGCACCTCTCGAAACACTCCCATCCCTTTTCCCCACCGGCCCATCACGGTCTATAGCGCAGCGCGTTAACCAGCAGCGTAAAGGCCGCCGGTAACTGCCGCCGGTTGGGGTAATAGAGGTGATAGCCGGGAAAATACGGACACCAATCCTCCAAAACCCGCACAAGCCGGCCGCTCGCCAGATGCGCCGCGACCTGACCCTCAAGGACATAGGCCAGCGCCAGCCCGTCTTGCGCGGCCTGCAGCATCATCTCCACATCGTTGAAGATCAGCGGTCCATCGACCCGGACGTTGACCGCCCGGCCCTCCTTCTCAAACTCCCAGGCATAGAGCCCGCCCGCCGTCGGCAGGCGGAGATTGATGCAGTGGTGGCGGGGCAGTTCATGCGGCGTCGCGGGGTGGCCAAAGTGCTCCAGATAGGCAGGTGCGGCGACCACCGCCATGCGCAGATCCGGCCCGATCCGCACCGCGATCATATCCTTCGCCACCTGCTCGCCCAACCGCACGCCAGCATCGAACCGTTCGGCGACGATGTCGATCAAACGCCCATCCAGCGATAATTCCACGCTGATATCGGGATAATCCTGCATCATCCGTTTGAGCACCGGCCACAGCACCGTCTGCGCGGCATGTTTGCCGGTGGTGATGCGCAGCTCACCCGAAGGCTTCTCCGCCAGGGCGGTCAGCGCGTTCAGCCGCGCGTCGATGTCATCGAAAGCCGGGCGCAAGGTTGAGGCCAGTTGCTCCCCCGCCACCGTGAGGGCAACGGCGCGGGTGGTGCGCGTGAGCAGCTTGACCCCCATCGCCGCCTCCAGCCGCCGCACAATCTGGCTGATGGCCGATTGCGAGGTGCCAAGTGCTGCCGCCGCGCGGGTAAAGCTGCGCTCCTCGGCCACGCTCAAAAATACCGCCAGATCGGCGAGGGTGTCGCGCTTCATTCATAAACTCCAGGTATCACTTCATGCTCAATTTAGCGTCTTATCGCCCTAATTGGCAGGGGCTACATACACGCTGGACTATGGGAGCCTGCCCGGCTCACTGCGTCTCACCCCATTCCTTGAGGTCTTGATCATGAAAACCCGCCACCTTGGTTCACTTGCTGTCTCGGAAATCGGCTTTGGCACGATGAGCTTCGCCTCCACCTATGGTGCCTCACCGGAAAAAGCCGAGGCCATCCGCGTCATCCGTGGCGCTTATGAGCGTGGTGTCACCTTCTTCGACACTGCCGAAGCCTATGGCCCCTGGACCAATGAGGTGCTGGTGGGCGAGGCGCTGGCACCGATGCGTGATAAGGTGGTGGTCGCCACCAAATTCGGCTTCAATGTCGACCCCGAAACCGGCGTGCGCGGGGCGGGGGTCAACAGCCGGCCGGAGCATATCCGCCAGGTAGTGGATGCCAGCCTGGCCCGGCTGAATTTCGAGACGATCGACCTGCTCTACCAGCACCGCGTGGACCCTAACGTACCCATCGAGGACGTGGCGGGTACGGTGAAAGAGCTGATCCAGGCCGGCAAGGTGAAGCATTTCGGCCTCTCGGAAGCCGCCGCCAGCACCATTGCCCGCGCCCATGCGGTGCAGCCGGTTACCGCCGTGCAGAGCGAATATTCGCTCTGGACCCG
>JAKAZY010000059.1 GCA_021826425.1 Pseudomonadota bacterium
CACGCAGCCCTGGGCACCCGCGCGCGGGGCGTGCACGGCGGAAATGGACGCGCCGGGGGAGAACAGGGCGATGTCCCAGCCGGTGAAATCGAAGGTTTCCAGGTTCTGCACCTTCAGCACCTTATCCTCGCCGAAGGAGACCTCCTGCCCGGCGGAACGGCCGGAGGCCAGCGCCGCGACCTCGGAAACCGGGAAATTGCGCTGCGCCAGGGTTTTGAGAATCTCGCGCCCCACCGCACCGGTGGCACCGACAACCGCAACCCTGTAGGACATGACAAAAACCCCTGAAAATAAAACCGGAAGCCGGGGTTAAGGCGAAACGGGGCAGGGTGCAAGCGCCCTGCCGGAATGGCATAAATGCGCGGACATTCGGCAGGCCAAGGCGGGGGGCAAAGAGTGCCTCGGCAGTAACGGATTTATGTTAAATTGTTCCGGTCGTTTAAAGATGTTGAAAAATGAGAATAATCGTTTATTAATTAGATGGCCATGAGTTCCGGAAGTTGAGCTGTGTATGGGGAAAGCGAATGGGCGGCGGCACCGAAACATTTAGTAACCTGATCTTCAACGTGATCGCTACCCTGATGACCATTGTCGGTGCTGTTGATGGTTTTCTGCTCACGATCATGCTGATGTTCGGTATTTTCGAGCCTCAGTGGCAGCTCGTTTTTCTGCTGACCTTGGTTTCGCTGATGGTGATGATGGTTATGCGCACGCTGGGCGGCTTGTTTGGCTGGATGGCGCTGCTGTTTGCGGCGGTGTTGCTGGTGCATTTTGTCGTGCCGACACTGGGGCAAGCTAGCTAGAGCGCAATGATCTTAGGTAGAATCCCAGCCTGATCTGCTTGAGATTAGCTTCCACCGCTAAATGAATTAAACCCGAGCGAGGCAACGGGCCTCTGGTGCGGCACCATCGCGTCCGGATTCAAGCTCACAGAACCGGGGCGGTTTGGCGTGTTTGGCGCTAAGGCCACTTATGGCCTTGCTGTGCCGGAAACCCTATGATACTGCCCCGCCAAGCCTCGCAAGAGGCAATATATTTCAGAGCACGGCAAACTAAGGCGGGATTAACTTTGGTCGAGATCACGGGCACGGGGATGAATGGCCTTGCCGCGCGTTATGCTGCGGCGCTTTACGCATTGGCCGCCGAGCAGGGCAAATTGGACGATACGATCGCCCAAATGGATGCTCTGGGCCGCGCCATCAAGGCCAGCCCGCCGCTTTCTGCGTTAATCGCCAACCCACTGACGGATAGCACGAAAATTGGCCCGGTGCTGGATGAAGCCCTGGCCGCCCAAGGGGTAGCAGTGCTGGTGCGCCATTTCGTCGGCGTGGTGGCCGCGAATCGGCGCCTGCGCGAGCTGCAGGCGCTGATCGAGGGGTTCGCTGCTTTTGCCGCCGCCAAGCGCGGAGAGATTGTCGCGGTGGTCACCTCCGCCCATGTCCTGAGCGACACCCAGCGCCACCAATTGCACGCGCGGCTGGCAGAATCAGGCTACGGCACGGTCCGGCTGGTGGAGCAGACCGACCCGGCGCTGCTCGGCGGCCTGAAACTGCAAATCGGCGACAAGCTGTACGATACAAGTCTTAAATCGCGCCTTAACCGGCTGAATTATTCTCTCAAGGGAGCTGCCTGATATGGAGATCCGTCCTGCCGAAATCTCTGAGATTCTGAAGCGTCAGATCGCGGATTTCGACACCGAAGCCAATGTGGCCGAAACCGGCCAGGTCCTCTCCGTGGGTGACGGCATCGCGCGCGTGTTTGGCCTCGCCAACGTGCAGGCTGGCGAGTTGGTGAGCTTCCCCAATGCCGGGCTGAAGGGCATGGCGCTGAACCTCGAGACCGATAATGTCGGCATCGTGATCTTCGGCGACGACAAGGCCGTGCGCGAGGGCGACACCGTGACCCGCACCGGAGAGATCGTGGATGTGCCGGTGGGCAAGGCGCTGCTGGGCCGCGTGGTGGATGCGCTGGGCAACCCGATCGACGGCAAGGGCGCGATCGAGGCGACCGAGCGCCGTCTGGTCGAGACCAAGGCGCCGGGCATCATTCCCCGCAAATCCGTGCATGAGCCGATGCAGACCGGCATCAAGGCCATCGACGTGCTGGTGCCCATCGGGCGCGGCCAGCGCGAGCTGATCATTGGCGACCGCCAGACCGGCAAGACCGCGCTGATCGTCGACACCATCATCAACCAGAAGGCCGTCAACGCCACGGGCGATGAGAGCAAGAAGCTCTACTGCATTTATGTGGCGGTCGGGCAGAAGCGCTCCACGGTGGCACAGCTCGTGCGCACGCTGGAGGAATACGGCGTGATGGAATACTCCATCGTTGTCGCCGCCACCGCTTCCGATCCGGCGCCGATGCAGTACCTGGCTCCATACACCGGCTGCACCATGGGCGAATATTTCCGTGACAACGGCATGCACGCGTTGATCGGCTATGACGATCTTTCCAAGCAGGCCGTGGCCTACCGCCAGATGTCCCTGCTGCTGCGCCGCCCGCCAGGACGCGAAGCCTACCCCGGTGACGTGTTCTACCTGCACTCCCGCCTGCTTGAGCGCGCGGCCAAGATGTCCGACGAGTATGGCGCTGGCTCGCTGACCGCCCTGCCGGTGATTGAGACCCAGGCCGGCGACGTGGCCGCTTATATCCCGACCAACGTGATCTCCATCACCGATGGTCAGATCTTCCTGGAGACGGAGCTGTTCTTCAAGGGCATTCGCCCGGCCATCAACGTTGGCCTGTCGGTGTCCCGCGTCGGCTCCGCCGCGCAGATCAAGGCGATGAAGCAGGTGGCCGGCAAGATCAAGCTGGACTTGGCGCAGTATCGCGAAATGGCGGCCTTCGCGCAGTTCTCGTCTGACCTTGACCCCGCCACCCAGAAGCTGCTGGCACGTGGTGCGCGCCTGACCGAGCTCTTGAAGCAGCCGCAGTTCAAGCCGCTCGCGGTGGCCGAACAGGTGATCTCGGTGTTCGCGGGCACCCGCGGCTATCTGGACAACATCCCAGTCGACAAGATTGGTGCCTTTGAGGCTCAGCTGCTCTCCGAAATCAAGGCCAATGCGCCAGAGATCGTGACCGCCATCGAGACGGATCAACAGATCAAGCCGGAGACGGAAAAGGCGCTGATAGCGTTTATCGAGACCCTGCTGCGCGTTTTCGGATAAGCCGATGCCCTCGTTGAAAACCCTGCGCAACCGGATCAACAGCGTCAAATCGACGCAGAAGATCACGAGCGCCATGAAGATGGTGGCGGCGGCCAAGCTCCGCCGCGCGCAGGCGCAGGCTGAGGCCTCGCGCCCCTATGCCGTGCGTATGGCGGAAATGCTCTCGGCCCTGGCGGCCTCCGAGATGGGCAACCCCAATGCCAACCGGCTATTGGTGGGCAGCGGCAAAACCCAGACCCATCTGCTGGTAGCGGTAACCGCCGACCGCGGCCTGGCCGGTGGCTTTAATGCCAACATCACCAAAATGGTGCGCCTGAAGGCGGCTGCGTTGCAGGCCGAGGGCAAGAGCGTGAAGATTTTCACGCTCGGCCGCAAGGGCAACGACGCGCTGCGCCGGGATATGGGCAGCCAGATTACCGGGACCAAGAATTTCGTCGGCAAGAAGATTGTCGCCTTCACGGACGCGGAAGATGTGGCGCATGAGATTATTCGGGGCTTCAAGGCTGGCGAATATGATGTCGTGACGCTGATGTTTAACCGTTTCCAGAACGTGATGATCCAGAAACCCTACGAGCAGCCGTTGATCCCTGCCGTTGCCCCCAGCGCCAACGACAATGACGCCGGCGAAGCGATGGAGCATAATTACGAGGTGGAGCCCGATGACGGCACGCTGCTCGACCGGCTGCTGCCGCGTAATCTCGCGGTTCAGATCTACGCGGCATTGCTGGAAAACGCGGCCGGCTTCTATGCCAGCCAGATGACGGCGATGGACAGTGCCACCCGCAATGCCGGCCAGATGATCAAGAAGCTGACGCTCGATTATAACCGGGCGCGGCAGGCCAACATCACCAAAGAGCTGATCGAAATCATTTCCGGCGCGGAAGCCGTTTGAGGACAGAGAGATGACAAGCAACAACACCGGCCGAGTGACCCAGATCAATGGTGCGGTTGTCGACGTTGAGTTCGACGGCGCGCTGCCCTTCATTCAGAACGCACTGGAAACGAAGGTGGGCGAGCGCCGCCTGGTTCTGGAAGTGGCGCAGGAAATTGGTGAGCGCACCGTGCGCTGCATCGCCATGGACACGACGGACGGCATGGTCCGCGGCCAGAACGTGACCGATACGGGTGAGGCCATTACGGTTCCGGTTGGGCCCGGCGTGCTGGGGCGTATTTTGAACGTGATCGGCGAACCAATTGACGAGCGCGGCCCGATCACTGCGGTGTCCCGCAGCCCGATCCATAACGCAGCGCCCTCTTTTGAAGAGCAGGCCGGTTCGGCTGAAATTCTGGTCACCGGCATCAAGGTGGTGGATTTGCTGGCCCCTTACCTCAAAGGCGGCAAGGTTGGCCTGTTCGGCGGCGCTGGCGTGGGCAAGACCGTGCTCATCCAGGAGCTGATCAACAACATCGCCAAGGGCCATGGTGGCGTTTCCGTGTTCGCGGGCGTTGGCGAGCGTACCCGCGAGGGCAACGATCTCTACCATGAAATGGTCGATGCCGGCGTCATCAAGCTGAACGAGCATGACACCGAAGGCTCCAAAGTGGCGCTGGTTTATGGCCAGATGAACGAGCCGCCGGGTGCGCGTGCGCGCGTGGCGCTCTCCGGCGTGACCATGGCGGAATATTTCCGCGACGTGGAAGGCCAGGACGTGCTGTTCTTCGTCGACAATATCTTCCGCTTCACCCAGGCGGGGGCGGAAATGTCAGCTCTGCTCGGCCGTATTCCCTCGGCGGTGGGCTATCAGCCGACGCTGGCGACCGATATGGGCGCGCTGCAGGAGCGGATCACCTCCACCAAGAAGGGGTCGATCACCTCTGTGCAGGCCGTATACGTGCCGGCGGACGATCTGACCGACCCTGCCCCGGCCGCGACCTTTGCGCATCTGGATGCCACCACCGTGCTCAACCGTTCCATCGCCGAGAAGGGCATCTACCCGGCTGTAGACCCGCTGGACTCCACCTCGCGCTCGCTGGACCCCCGCATTGTGGGCGAAGAGCATTACAAAGTGGCGCGCGACGTGCAGCGTATTCTGCAGACCTATAAGGGCCTGCAGGACATCATCGCCATTTTGGGCATGGACGAGCTTTCGGAAGATGATAAGCGCGTTGTCGCCAGGGCGCGCAAGATCGAACGTTACCTTTCCCAGCCCTTCCATGTGGCGGAAGTGTTTACCGGCTCACCGGGCGTATTCGTGAAGGTGGAAGACACCATCCGCGCCTTCAAGGGCATTGTGGCCGGTGATTATGACCATCTGCCGGAAGCAGCGTTCTATATGGTCGGCACCATCGAAGAGGTGATCGCCAAGGCTGAATCCCTGGCGGCGAAGGCCTGATCCATGCCTTTGGCGCTGGAAATCGTCAGTCCGGAACGGCTGCTCCTGGCCCGCGATGTTGACATGGTCGTGGTTCCTGGAACGGAAGGCGATCTGGGCATTTTGCCGGGCCATGCGAAGCTGGTCACATCCCTGCGCGGTGGGCTGGTGGATATTTACGAGGCCGGCAAAATCACCGACCGGTTCTTCGTGACCGGCGGCTTTGCGGAGGTCACTGAATCCCGCTGCTCGGTGCTGGCCGATGAGATCATCCGCCAGGCAGATATCGACCCGGCGGCGGCGCAGGCCAAGCTGGCCGAGGCCAAGGCGGTGTTCGATGCTGTCGATCTGAATGATGCGGATGCTTACCGCGAAGCTTCTGACGGGCTGATCTCGGCTCAGGCGATGGTGGACAGCCTCGCTACCGGCGTGCTTGCGAAGGACTGAAGTTTTACGTAGCTCCCTGACGAACTGGGACAGGCGCCTCCTTCATGGAGGCGCCTTTTTTATTTGGCCGCTACCTTTCCGCGACTCGCTTTATAGCGATAGTAATATCGCGTGAGCAATGAAGAGATTTATTATGGCACGGTCGTAGCTATTCTTGCTGCTGGCGCTTCAGCCATTATTGGCGCGCTAACTATTCCAGACGGAAAATACTACCGTATACTCCTTTATGGGGGTATCGTACTGGCCATACTCTCTATGATTGGCGTAATAGTCCTCCGGCTGTCTAACCCTAAAAAAACAGACATTAAAAAGGGTTCAGAGATTACTACCTCAACGATTGCCGGGTCAGGAACAACTGTTGTGTCAATTGGCCAATCCGGCGGCGTTGCTGCCGGGACATACATCAATCAAGCCGTCATGCCCCAATTTCAGGTGCTTTCCCAATCAGAAACAAAAAACTCTGACGGGTCATACACAGCCACTCTAAATACCCAGATCGTTGCTCCTTTTACGCCGGGAAATCTGCATCTAGAGATTAGTGCCGTCGGCCTATTGAACGTACAAATCATGCCGCCACCACAAAATGGTGTATCGGCAATGATGCTTCGCAATGTTTTTCAGAACACAAATTTTTATTCAGCAGATGTTCCAGGCCCTAGCCACCAGTACATAATTACAGTTCGGACTGCGACTAAGACGCCTATTAACCTCAGATCACATTTCTAAATCGGATAGTTGGCTTTTATTTGGCCAGCAGCTTGAACCCGACAATGGCGAGGACGATGCCCAGGCAGGCTTTCAGCAGCGCCTCCGGCGCGTAGCGGGCCGTGAAACTGCCGATGATGATACCGGGGATGGAGCCAATGAGCAGCATGCCCAGAAGCGGGAAATCGATTGTCCCCAGCAGCCAATGGCCCGCCCCGGCCAGCAGGGTAAGCGGCACGGCATGGGCAATGTCCGACCCCACGATGCGGACCATCGGCAGGCGGGGATAGAGGATGATCAACGCGATGGTGCCCAGTGCTCCGGCCCCCACGGAAGAGAGGCAGACGAGAATCCCCAGGATCACGCCGGTGAGCACTGTCAGGCGGGTGGAGGAGGTGGTGTTGAACTCAGGATAGCGCCGGGTGATGAAATGCAGGATCTGCGCCTTGAACAGCAGCGAGATGGCGCTCAGCAGCAGGGAAACCCCGAGCACGATGGAGATCAGGCTGGTCACCGCGTGGCTGGCGGCACCGGAATAGGCCATGGCGCCGAGGCAGATGATGGTGGCGGGCACAGACCCGGCCGCCAGCCTGCGCACGATTGCCCAATCCACGGTTTTGCCAGCACTGTGGATGGTGGTGCCGACGGATTTGGTGGCCGCGGCGAAGAGCAGGTCTGTGCCAACGGCCGTGGTGGGATGAACGCCAAAAAGTAGCATGAGCAGAGGGGTCATCAGAGAGCCGCCGCCCACACCGGTCATGCCGACCAGAATTCCGACCAGGAGCCCGGAAACAGCGTAAGCGGGTTGACTACCTAAATTCCCTAGTAAAACCATAGGCTATTTCTTTGCATATGATTTGAGACGCGGCAAGCGATCAACCAGGTTTGATAAAGGGCGCGCGCATCACGGCCGCCGTTGCGTGCACTTGCCGCCTTTTGCTCGCCATTCGTTGTTAACGTTATTAACTGTTGTCCCAGGCTCTTGGATGCGCCTTGCGCCATATCTCCATAAGCTGGCTGGTTTCCACATCTGTATAACGCTGCGTGGTGGAAAGGCTGGCATGGCCCAGCAGTTCCTGGATTGAGCGTAAATCCGCCCCGCCCGCCAGCAAATGGGTGGCGAAGCTGTGGCGCAAAGCGTGCGGGGTGGCGTGCTCGGGCAGGCCGTTCAGGCGGCGGAAATTGCGCAGGTTCTTTTGCGCCACCCCAGCATTCAGCCGGCCACCGCGTATGCCCACGAAGAGCGGCTCCTCCAGGCCCGGATTCGGGTGCAGCTTCAGCCAGGCGCCAATGCTGGTGCGTATAGCGGGCAGCAGCGGTACGATGCGTTGCTTGTTGCCCTTGCCTGTGACGCGCAGGGCATCGTCGGCGGCGGGCAAGTCGCTCACATTCAGCGCCAGCGCCTCGGCGATTCGTAAGCCCGCACCGTAGAGCAGCAGCATCAGCGCGGCGTCGCGGGCCTGTTCCATGGCGGTGTCGGTTGCTTCGCCGATATCCTGGACCACGCTCAGCGCGTCATCGGGTGTGAGCGCCTTGGGTAGCG
This sequence comes from Pseudomonadota bacterium, assembly GCA_021826425.1. Lineage (GTDB taxonomy): Bacteria > Pseudomonadota > Alphaproteobacteria > Acetobacterales > Acetobacteraceae > Acidocella. Next base: position 8,175 of record JAKAZY010000059.1, read on the forward strand.
GGCGTTTGGGGCGCGGGCGGGTGATAAGGGAGAGCTGTGTGCCGTTCACCCCATGGCGCTTGTGCAGATAGCGAAAGAAGGTGCGCAGCGCGGAGAGCTTGCGCGCACGGGTGGCATTGATGTCTCCGGCCTTGGCGGCATCGGCGAGGTAGGCGCGGAAATCCGCCGCGCGCAGCGTGCCGAGGGTTCCGGGGCTTGGCGCCTCGCCGGTATGCCCAGCGGTGAACAACAAAAAAGCCCGCACATCGCGGGCATAGGTTTCGACAGTTTTGACCCCGGCCCGGCGTTCAGCGCCGAGCCAGGTGCAGAATTCAGTCAGCAGCTCGTCAGACAATGCTCTGCCCGGTGGCGGCCCAATCCTTCAGGAAGGCGGCAAGGCCCTTATCGGTGAGCGGGTGGCCGTAGAGTTGCTTGATGACGGAGGGTGGGATGGTGGCAACATCGGCACCCATTTTCGCCGCCTCGATCAGGTGGATCGGGTTGCGGATGGAGGCCACCAGCACCTCGGTTTTGAGGTTCGGGTAGTTGTTATAGATGGTTACGATGTCATGGATCAGGTCCATGCCGTTCTGGCCGATATCATCTAACCGGCCGACGAAAGGCGAGATGAAGCTAGCCCCGGCTTTGGCGGCCAGCAGCGCCTGGGCGGCGGAGAAGCAGAGGGTTACGTTCACCATGATGCCTTCCTGGGAGAGGGCGTAGCAGGCCTTCAAGCCATCTTGCGTTAGTGGCACCTTGATCGCCACGTTCGGGGCGATCTTTTTCAGCACCTCGGCCTCGGCCAGCATCTGCTTATATTCGGTGGCGGCAACCTCCGCACTCACCGGGCCGGGGACGATCTCGCAGATCTCGGCGATGACTTCGAGAATATTGCGGCCGGATTTCGCGATGAGGGAAGGGTTGGTGGTGACGCCATCCAGCAGGCCGGTGGTGGCGAGCTCCCGAATTTCGGAGATTTCGGCGGTGTCGACAAAGAATTTCATGGATGGCTTTCCGGTGAACAGGGTCTCTGGTTAAGAGCATACAGCATGGAGCTTGTATCACCCACAACCCGCGTCAGCATCTTGCTCCCGTATAAATTTGGCATGACCTTTACCTATGAGGCTATGGCGCCGCTGGCGCCGGGCACGCTGGTGCGCGTGCCTTTGGGGCGGCGGAATGTGGTGGGGGTGGTGTGGGACGATCCGCCGGATACGGATGTGAAAACCCGGCCGGTGACGGAAGTGCTGGATTTTCCGCCAATGCGGGAGGATTTGCGCAAGTTTATCGACTGGGTGGCCGGTTACACCCTGGCCGCGCGGGGGGATGTGTTGGCGCTGAGCCTGAAGGAACCGTTATTGGCCCCGCTGCCCAAGCGGGCGAAACAATATGAATTTGGCGGCGCAAACCCCGAGCGCCCCGGCCCGATGCTTTCCATCATTCAGGAGAACGCAGCCATGGCCCTGCGCGAAGATGTGCGGGCGGGGGCTTTCTCGGTCACGCTGCTCGATGGGGTGACAGGCTCTGGCAAAACCGAAGTGTATCTGGAGGAAGTGGCCGAGGCGCTGCGGCATAAAAAACAGGTGCTGGTGCTGCTGCCGGAAATCGCCCTTTCGGTGCAGATGTTGGCGCGATTCGAGGCGCGGTTTGGGGTGCGGCCCGCTGTCTGGCATTCAGAACTTACCCCGGCGCAAAGGCGCGAGACCTATCGCGCCGTGGCGCAAGGCCGGGCGGATGTGGTGGTGGGGGCGCGTTCGGCGCTGTTTCTGCCCTTCGCGGCGCTCGGGCTTATCGTGGTGGATGAGGAGCATGAGACATCCTTCAAGCAGGAGGATGGGGTGATGTATAATGCGCGGGACATGGCGGTGGTGCGGGCCAAGTTCTGCGCCGCCCCGGCGCTGCTGGTGAGTGCTACACCCAGCTTAGAGACTGCCGAGAACGCTGCTTCGGGGCGGTATAAAAAGCTTGATTTGCCCGCGCGCCATGGCGGGGCGACGCTGCCGCGCATGGGGGCGCTGGATTTGCGCGAGGCACCGCCCGAACGCGGCAAATTTCTCTCGCCCTTGCTGGTGGCGGCTATGCGCGAAACGCTTTCGCGCGGCGAGCAGGCGATGCTGTTCCTCAACCGGCGGGGCTATGCGCCGCTGACGCTCTGCCGCACCTGCGGGCACCGGCTTTCCTGCCCCAATTGCTCGGCCTGGCTGGTGGAGCATAAATCCTCGCCCCGGCTTTCCTGCCACCATTGTGGCTACACCACGCAGCGGCCGGCGCATTGCCCCTCTTGCGAGGCGGAGGGCAGTTTTGTGCCCATCGGGCCGGGGGTGGAGCGCATCGCCGAGGAGGTGGCGGAGCTGTTCCCCGAAGCAGAGGCGCTGGTGATGGCCTCGGATGTCATCACCGGCCCTGCCCATGCGGCGGAGGCGGCACGGCGAATTTCGGAGCGTGAGGTCGGCATCATCATCGGCACCCAGATGGTGGCGAAGGGTTGGCATTTTCCACACCTCACGCTGGTGGGGGTGGTGGATGCGGATTTGGGGCTGGCCGGTGGGGATTTACGCGCGAGCGAGCATACGGTGCAGATGCTGCAACAGGTGGCCGGGCGCGCCGGGCGGGCGGAAGCGCCGGGTCATGTGCTGTTGCAGAGCTATGATCCGTCCCATCCGGTGATCGCGGCGTTGCTCTCGGGGGATATGCCGGCCTTCCTGGAGCAGGAAGCAGCCTTGCGCCGCCCTGGCCATTGGCCGCCATTCGGGCGGTTGGCGGCGTTGATTATCAGCGCCGAGGATGAGCGCCTGGCGGACCAGATTGCCCGCGCTTTGGCCCGCGCGGCACCACGCCAGCCGGGTGTGGAGGTGCTGGGGCCTGCGCCCGCACCAATCGCGCTATTGCGCGGCCGCCACCGCCGCCGCCTGCTGTTAAAAACCATGAAGGAGATTGCGGTTCAGCCCGTGCTGCGGGACTGGCTGGCGCAAGTGCCCATTCCCCGCAACGTGAAGCTGGATGTGGATGTGGACCCGGTTTCTTTCATGTAGGTTAAGGAATCGTCATGGTTTGAAGGGTTTAATCATGCGGCCCCGAGGCTAACTGTTGTTGATCCGGACAAGGATCAACCAGAGAGAAAAGGGCTTTAATGATCGATCACGCGCGGGCAGCTTCCATCTGGCTCCATAATGCCCTGCCGGACTGGCTGCTGGGTACGTTGATGCTTGTCGGGGCGGCTGTGGTCG
>JAKAZY010000060.1 GCA_021826425.1 Pseudomonadota bacterium
CGGGCGGGGTGGGCGGGGCGGGCAAGCCAACCTCGATCGTGGCGCTTAAGGTGACGCTGAACTGCTTATGGGCGCCCGCCAGGGAGATTGTGGTGGTATAATTGCCGAAATGGTCCACCTCGTCGCGGCGGCTCTCTGGCGAGGGAGAGATGCCAAGCTGCGCCTCGCGCACGATCTGCCCCGGCCGCATGCGCGGCAGCAGATGCATGAAATGCGTGCCGATCACCACTGGTTCAGCGTAATCGTAGGTCGTGCTGTGGTGCAGGCGGTAAAGGGTCATGTTTCGGCGGAACTTGGCGGATTATTGCGCCGCTTCCAAGATCTCGTCCTCTTCCAGCATATGCGCCTCGGGTAGCAGGGTGAAGAAGCGCCGGTGCACGCGGTCTGAAAGCTGACGTAACTTCACGACAATGCCGCTCAGTGTCGCGTTCAGCGCAATGGCGTTCCCGGTGAGATTTGTCGCTTCCTGCTGCAATTGTTTGGCGGTTTCGGCATCATCATCAGCGCCCAGTCGCTGCAGGCAGGCGCGCAGTGCGCTGCATTGAAAGGCGAGCGCGCGCGGGTTGGATTGGTCGGCCAGTAGCATGGCCAGCACTGGGCCGGGGGCGAGGATGCCAGCATGGCGCAGTTCGTAGCTCAACACCGAATCGGCGATCTCGATACCCAGCGCCATGCCAGGCTCCAACCGCTCCACTGGGCCGTTGAGTAGAATGGCCAGGGTTGCGGCCAGGGTCTCGCCGCGCTCTAGCCTCCGGCCCATTTCCAGGAACAGCCAGCCGCCATCGCGGGACATGTTTTCCGCCGCGATGCCCGCGAAGGTGGCAGCGAAGCTGAGCATCGTTGGCAGCGCGGCTTCCTCGTCGGGCAGGGCCTCAGTGGCCTGGTGCAAGGCAAAGCGCACGGTGGCGAGCATGGAAGGCGAAAGCCGCTCTGAAGAGGCATCCACCAGGCGCGCTACCTCCCGCAACAGCCCGGCGATGGGCCGCCGCTGCGCCAATGTCTGGCGCAGAAGCCGGCCGGAGATCGCAAAGCCTGCTACGTCTGGCGGCAGCAGCCCGGCCTGGCCGAGACAGCGTGTGATGAGCGCTCGCTCGGCCATGTCCCGTGGCAGGGAGGTGCTGGATTCCAGCCGTGGGAGTGCGAGCATAAGCAGCCGGGCAGCGGCTTCCAGCCGTTCCACCGAGCGACCGAGCCAGAACAGATTATCCGCTAGGCGCGAGGGGAGATACGCCGCAGCCAGGATCTTCAGCCGCTCGGGCGGCTCGGCAGGCTGCGCGCCCGGGATCATATGGGGTTCCTCGCTGTCCAGCACCCAAAGGTCCTTCAGTCCCAGCCCGGTTGGCGTGCCTTCGAGGCCTATGGGCAGGCCGAGCCCGCCCGGCAGCACCTGCCAGCCTGTTCCGTCATGCCAGGCAAACAGGCGAAAACATAGCGGTGCCTTGATGATTGTCCCGTTCAGGCCCAGAAATGGCGCCAGCGATGCAAGAGGCTCCTCGCGTTTGTCCACCAGGCTCAGCATGGCCGGTTGGTCCAGCAGTGGCTCGAACAACTCCTGGATGTAGGGGCGTAGGGCGGCGGCTTCGAGCAGCTTGCTGCCCGGCGCATTAAGGATGGAAAGCACGCCGGCACGGATGGCTCCGAACGCGCCGGGAATGCCTGTTCCTGGGCGGCCGCCTTGTTCAAGCGGGTCGAGATCTCGCCCGGAAACTCCGCGGATCAGCGTTGCCACATGCAAAAGCCCGCTGAGGGTTTTCATGTGCACGGCGCCGTTGCGGGTGGCGAGGTCTCCTGGCTCGATCAGCAGCACGCCCAGAGCGCGGGCCAGCAGCGCGTCATCGAACCCGTCTTCGCTGCCGCGCCCTTGCGCAAGCCCGCCGGAGAGCACCGCGACCAGCCCACTCTCGGCTTCGCGCTGAAGATGGTCTACAAGCATTTCCCGCGCCGGGCGGATGGAGCGCAGGGCGCCGGCGCGGAAAAGCTCCGGCAGGACGCCTGTGGCCAGACGGCGCAAGGTGAGGGCATCACCCAACCCCGGCACCACGCCCGTATAGTCGCGCAGCAATTGAAACCGCCCATCTGGCGCGCGGATGATATCCGCCGCGTAGAGGCAAAGGCGCGGTGTGACGAGACGGGCACCTGTATGCATTGGCCCCAGGAAATGGGACTCCGCGAACACCAAAGCGGGCGGTAGCTGCCCGCTGCGCATCAGGCTTTGGGCGCCATAAATGTCTTCTAAAACGAGTGAAAGCAGACTCGCGCGCTGCTTGAGATGGCCCTCAAGCTCTGCAAACTCGGCGGCGGTAAGGGGGACGGGAAGCGGGTCATAGAGCCGGGCCGCCGGTGCGCCGAGCGGGGCTGCCAGCCCCATCTGTCGGTTAAGCGCGGCGGCGCGGCGGGTCAGTTCTTCGTTCCCAACTTCACGAATGACGCCCAGAACCGGCGCCCAGGGGCTGAGCGTCCGGCCCTGGCGGTCCATGGTTTCATCGCAAGGGGTGATGATCTGCATTTAAGGAGACGTATCAGAGTGTTCTCAAGGTGCCTACCGGGGCCGGACTGGGCCTGTTTTCCCGTATGCGGCGTCTGGTCTGGCCTTCGCATGACCTTGGGAAGGACCCAATAAAGGCGGGCTGCGGGAGCATCTTGCGGATACGGCCGTTTTAGCGGCAGATTTATACTGCACCGTGACGAACGGGTGGGAAATCGTGGGTGACATATGCTGAATTCCTTGACGAAATCTGCTTGGCCCATGCCCGATAAGCGGGAACATGGTCGTGTCGCTATATCTTGCCTGCCGATTTTTCCTCGGGCCTTGAGGCTCTTTTTGCGCATGCGCGCGCCGGAGGCAGTGGTGTGAACGAAATCTTTGCGCAGCTTTGGCCCGAATATGATCCTGGCCGTTTTTTTTGCGAGCTGACCAGCAACCGCCCCGAGGCGGGCCCGGTGCCGCAATGGCTGGCGGAGCGGCTGGAGGGTATCGGGCTGGAGGCGCTGCGCGCCCGCGCCGCGGCGGCGGAAACCGATCTGATTGATCTGGGCGTGACCTTCACGGTGTACTCCGATGCCACGGCCATCGACCGCATTTTGCCCTTCGATTGCATCCCGCGTGTAATAACGGCCCCTGAATGGGATTTGCTGGAGCGCGCCTGCATCCAGCGTGTAAAGGCGTTGAATCTGTTCTTGGGCGATATCTACGGCAAGGGCCAGGTGGTGAAGGATGGCATCATTCCGGCCGAGCTGGTCTATGGTAATGTCAATTACCGCCCGGAGATGAAGGATTTCCCGGTGCCGTACGGTACCTATGTGCATGTCTGCGGCATCGACATCATCCGTGACGAGTCTGGCGCCTTCAGGGTGCTGGAGGATAATGCCCGCACGCCCTCAGGTGTCTCTTATGTTATCGAGAATCGGCATTTGATGCTGCGGACTTTTCCGGACCTGATGGCCGGCATCAAGCTGAAACCGGTGGACGATTATGGCCGCAGGCTGCGCGCCGCCATGGCCGAGGTGGCGCCCGCGGGGTTGGACGAGCCGCAAGTCGTGCTGCTCTCGCCGGGCATCTACAACTCGGCCTATTTCGAGCATGTGTTTCTGGCGCGCGAGATGGGCGTGCCGCTGGTAGTGGGTGCGGACCTCGTGGTGGAGAACGACCGCGTTTACATGCGCACCACCTCCGGCCTGCGGCCGGTACACACCATATACCGCCGCCTGAACGATGATTTCCTGGACCCGGAAGTGTTTCGGCCGGATTCCATGCTGGGCGTGCCGGGGCTTATCCGTGCCTGGAAGAAGGGCAATGTGGCCATTGCCAATGCGGTGGGCACAGGTGTGGCGGATGACAAGGCGGTCTATGCCTATATGCCGCGTATCATCAAATACTACCTCTCCGAGGAGCCGCTGATCGAGAACGTGCAGACCAATATCTGCCGTGAACCGGAAGGGCTGAAATACACGCTGGATCATCTCGACAAGCTGGTCACCAAGCCGGTGGGCGAAAGTGGGGGCTATGGCATCACCATTGGGCCGCGCGCCTCCAAGGAGGAGCTGGACGTGGTGCGCGAAACCATTCTCGCCAACCCGGAAAACTGGATCAGCCAGCCGATGATCGGGCTTTCCGTTGGCCCGACCCTGGCGCAGGAGGGCATCGGCCCCCGACATCTGGATCTGCGGCCCTTCATAATCACCGGCCAGGAAAGCTGGGTGCTGCCCGGCGGGCTTTCGCGGGTGGCGATGCAGCGCGGCTCGCTGATCGTGAATTCGAGCCAGGGCGGCGGCTCCAAGGATACCTGGGTGTTGGCGCAACGGTTTGCAGAGGCAAATCCGGCATGATCCGCGATCAAGGGCTATTGGCGCGGGATGCCGAGGGGCTGTTTTGGATGGCCCGCTATCTGGAGCGAGTAGAGAACCTCGCCCGGCTGATTGATGTGACGCAGAGCTTCGAAAGCCCCGGCTTCGAGGCCGAAGCCTGGCAGGGGCTGATCCGCATCAACGCCGACGAAAAAACGTTCCGGGAGCGGGGGTTTTCCTTTGAAGCCACGCATGTGAAGCGTTTCTATTTGCTTGACAAGGGTAACCCGACCTCTGTGCCGGGCAGCCTTGAGGGGGCCCGGACCAGTGCGCGCACGCTGCGGCCCCTGATGAGCACCGAGATGTGGCGCCAGCTCAACATGTTCCACCGCTTCGTCAGCGCTATCGTGCCCGGGGATTTGGAGGGCGATGCGCTGTCGCGCCTCTGCACCAAAATCAAAGAGGGCGTGCAGGCCCATACGGGCATTACCCAGGGCACGCTCTACCGCGACCAGGGCTGGTATTTCTATGAGTTGGGTCGCTTCATCGAGCGCGCCGACCAGACCACGCGCATGCTGGATATAAAATACACTGCCCTTCTGCCGTCCGGCGGCGAGGAAAAGCGCGTGGCCGAGTTGACCCAATGGAATGCCATTCTGCGGGCCGCGGCGGGGTATCATGCGTTCAAACGCCTCTCTCGGGCGCAGTTTTCGCCGCAGGACGTGGTGCATTTCCTGTTGCGCGACCCCTCCAGCCCGCGGGCGGTGCTGCTCTGCGTGCGCCGTATCGAATCGCATCTGGACGATCTTCGCCGCCACTTCGGCCTCTTCGCCGGGGGCGAGGCCCTGGAGCGGGCAGAAATGCTGCGTCAGCTGCTGGTTGAAAAGCCGCTCGGCCATATTCTTGCCACCGGGCTGCATGAATATCTGGACGTTGTGCAGATCCATCTGCAGGAGCTTGCCGGTGCCATTGGCCGTGCCTTCTTTCGGGATTGGCGGCCCGAGGCGGTTGAGGCAGCACAAATGCAGATACAAACCCAGGTTAGCGCGTGAGCATTTCAACCCACCCCGAGCCGTCGGCCGGTACTGTCTTGGTTTCAGCAAAACCCTCCCGCCTGGCGGGTTGGCTCTGGCCGCTGGGCGTTTTTGGCTTGGCGCTGCTGCCGCGGCTGTTTGACATCGCCGCCAAGCCCTTCTGGCTGGATGAGGTGCTTACCCTTCAACGGGCCTCGCTGAAGCCGGCAGCGCTGGTGCTGGATTCCTTCGAGAACCATCACTTGCCTAGCTTCTTCCTGATGCTTTCGCCGTTGACCCATCTGGCGCATCCGCAATTCTGGCTGCGGCTGCCATCGGCGGTGTTCGGCAGCGTAGCCGTTGTGATGGTATTCCTCATCGCGTCGCGCGTCGGCGGCAGATTAGCGGGCGTGCTGGCGGCATTGATCCTGGGACTCTCGCCTATCACGGTCGCTTATTCGCAGGAGGCGCGCTCATACACTTTGGTAATGACGCTGATCTTGGTGGCGCTGTACGGCGTGCTCTTGCTGGCCCAGGACTTGGCGGCGGCGGGGCGGGGGTTTAGGGCGGCAAAGGCGGGATGGCTTTGCTTCGTGCTGGGAACCGCCGCGGCGGTGGATGTGCTGGGCGATGGGCTGCCCTGGCTGCTTGCCGCAAATCTGATTTTTGTTGCGCTGCTGCCGTTCGCGCCTGCGCGCCGGGGCCTTATGCGCAATGTGTTGCTGGCGGATCTGGTGGTGGTGGTCGTCACGGCGCCGTTCTACGCGCTGCTGCTGCATTTTCAGTACCAGTCGGTCACGAGCGCGATGCAATGGATTCCGCCCCTTGATGCTGGACGGATATGGTACAATTTCGGCTCGGTTTATTTCATGCACGTGGCGGACTGGGTTTCATTCAAACTCTTGGACTCCCATCTGGTGCCCGGTTTGACCCGGACGATTGATGTGCTGCTATTGCTCATGTTGGGCGCCGCTGCCTGGGGGCTGCGCGCCCGCCCGCCGATGCTGATCGTTCTGGGCGTCGCGTTCCTGTTCCTTCCTTGCCTGTTTCTGCTAATTTCCTTGCACCAGCCGATTTTGTTGCCGCGTTATTTGTTGTGGAGCACCGCACCATTCGCCAGTCTGGTGGGGGTGGGCGCGGCGGTGCTGCTAAAAGACCGGCCGGCACGCGCCGCATGCTTTGCGGTGGCGGGGGCCGCGGCGCTGCTGCTCGTCAATCTGGCGCCATATTACAATGCGGAAACAAAGCCCCGTTGGGATGTGGCAGCGCGGATGTTGGCGGCGGAGGTCAATAAGGGTGATGTCGTCTACTTGTCTGACTCGTGGGCGGTGCCGGTCTTGCAGCTTTATATGCCTCACAGCGCACAATCCTTCGTATTGGGTGATGCAACCGGCAACCTTGCGGATGCAGAAAAGGCGATCAGCCAAGGTAAGCGGGTATGGGTGGTGTATGGCCATGCCGGGCAGACCACCGCCACGGCGCGGGCATTTTTCGCCCGGGTGCATGCGCTGGGCATGCCGAGCTTGGTCCAAGCAGCAGGTTCGCAGATTACCATCGCCCTCTACGACCCGGCCTCGAGCCTTGCGATCTGCACCGCGCTTGGTGTTCAAAAGGGGGTTTGCAGCTATAGCAATAATCATTTGAGTTGAACCGGATGGTTCAATTCAAATGATTGGAATTGCTTTTAAAAACACTCGAGTTTTCTGGTCGTGAAATTCACAATCGCAAATTTCATATGAATCAGACTCTTATCAATGCGCTTACGGGCTGGCGGTTTATTTGTCGACGAAGGCTTTCTCGATCACATACTGCCCCGGCTCGGAGTGGTTGCCTTCCTCAAATCCACGGGCTTTCAACATGGTCTGCAGATCGGCCAGCATCTGCGGGCTGCCGCAGAGCATCACACGGTAATCCTGCTTGTTCAGGGCGGGCAGGCCAAGGTCGGCTTCCAGCTTGCCTTGTTCTAGCAGTGCTGAGATACGGCCGTTATGCCGGAAGGGCTCGCGTGTGACCGAGGGGTAGTAGAGCAGTTTCTCCTGTGCCATTTCGGCGAAGATCTCGTCCTGCAGCAGCTCCTTCACCACCTTTTCGCCATAGGCGAGCTCGCTGATATGGCGGCAGCCATGCACCAGAATAATCTTTTCGTAGCGCTCGTAAGCGTCGGGGTCCTTGATGATGCTCACGAACGGTGCCAGCCCGGTGCCGGTGGAGAGCATCAGCAGATATTTGCCTGGCGTCAGATTATCCTGGATCAGCGTGCCGGTCGGCTTGCCGCCGATGATGATCTCATCGCCCGGCTGCAGCTTCTGCAGATGCTGGGTAAGCGGCCCGTTTGGCACCTTGATAGAGAAGAACTCCAACTGGTCTTCGTAATTGGCGCTGCACAGGGAATAGGCGCGCAGCAGCGGGCGGCCGTTGACCGGCAGGCCGATCATCACGAATTGCCCGTTGATGAAGCGCAAACCGGGGTTGCGCGTGGTGGTGAAGCTGAACAGCCGGTCAGTCCAGTGCCGGACGGTTTTCACCGTCTCGGTATACATCGTCGCCAAGGTCACATGCTCCGCAAAAAAACCAGAGCGTGCTTAAACGCTCCGGTAAGAAATGTTAACCTCTATTTTGACAATGCAGGAGCCTAAAACGCAAAAATTTCCTCCCCTGCAGGAGGTTTTCGCCTTGCTTGGCGTGGCGGGCGGTTTCGGCTAAGGCTTTTGCGCGCAAAGCCGGAGAGGACATGCACCCTGCAAAGCTGCTGGCGGATGGAAGTGAACCATTCCAGGAGACCAGCCCGGCCCAGACACCCGAATTTGCCGCGCTACGACAATATCTACCGGAGGGTTTGACGCCAGACCCGCTGCTGCGGCGCTACGAGGCCGAAGCCGCCTGGCTGATGGCGCATGAGGTGGAGCCGGGCTTGGCCCGCGCCGCCGCTGCTCGCGCCGCCGCGCTCTTTGCCATGGATGCAGCGGATGTCTCCGGCGGGGTGGCGTCACCGCCCTGGCGGGTGCCGATGGCGGCGGAGATTTCCCCTGGCCCGCTTTGTCTTTCGGCGCTGTTTGGGCTGACGGCCGAGGCGGCGGAGCTTCTGCATAAGGTTTGGGGGGCGCTTGGCACCGCCGACGCGCTGATGGAAACCGGCGGGGATATCCGCCTGGCCCGCGACCCAGAAACCGCCCTGAACGGCTATGGGTGCAGCCATCGCCCGCGGCCCTGGGCGATTACTTTTGCCTCATCCACCGCCTCGTCTTCCTCGGCGCGTGGATATATCGCCGCCGACAAGGCGCGGCTGGCCGTGACCGCCGCCCTGCTACGCGGCACCTCCGCCAGCAAGGCGGTGGGCAACTGTATCAATGCGGCGCGGCGCGGTATCGGCCGGGCCTATGGGCTGCAAGCAGGCGAGGAGGTCGTACTCGCGGCCTCTGGTACCGATACGGAATTGCTGGCCTTGGCCCTGACCCATCTGGCCGGGACAGACAAGCCGATTTTGAATATCCTCATCGCTCCGGAGGAAACCGGGCGGGGTGTGCCGATGGCTGCAAGCGGGCTGCATTTCGCCGTGGACACTGCCCTGGGGCATGACGTGACCTGTGCGGCGCCCATCCAGGGCTTTCGCGCGGATACGGCGCTGGCCAATATTGCCCTGCGCGATGTCGCCGGTGCGGTGCGGGCGCAGAGCGTGGTGGAGATGGAGATCGAAGCCGCTCTGGGCAGCGCGCTGGCGACGGGAAAGCGCGTGATCTTGCATGGGCTTGATCTTTCCAAGACCGGTCTGCTGGCGCCATCGCCTGCTTTTCTTACCCGGCTGCGCGGGATTTACGGCGAGGCGTTCGACATCGTGCTGGATGCCTGCCAGGCCCGGCTCTCGCCCGCCTCGGTACGGGCTTATCTCGATCTTGGGGCGACGGTGCTGGTGACGGGCTCCAAATTCTTCACCGGCCCACCTTTCGCCGGGGCGGCATTGCTGCCGGCTGGCGTGGCGCAAAGGTTGCAAACCGGGATGCTTCCAGCGGGCTTGGCCGCGTATTTCAACCGCGCCGAATTTCCGGCCGGCGCTCCGGCGGCGCGGGTGCTACCCAGGGGCGGTAATTACGGCCTTGCCCTTCGCTGGCACGCGGCCCTCGCGGAGATGCGCGCGCTGCTGCGGGTTGCGCCGGCGCGGCGGGCGGAGATTCTGCTCGGCTTTGCCAAAGCGGTAGAGCAGGGCATTGAGGCCACACCGGGTCTGGCGTTGCTGTCTGCTCCGGCGATCTTGCGCACCCAAGCGGATGAGCCCTGGGAGCGCCTGCCCAGCATCTTCACCTTCTCTCTGCGCGCCCCGCACGCGCCGGAACGCTGCCTGACCCTAGCCGAGGCGCGGCAGGTTTATGTCTGGTTGAATACCGATCTCTCCCCCTGGCTACCAGAACGGCCGCAGGTTGCGGCGCGGATCTGCCATATCGGCCAGCCGGTGCCGTTGGCGCAGCCCTGTGGGCAGGGGCAGATGGGCGCATTGCGGGTTTCAGCCGGCGCGCGGCTGATCTCGGGTGAGCCCTCGCATTACGCGCTGGGACCAAAGGCGCGGCTGGAGCGCGAGTTTGCCGATGTTGGCGTGGTGTTCGCCAAAATCGGTTTGATTCTGGCGAACTGGGCATTGTTGTCCGCGGTAAACCCCAGCCCGAGCTACCGCCCGCGCCGAGCTAGAGCGTTTAGCTGAACGCTCTAGCTTTGTGTTTGAGCAAGCAATTTCACGCATTTATCTTGATGCCGCCGCGTCAATCTAAATGCATATTGCTCTAATGGGTAAAGAGGTTGCCGTTCTGGCTGACGCTGGCAAGGCCCGAGAAGATCAAGTGAGTGCCGTCGTTAAGGTAAACATTCAGGGAACCGCCGCTCACGGTTTCGCTGGAGACGGAAAGATTGGATGCAACGACGAGTTTGCCAGTGAAGTGGGTAATCAGGTCGGTACCACCGCTGCCCATAATGGAAAATAGATCATTCCCAAGCCCGGCGCCGGTCAGGGTTTCGTTGCCCGCTGCCGAGACCAACGTGTTGGCACCCGCCGCGCCACCGATAAGTACGTCGTTATTACCGCCAGCCCTAAACAGATCGCCGCCGCCCGTGCCGCCGTTCAGGCTGTTGTTCCCGGTATCACCGCCAGAGGCGATGTTGTTGCTGCTGGAGCCGCCGAATAATGTGACCCGGGTGTTGCTGCCTGCGGCAAATACGGTATTTGAAGTGCCTGATCCACCAATAAACGTAAGTTTTTCGTTGCTGTTGCTGTTAATGCTGCCGATCATCGGCCCTGTATTGTCGGTGGCGGTGACGAAGGCATTTGTATTGGCCGTTATCGTTGCAGCACTGTCAGAAACATTCACCAAATTCACGCTATCGATGCCGCTGCCATTCAGAAGAATATTGTTGCCACCGTATAACTGATCCTCAGCCGTGATGCTGTCATTGCTGCCATTCAGGGTGACATCGTTGCCGCCGGCAAGCGTTACCGCGGCCGAGGATGCTGTTTGCAGCAGCGTATCTTTGCCGCCCAGGTTAAATGCCCCGCCCTGTACCGTAAATTCGTTTTGCACCTTGCTTGTGCTTGTCAGCGTGCCGTACTGCCAGGGGCTGGCATCTGTTATCGTCGACTGGCCGGTCAGGTTGACGAAGTTGCCATCGCCTTGCAGCCTGAGGGCAACGTTATTGCCGGTGATGGTGTTGTTGTCCGATACAACGAACAGCCAGGCGCCATTATTCGCGGTGATACTGTTATTGCCGGACCAGACGGAAAGTGTGTCCGTACCTGAGATGAATAACTGACTGCCGGTGGCACCGCTGGCGCTGGGGTTCTCGGCCACGGCAAAGAGATTGTCGCTGCCGCCCAGATAAAGCGTGTTTGCGGGCGAACCGTAGATGAAACCGGAATTGCCGCTGCCGTTGACGCTCA
>JAKAZY010000061.1 GCA_021826425.1 Pseudomonadota bacterium
CATCGTCCAGTAATGATGAGCCAAAAACCCAGTGGCAATGGTGTAGAGAGCCATCAGCACGGCAAGCGGACGCGTTGCAACGCCGAGCAGGATGGCGAGTGCCACGAAAACTTCCATAAAAATGGCTACCAACGCTGAAAGATGTGGAACCGGAACGCCGGTTTGAGCCATGTAGCCGACGGTTCCGGAATAATCGGTGAGTTTGTTCCAGCCGAATATCAGAAACAATACGACGAGCAGGAGGCGGGCAAGGAGGATGACTTCATCGGCGAAGTATCCCTGGCGCGTGGTCAACATGGATTTATGTCCTCTTGCTGGCGCGTTCATACGGCCAGTTTCGCGGTGATTTCGGCAACGTGCCGGCCAAGGAAACGCGCCCCGTCCAGTTCGTTTTCGCTGGGCTGGCGCGAGCCATCGCCCGCGGCAATCGTGGTGGCACCGTAAGGCGCGCCGCCCGTTACCTCATCCAGCTTCAACTGCCCCTGGAAGGAATAAGGCAGCCCGACAATCACCATGCCGAGATGCAATAGATTGGTGTGGATGTTGAGCAGCGTGGTTTCCTGCCCGCCATGCTGGCTGGCGGTTGAAACGAACGCCGCACCCACCTTGCCGTTCAGCGCGCCGCGCATCCACAGGCCGCCGGTCTGGTCCAGAAAATTGGCCATCTGCGAGGTCATCCGGCCATAACGCGTGCCAGTGCCGATGATGATGGCATCGTAATCAGCGAGCTCCTGCGGCTGCGCGACCGGCGCTTTCTGGTCCAGCTTGAAATGGCTTTTCTGGGCAATTTCTTCCGGCACCAGCTCTGGCACGCGCTTGATATCAACCTGGGCGCCGGTGGTGCGGGCACCTTCGGCCACCGCCTCCGCCATGGTTTCGATATGACCATAGCTGGAGTAATAGAGCACGAGAATCTTAGGCATGTTGGACCCCTTTGAACTGATGGAACTGTTGGTTCGTCGGGGTTTAAAATCGCGCTTGCATAAAAGAAAAGAAAGAGAAACTATAGAAACCCACAGTTTCTGGATTTTGCATGGCGCATCTACCCGACCTCGAAGCCTGGGGCATCTTTGCCAAGGTCGCCGAAACCGGCTCCTTCGCACAGGCCGCGGCTGATCTCAAACTCTCCAAGCCTACCGTCTCCAAGGCGGTGGCGCGGCTTGAGGAGCGTGTGGGTGCTGCCTTGTTCAACCGGACATCGCGCCGCCTCTCGCTGACGGATACAGGGCGGCGGGCTGCTCTTGGCGCGGCGCGGCTGTTGGCCGAGGGCGAAGCTATTGAGGCTGAGGCGACGCTACAAGCCGTGATCCCCAGCGGTCTGGTGCGGATTTCGGCGCCGATGTCTTTCGGTGTTGCAAATCTCGCGCCCCTTCTGCCCGAGCTGTTCGCCGCCTATCCGAAAATTACCATTGACCTTCATCTTTCTGATGAAATCGTGGATTTGATCGGCGGGGGCTTTGATCTTGCCCTGAGAATTGCCGCGTTGCCGGATTCCAGCCTGCGCGCGCGCCATGTCTGCAAGGTCAGGCGCCTGCTCGTTGGCTCGCCAACCTATTTTGCCGACCGCAAACGACCGCAAAGCCCGCGTGATCTCGCCCAGCACGCGTGCCTCAGCTACACTTACGTGCCAAATCCGGACCGGTGGCGCTTCGTGCGCTCATCAGGTGAAGAAGAAACTGCGGTGTTTCAGGGGCCGCTGAGGGCAAACAACGCTGACGCGCTGCGCCCCATGCTATTGGCAGGTCTTGGCCTGGCCGTGCAGCCCGAATTCACGGTGAGTGAAGATCTGAAGGCCGGGCTGCTGGAAGTGCTGCTGCCCGAGTGGACGATGCCGCCCATTTCCTTGAACCTGGTGACCCCACCGGGCCGGCATCGCCCGGTGCGGGTTGCTGCGGTTATTGAGTTCCTGGTAAAGCGCCTCTCCGTGGCGCCCTGGGCTTTGCCCGAATGCGACAAAGCGGAAGCCGCAATCCAAAAGCCGTCGGCTCAGGCCAGCGGGCAACCGCACTGAACTGAATGCTCTAGTTTCTTGTTTGAGCGAGCCATTTCATGCATTTATCTTGACGCCGCCGCGTCGATCTAGAGCCGGATCATTTTAGATCGAATCACGACGTGATCCGCTCTAAAATCTGAATGCGCCTCTAAAACAATGAGATAGAGGGCGACTCAGACTTTAGAGTGCGATCGCTTTAGATTGAGCCACCGATGGTTCGGTCTAAAGCATGGATCGCCATCTAACGCATTGATTAGAGGCTGATTCACGCTCTAAATGCATATTGCTCTGAGTCTTGCTTTAATGCCCGGCGAGATACGCGGCACCCGCCAACAGGCAAAGCGGCAAAACCAACCCGGCAAGGAGCAATACCGGAGAATGAAGCACCGCCAGCGTTACCAGAATTGACAGCGCGGTGACGGCCAGCGTGCGTTTGTCACCGAACAAAGTCTTGATGAAACCATTCATATCAGATCGCCCTCGTGGCGCGGAGCTTGGCAGTATAGACGCGGATGAGCGCGAGCCCGCCAAGCAGATAGAACGCAAACAACGCCAGCAGCGTGGCATCGCCTAGCGGCCAGATATAGCCGAGCGCTTCCAGAATCCAGTAGCTGCCGAAGCTTAGCACCGCGGCACTGACCGTAAACTTTATCGCGTTTTCCGGCACGCGAGCCAGCGGCTTGCGGAGTGCGATGCCGGCGGCGGCCACGGCGCCCAGTGCCAGCAGTGCGGCGCAGGCCGCCGCAACCGTGTGGTGCGTCTGCACGCCCAAAGCCACAACGATCAACCAGACCTCCAACCCTTCCAGCAACATGCCGTTGAAGGCGATGAACCAGGCAGCCCGGGCATCGTGAATGTCGGCGCGGGACTGCAAAGCGGCGAACTCCGCGTCCTCATCGTGCAGCTTCTTCAGCCCGGCGCCTCGCGCCACGGCCTTACCCAGCCAGCGCACGCCAAACAGTGTGAGAAACACCCCGATGACAAATTGCAAAATGGCGAGATCGTGAATGCGGGTCAGCAAAAAACTCCCAACGGCGGTTAATGCGGCCAGAGCCAGCAGCGCGGCGCCAGCGGCTTCCAGCGCGCGGCGCCAGCCGATGGAAAGGGCCACGGCCAGAATGATCGTATAGGCTTCCACCCATTCGACCGAGGCGGTGAGAAATGTCGCGAATAGAATACCCGTCACGTGTCGTCTGCTCCTGTCTCTTCAAACAAAAATAACCCGCCGGGGTCGATGCTGATGGCCTGTGGCCCCAGCGGCACTGGAGATTGACTATAGCCGCTCAGGGTCAGTTCTGGGTCGGACAGGCGCCAACGTACATGAAACCGTCCCGCCTCAAAATTCACTCCAATGGCCTCGGCGGAAATGCCCGTGCCATTCTGAGCCGGGCGCACGGCATCCCCACGCCAGAAAAGTCGCGCTTGTTGGCCCCTTGGCGCCGAACCGCGGGGCACGAAATTCTGGCCACCGAGCTTCAGAACCGGAACGCCATCCCGCACCGCGAACGGCACGCAAACGCCCCCAAGGGCGCCGGTGAAGCGGGCGATATAGGAGGAGGACGGCGCCTGCCATAACGAGATTGGCGCGCCTTGCTGGCGGATGACACCATTTTCCAGAATCGCTATCTTGTCAGCGAGTTTCCAGCAATCCTCTGGATCGTGACTGACCAGTACGGCAGAAACGCCGGTGGCGCGCACGGTTTCTCGCAGCTCCTCGCGCAACATCTCCCGGCTTTCCAAATCGAGGCTGGAGAGCGGCTCATCGAGCAGCAACAGCCGGGGGCGGCTGGCCAAGGCGCGGGCAATGCCCACGCGCTGCTGCTGCCCGCCGGAAAGCTGGGCTGGGCGGCGCGGCGCCATCGAGGCAACACCCAGGCGCTCCAGCAGCGCCAGTGCGGCATTGTTGCGTTTGGGCGTGCCGGAGGGCAGCGCCAGCGCCACATTCTCCAGGCAGCTGAGATGCGGCCAAAGCGCGAAATCCTGAAACACCATGCCAAGGCCACGGCGTTCTGCTGGCACAAACACCCGGGCGGAGTCGTCCACCACCGCATCGGCGATTTTGATGCACCCGGCATCAACGCGATCCAGCCCCGCGATCATTCGCAGCATGGTTGTTTTGCCGGAACCGGATTCCCCGGCCAGCACAAGAAACTGGCCTTCCTCCAGCGCCAGATTGATGCCGCGCAGCACAGCCCGGCCACCAAGACGGCGTGTGGCGTCGCTGATCCCGAGACTCAGGGTCATGTTACCTTCCCGGCCCTGAGGCCAGACGCGCCGCCAATGCGCAGCGCTAGGTTCAGCAGCGCGGCCAGCCCCGCCAAAACCCCCATGGCCAGCAATGCCAGCTGGGCTGCTTGGCCATAATTTGCCATCATATCCGCCGAAACAATGGCGACACCCAGCGGCATCTGCCCCGGCACATAGAGTAGCTCGGAGACCGGCAACTCGAACATCACTCCGGCCACTACCAGCAGCCAGGCATAAAGGCCGGGGCGGATGAGCAAGGCGCCCTCGATGTCGATGAGGCGGGTGTGCAGCCTCAAGCCGCAAATCCTGGCCGCTTCGTCCAGTTTGGCGTCGATCTGGGCCATGGCACCGCCAAGCAGCCGCGCGGCCATTGGCAAGGCGCCCGCCGCGTAGGCAATAACCAGCAGCAAGGCGGTGCCGTAGAGCGGCAGAATATCGTTATTGAAGGCCACCACATATCCCGCGCCGAGCACCAGGCCGGGAACCGCCA
This sequence comes from Pseudomonadota bacterium, assembly GCA_021826425.1. Lineage (GTDB taxonomy): Bacteria > Pseudomonadota > Alphaproteobacteria > Acetobacterales > Acetobacteraceae > Acidocella. The sequence continues at coordinate 4,731 of JAKAZY010000061.1, forward strand.
TATTGGCGGTAAGACTGCTCTGCACCGCCACCGTGAACCAGGCCGAGCGTCCGCGTTGCAGCTTGTGTATGAACAGCGCCGCGCCCAACGCCAGCGTGCCGGCGAGCACACCATAGCCCAACGAGCGCGGGATGGCGGCAAGGGCCTCTGCATCCAGCCGCGGGCCGCGCAGGGCCATACTGGCCAATACCAATAGCGGCCCGGCGATGCCAGCGCCCCACAGCAAGGCCGCGGCGAAGGCCAACGCCAGACGCCCGGCAGGCCCGGGACGTACCGGGAGAGCCCGGCGCGACTTGCCGTGGACCAGTGCCGCGTGAAATCGCCGCTGGGTGGCAATTTGCAGCGCAGCGAGCAGGGCCGCGCTGCCGATCAGCCACCAGCACAGCATCGCCGCCCCGGCAAAGTCAGTTGGCGTGGTATCGAGCCGTTCATAGATGGCGTAAGTGAGGATTGGAATTTTTGCGGTTACGCCCAGAGTGGCGGGAATGCCAAATTCCTGCATCGTTTCGATGGCCGCAATGGCGAACGCTGCCGCAATGGCAGGCAAGGCGAGGCGCAAAGCAAGCCACAGCCGCCGCCGCGCTGGCAGCCGCAGCACCAGTGCGGCTTCGCGCAGCGTGGCGCTGGCACCTGCAAAGGTGCTACGGGCAACAAATACGGCAAACGGCAGCGCCTTCAAGACATAGAGAAACACCAGCCCGACCGGGCCAAGAAAAAGCTGGCCGAATGACCCGTTGCGTAACAGCGGGTAGGTGAAGATGACCAGCCATCCGGTGGTGAGCACATAGCCAGGCGTAAGAAACAGCAGCCATAAGCCCAGCTCCAGCGCACGCTTAGCGTAGCCCGCCTTGGTTTCCAGCGCATGTGCCGCCATGGCTCCCAAAGGCGCAACGATGAAACCTGTAAGCAGCGCGAAAGCGGTAGAGTTGAAAAACGGCAGCCAGCTTTCCAGCGCAACCGGGCCCGCCGCCAATGGCAACAGCAGCAGTCTCGCCAGCGGATAAACAAACAGCAGCGCCAGCAGCAGCGCTGCCAGGCTCCGCCAAAGCCTCATGTTCCAGTCATTACTTTAACGAACCAAGCGTTGATGGTGCTTTCCAGCCCGCCCCAAATGACCGGGTCGAGTGTGATTGTTTTGATGGCGGCGATAGCTGGCATACCCGGCAATGGCGGCGGCGCGTTTTGCGTGATCGGCCAGTAATCGCCATCCGCCTCGCCCTGAGCTTGCCGAAGGGCCTGAATGTCCGGCCGCATGACAAAGGCCATGAAGCGCGCGGCCTCTTTCTGTTCACGTGCATTCAGGCCTGCGGCCTCCACCATCACGTTGGGGAGCACGTAGGCCGGGGTGGGAATGGTGACCCGCAGCCCTGGATGATGCGCGGCGTAAAACAGCGCCGCCGAGGATTGCACGATAGCAAGGCTGATAGCCTGCGACTGCAAGGCCGACAGGGTTGCATCGTTCTTGTCGTACATATGCAACCCATTGGCCTTGAGCGCCAGCGGGAAGCCCTGCCCTTTTGGCCAGCCGCCAGCATTTTCAAGCATTCCCGCCAACATTGGGTAAGTAGGGCCAGAGATCGAGGGGTCGTTCATGCCCACCAGATTTTTATAGACCGGCGACAACAGGTCGTTCCAGGTCGCGGGTGGAGTAGGCAGCCGCGCAGGATCTGAAATAAATACCCCCGCCAGCGTGAACCCGGTGGGAATATAGGCGCCATCCGCGCTTAGCAGGCTCTGCCCCACCGGCGTGAGGCCGACAGGTGCAGGCAGGCCATGTGCCAGCAGATGATCCTGATCCAGCGCGGTGGCAGCGGTGGCGCCATCGAACCAGCCGATATCCCAATCAGGGTGACCGCCTTGCGCCACCATCCGGGCCAGCAGGCTGCCGGTGGACAGGCGGGCGACGCTAACCTTGATGCCAGTCTCCTTGGTGAAGGCTGCGGCAACGGCCGAGCCGTAATCCAGCCCGCAATAGAGCACGATCCCGTTTTCAGGCGCTGGCCAGAGCAGCAAGGCAGCAACGGCCATGACGATGGCGGCGAAAACACCCATGATGAGCTTACGCATTTTGGACCATATCCCTTGAAAGCCCGTTAGAGCCGACCCTCAATCGGCGCTTATGTCCTGCGCGGCCATCTGGAATATTACGGCGATGGTAACGGTATAGGTTCTGCCGGCGAAGCCTTTCGGCGGTGGCGGATAATGGGCGATCCGTGCCGCCTGCATCGCCGCGTTGTCCAGCAAGGGATAGCCGCTCGAGCGAGCCAGGGTAATATCGGCCACCACGCCATCGCGGTAGATGAAGTTCACCTCAGGCGTTCCGCTTTCTTGTGCCATTTGCGCGGCCTGGGGATAGACTTGGTTCGCCACACTCTGCACGGCATTCCGCATAGCCACGCGGAACGCGTCCACTTGGCCCAGCGAAGGGGCGGACGGCAAAACAGGCACCGGCGGCGGCGGTGTGACCGGACGCGGGGGCGCGACGTAATGCTGCACCACATGCCGGACCGGCGGCGGCGGCTTTGGCGGCGCCGGCACCGGCCTAGGCACCGGCTTAGGCGGCGGTGGAGACAAAGGCATCGGTTTTGGCGGAACCACGGGCTTGGGCGGAGGCGGTTTTGGGGTGGGCGGCTTTGGCTTCGGGGGCGGGGGCTGCTGCACCGTGATTTTAACCACCGATTGCTGCTGCGCAGGCGGGGGTTGCTGGGTCATGCTCGGCAGAAGTAGCCCCACAGCCGATAATTCGATCAACAGGCCAATGCCAAGCGCCGCCATGAAACGGCGATTTTCTTGGGCTGGCTCCATCCAATTTCCGGTAATATTCATCGCGTAATGCCTATTACGGACCAGCCGCCACGGGTTGCGACGCGATACCGATATCCGTGACATTTGCTTTGCGGGCCGCGTCGATCACGGTCATGAAATGCTGAAAGGCCGAGGCTTTGTCAGCGGCGATGGTGACCTCGGTCTTGGTCGGATCGCCGTCGGCGGCAAACATCGCTGTCAGTTCATCCGGCGTCATCACCGTGTTTTTCACCTTGATGGTGCCGTCTGCCAGCACGTTCACGATAAATTTGGGGTGCGGCAATTGCTGGACCTGCGAGGTGGTGGGCAGTTGCATGGTAACCCCGGCATCCGGGATCATCTGCAACGTGACGATAATGAAAAACACCAATAGAAAGAGCATCACGTCGATCATCGGGATGATCTCAATGCGCGCCTTACGGCGCTCAAAATAGCGCATGGTCATGATGATGCTATACCGCCGCGAACTGAGCCGCGCCCTGCATGTTCACGGCACGGGCGGCAGGAAGCACCGCTGTGCTATCTGTACGGTTGACGATCATCGTTTTCAGAGAGTCGAGCTGATGCACGACAAGACGAACCTGATTGGACAGCGCGTTAAACCCGGCCAAGCCAAGCATCGCGATAAACAGGCCAAAGGCTGTGGCAACCAGGGCATCCGCAACGCCGCCGGTAACTTCTGCCGGGGCATGGCCAGGCTGCGCCAGAACGTTAAATGCATGGAACATGCCGATGATGGTGCCAAACAAACCCATAAGCGGCGCCAAGGTAACCACGGTATCCAGCACCCATAAGCGGCGGTCCAATGAAGGCGCGATCAGCATGATCGCTTCATCCAGATGGCTGGCCAAAGCCTCGCCGCTCACGGTGCCATGATGGCGCATCGTGGTGTCGATCATTGCCTCTTCGGGGAGGTTTTTGGAAGCTTGCAGGAGCTTGTTCAATTCTACCGCACGCAGCACCGGCATTTCAGACGCGGCGCGAATCACCGACTTGCCTCGCAGGATCGTATTCCGCAGAGACCAGAAACGGTCGATCAGTACAGCCAGCGCCACCAACAGCAAAAGGGCCAGGAAATACAGAATACCATCCGAATAATTCGCAAGATAGATGATGTAGTTGAGAGACATTCTTCGAAACTCCAAATTTCTGCCGCCGTTACACCAAGACCGAGGCGGGAAGTGTGACAAGTATGTGTCAATGCGAACCAGGGCGCGCATCCCGTGAAGGATGGCGCCCCAGTTGTTGTTTTAAGCCTTTAGAACGAGGAGCCGTAACCGATTGGCACGCTCACCGAGCCGAAGGCGGAGAAGCCGGTCAGGCGGTAATAGAGCAGATCGCCGACGCCATTGGTGCCGTTATCGAAGATGATCTGCTTCTGATTGGTGATGTTGTTCAGATTCAACTTCACCTCGATCGGTTCCTTGGCGGGATTGTCGTGATTGAAGGTGTAAGCAAGCGTCACATTCACGACATTATACGGATCGTACCAGCCACCGGGAGACTTACCAGCAGCCGGGCTGCCCTCAGCCGCACCATTGGCGATGTTCACGCCGGTGTTGCCGGAGTATTGGCCACCTGTCCACTGGTCGATCACCGCGGCGTAATAGCCGTTGGCGTTATAGATGGCGCCAAAATTGGCAGTGCCTTGCGGCGCGTTGGTGATCTTGATGTTGGTGGAGGTCTGGAAAGCCTGATTGTAACCAGCATTGCCAAACAGCGTGACGCCATTGCCGAAGCTATACGCTGCCTCGCCCTCAATGCCGCGATAGATCACGCCGCCCTGGTTCACAAACACCTTCTGCGGCGTATTGAAGCCCGGGATCGTCATAGTGACTTTGTTGATAAAGTTCTGGAAGTGGATGTTGTACACATCCCCCGACAAAGCCAAATGTTCGTCTTGATAGTTAAGGCCACCCTGGAAATTGATGGTGCTTTGGGGCTGCACGCTCTCTATTCCCGGATTGTTGATATATAGGGTGTTCAGGTTAGGCGCCAGGAAGCCTTCCGCCGCCTGTACATAGCCAGACATGTTCGGGGTGAACTCATACCGGGCCTCGAACGAAGGCAGCAGCTTCTGCCAGTTATGTGTGTAACCCGTCAGAAGTTCGGTTTTCTGGTTCACCTGCGCGTTCAAGGCACGGCGGAAATAGGACCACTTCAGACCGGCTGTCAGCGTCAGTCCATCGATCGGCTTCCAATCCACCGCGCCATAAGGCTGGAAGGTATAAAGCTGGTTATGCTGCAAACGCTCGATGGAGCCATTCTGGTTGGTTGGCGTAATCTGGCCGCCATTGCTGTCCGCCGGGTCATAATTGATGGCGTTGCCATTGGTGATCGAGACGTTCTGCACGAAGCGCGTGTTCACCTGATGGTCGAACCAGAAACCGGTCTTGATGTCGCCCCAACCGAACTCTTTCTGCAACCGCTGAATGGTGCCAACGGAACGGTATGTCATCAAGAAGGTCTGGCCGGGAATGCCAGGAATGGGCGTGCCGCCGGGGGTTAGCACAACCTCGTTCGGTACACCCGCGCCAGCCGGATTGTTTACCGGAAATAACGAGGTTCCAGCGCTGGCCTGCGTGAAGCCATCACCCAGCGTGTCGTTCGGGTCATCGCCGTTCAGATCGTGGTGATAATAGGCGTAGGTGTAGATTTTGCCATCGTAAAGGAAGCCATCACCGAGGGCGGATTGCAGATCCGCATAGCTCATATCGGTGGTGATACGGTCTGAATTATACTTGTAATAGGCCTGGGAATTCGGATTGCCGCTGAGGCCGTAGTTCCAGCCTTGAGTCGCCATCTGCGAAAGCGTCGCACCATAAGGCGGATTTTGATAAAGCTGGTCATAGTCGGACATCAGGGTCAGCGTGGTGCTGGCGCTCAGCGGAATCACCACCTTGCCATAGTAGTTGCTACGCTCCTGGTTGGCGTTCGTCAAAGCACCATCACTCTTGATATGCTCAGCCACGAACACACCGGACGCGCCGTTGAGAGAGGGAATGGAGCCGGTATCCAGACGAATGCTGTTATCAGACGTGTTGTAGCTGCCATAGGAACTGTTGAGCGTGAGGCCGGTTTTAGCCGCCGGGTTGATGGTGCGCAGCGAAATGGTGCCACCGAAGGTTGCGTCACCCACCGTATCCGCACCGCCGGGGCCGCGGTCCACAATCGTCTGGCCAAGCAGGCTGTTGGTGAAGAACGACGTGGAGTGATGGGTAAAGTCGTTGGAGTCACCAAAAGGAATGCCATCGAAGGTGACGTTGTACTGGCCATCACTGAAGCCGCGGATGGTGGGGCCTGCGTTTTCCGCCAAGCCCGGGCCGTTCGGGTCGATCACGCTGACAGAGGGTGTCAGGCGGGCGATGTCGGCCCAGCTCTGTGTACCGGTGAGCAGCTTATCAACCGTATGCTTGTCCACCACCGATGTCGGCTGCGTGGAATGGAGCGGCGCCTTGGACGGTGATTCATACGGCGCGGTGCCCGGCGTGTTGACCAAGTTAGATGCGTTATTCGTGCCTGTGGCAAGAACCGAACCCAAGTCGAGGTTAACCGGCGTATTGGCGGTCTGCGCCATGGCAGCGGGCATAACCGCGAAGCTGGCGAGGCCGATATAAAGACTGCGCATGGAACAAACGTTGCGCAGAGCGGATT
>JAKAZY010000062.1 GCA_021826425.1 Pseudomonadota bacterium
CCGATCTAGGCGCTTTACCCAAAGCGCGCCAGGCACGAACCCCGCCGCCGCTACCTGTTCGATCATCCTGGTGCGGGAGGATGTGGCGTCGAAGCTCAGCAGGATCAACCCACGATCCGCGCCGCTGGCATCCGGCGGCATGGCGGCCACCACATACGCCTCCCCCACCGGCAATCCCTCGGCCCGTCGGGTCCAGAACGGGATCTTGGCAATGACATAAAGCCGCAGCGGCCCGTTTGCAGCCAGCATCGGCCACCAGCCGCCCTGGGCATCGTCACCCTCGCCGAGCGGCGGCAGCACGGCAAGCTGCGCGCCATCCTCGCGGGTCAGGTCCGCCAGGGTCTGGGCCGGGTTATGGTGGCGGCGTACCGGGGTGAGCGGGCCAAAATGCTCGCGGGCCAGGGCCAGCCGGGTTTCGGCGCTCTCGCCGTCGCACACCGCCATGGTCTGGCCGCCTTCGATAATCAGTGCCGCGCCGAACATTTCCCTCCAGATACGGATGATGGCTTGGGCGGGCCAGGAGCCTTGGTGGCGGGCCAACAAGCGGCGCAGAATGATGGCTTCCCGCCCAGGGCGGATCTTGGTGCCGGTCTTACCACCTTCCGATGCCACGCTTTCCACCACTCCGGCGCGCTTCATCAGCAGGTTGTGAATCTGGTCGTCAATGCCGTCGAGTTCGGCGCGCAATTCGGCCAGGCGCGAGGCAGGGGGGGCAAGGTCATTCATCGCGGCGTTAGATACCGCAACATGCGCCTCCGCGCCAAGCTGTATGAAAGGGTTGTTCTTCCATTCCAGCATAGGGATTGCACCCTGGGGTCTGCCAGCGCATATGCGGTTGTCAGGATGGACCAGACCCCGGCCGGCACCGATTTTCCGCATCAAAGCGTCACCTTCCCAGAAGGTTTGGCGTTGGATTGCGGCCGCGTGCTGCCCAGCGTGACCGTGGCCTACCGGACTTATGGGACCCTCAACGCCGAAAAAACCAACGCCATTTTAATTTGCCACGCCCTCACCGGGGACCAATACGTGGCAGAACCAAACCCCGAGACTGGCAAGCCAGGCTGGTGGGAAATCATGGTTGGGCCGGGCAAGCCGGTGGATACCGAGAAATATTTCGTGCTCTGCGCCAACGTGCTGGGCGGGTGCATGGGCACCACCGGCCCGCGCTCGCCGCATGGCGAACGGCCGGGCGCGCTGTGGGGTACGGCGTTTCCGGTCATTACCATCAATGACATGGTGCGGGTGCAAAAGCGCTTGGTGGAGCATTTTGGCATCGGCAAGCTGTTCGCGGTCATCGGTGGTTCCATGGGCGGCATGCAGGTGCTCGCCTGGGCGGCACAGTACCCACAGATGGTTTTCGCCGCCGTGCCCATTGCCGCCGCCGCTAATCATTCGGCGCAAAACATCGCCTTCCACGAAATCGGCCGGCAGGCGATTTTTGCTGATCCGGATTTTCGCAACGGCAATTACTGGGCCGAGGGCGTGCGCCCCGAACGCGGGCTGGCCGTGGCGCGGATGACAGCGCACATCACCTACGTTTCCGAGGAGGCGCTCACCCGTAAATTCGGGCGCAAGCTGCAGAACGACGAAGGTTTTCCAGCCCTGGGCGAGCAATTCGCGGTGGAGAGCTACCTGCAATACCAAGGCTCTTCCTTCGTGCAGCGGTTCGACGCGAATGCCTACCTCGCCATCACCCGCGCCATGGATCTGTTCGACATGGCAGCCGAACATGGTGGCACGCTGGCGAGCGCCTTCCGGGGGACAAAGACGCGCTTTCTGCTGGTGAGCTTTTCCTCAGACTGGCTGTTCCCCACCGCGCAGTCCCGCGCCATCGCCCGCGCGCTCAACCATGTGGCGGCGAATGTGTCGTTCGTGGAAGTCACCTCGGATAAAGGCCACGACGCCTTTCTGCTGGATGAGCCGGATTTCCACACCACCTTGCACGGTTTTCTGGCCGGCTGCGCCGAGCATGCGGGGCTGGCATGAACGGCGGTCTAGATACCTATTTGGCGGCGCGGTTTTCGTTTCAAGGGCGGGCTTCACGCAAGGAATTCTGGGTGCATGGTTATGTTGGATTCGCACTGATTATGCTGGCGGTAGCGGCAGCGTTCGGCCTGCTTAACCTGGGTAAGCGGATGATCCTCAGCGATGCGCCGATGCATTTGCAGATGCCGCTTCAGGCCAGCCTTGAGGCCGCGTTGCTCTGCCTTCTGGGGGTCTGCGGCGCGCTGTTCATCTGGTTCTCCGCGGCGCTGACATTTCGCCGCATGCACGATCTTGATCGTTCTGGATTTCAAGACGTTCTAGGTCTTTTTCGTTACCAGCTTCTGTTCACACCTGGCACGCAAGGGCCAAATCGCTTTGGCCCAGACCCGCTGAGCAAAGACGGGTCTGTTCCATGAACGTGGTGCAGAGCCGGAAGATTCGCGTCGATCTGGAACTGATCGCTGATTTCGTGCAGCCCGGTGCGCGCGTGCTGGATGTGGGCTGCGCCGAGGGTCAGCTTATCGAGCATCTGACCAAGACGAAGAATTGCGATGCGCGCGGCATCGAGATCGACATGGAAGAGGTGCAACGCGCCATCGCCCACGGCCTGCCGGTGATGCAGGGCGACGCCGATACCGAGCTTGTGACGTATCCTGATGCCGCGTTCGACTACGTGATTCTCTCCCGTACGTTGCAGGCGGTGGAGCAGCCGCGCGAGGTGCTGCGCCAGATGCTGCGCATCTCCACCCATGCCATCGTCTCCTTCCCCAATTTCGGTCATTGGAGCCTGAGGCTGCAATTGCTCACGCGCGGGCGCATGCCGATGACCGCCGGCTGGAACCGCATGTGGTACGAAACGCCGAACATCCATCCCTGCACCATCAAAGATTTCTTCGCGCTGTGTGACATGGATGGTTATGTGGTGGAGGATTGGCTGGCGGCCGATGAGCAGGGCTCGCGCACGCCCTGGCGCCGTTCACCGGGCCTGGCAAATCTTTTTGGCGAACAGGGGCTGTTTTTGCTCCGCAAGGCGTAAGCGCCCCCCGGCGCCCGGGGCTGTTCATCTTCATCAGGGTGCAGACGGTGCCGCTCCGGCATGCATAGCGGTGCGGCCTGAAGCGGGCCGCGCATCAAGGCCCCATATAGGCATCAATGTCAGGGAACATGGTAGCGCCATGCAGGCCATGGTTTTGAAAGCGCCACGCACCGCGCTCGCATGGACCGAGTTAGCCGAGCGTCAGCCCGGTCCGGGAGAAATTCGGGTCAAGCTATTGGCTCGCGGCGTCTGCCGGACGGATTTGCCTGTCGTGGGTGGCGAGTTACCGAATCCACGCCTACCACTCATTCCGGGTCATGAAATTGTCGGGCGGATCAACGCACTGGGCGCAGGGGTGAGCGCGTTGCGCAGGCGCGCGCGGGTGGTCTGCGCCGGTACCCAGATGAGTGAGATTCCGGGCTTGAGCGGGAGATTCTGTCTGTGGCCAACCTCACCCGGCAGGACGGGCTGGAATTCCTGGCGTTGGCGCCGAGGATCGGCATTTGTACCAAAACCACGATTTATGAACTGAAGCAGGCTAAACGTGCGCTGGATGATTTACGGACCCGCCGGTTTAAGGGGGCGGCGTATTGGTGCCATGAGGTCAGCGGTTATCCACCAACATCACCGGCGTCACCCTCACCCGGGCGATGCCCGCGTTCATAATGCCCAGGTCCTCGGCAGCGTCTTCCGAGAGGTCAAGAATCCGGCGGCCGCGCGGCATGCAATCATCCACCTTTACAACAATGGAGCGGCTGGCATCATCCAGCAGCGTCACGCGTACGCGGGTGCCAAGCGGAATGGAATGAGATGCAGCGGTCATCGCCTTGCCGGTAAAGCGGTCCCCCGTGCAGGTACGATGCAGATAAGGGCCCGGCTTGTACCAAGAGACGGTGCCGGTCATCGCCGGGCCGACGGCTACAAGGGTGGGGGCCGCCGGTGGCAGCGGCAATGCCGGTGTGGCGGGTGGCGCTGCGACGCTAGCTTGTGAGGATGCAACTGGATGGTTGGCGCAGGCGGAAAGCAAACCCGCCAACGAAAGCGTAGCCAGAACAGGCGTGGAGCGCAGGCAATTGGGCCGGGCCGTCCAGCGTCGCGGGGTGGCGGTCAGATCCATGAATTCTTTGTTAGGCACAATTGAGGCAATTGCATGGCATGACCGGAACGGGTCATTTGAATATCGTGGTGGTTATTCCATTGCCGCAGCCGCGCAACAAAATATAATTTTCGTAAAATGCGGGAGGACGAGATAGGACCGATTACGGAGATGCGATCCGGCGATGATGATCCGGAGGAAGGGCCAAGCCCCACGGTCGGCCCCACCCGCCCGCGTTTGTTCAAGGTGCTGGGTCCAGGGCTGATCACTGGCGCCTCCGACGATGATCCCAGCGGCATTGCCACCTATTCCCAGGCCGGAGCGGCGTTCGGGTATCGGCTGAGCTGGGCTATGCTGTTCTCCTACCCGCTGATGGTGGCGGTACAGATGATCAGTGCCCGCATCGGTCGCACCACGGGCCATGGTATCGCGGGGGTGTTGCGGCTGCATTACCCCCAATGGGTGCTGAGTTGGGTGGTGCTTTTGCTGCTTATCGCCAACATCATCAATCTGGGGGCGGATCTGGGAGCGATGGCGGATGCCACGGCGCTGCTGCTGCCAGTACCCCGTGCGCTTTACGTGCTGTTGTTTGCAGCCATCTGCATCTCGCTGCAGCTGTTCCTGCAATATTCACGTTATGTGGCGGTGCTGAAATGGCTGACGGCAGCCTTGCTGGCTTATTTCGGCGTGGTGATGGTGGTGCATGTGGACTGGCCGGCGCTGCTCGCCAATCTGTTCTGGCCGCATCTTTCCGCCAATGGCGGTTATCTCACCACTTTGGTGGCGATTTTGGGCACCACCATCAGCCCGTACCTGTTTTTCTGGCAGGCCTCAGAGGAAGCGGAGGACATCCAGGTGCATCCACGTCGCATCGATTTATTCGATGCCCCCGCCCAGGGGAAGCGGGCGCTGCGGCGTATCGAGCTGGATACCTTCATCGGCATGGGGTTTTCCAATTTGGTGGCGCTCGCGATCATCGTCACCACGGCGGCGACGCTGAACCCGCACGGTATCACTAACATCCAGACCTCCGCCCAGGCCGCCGCCGCTTTGCGCCCGCTGGCGGGCAAATTCGCCGAAGCGGTGTTCGCTGTGGGCATCATCGGCACTGGGCTGCTGGCGGTGCCGGTGCTGGCCGGCTCGGCGGCCTATGCCATTGGCGAGGCCCGGCAATGGCCGACCGGACTCGCCCGCCGCCCGAAGGAAGCGCAGGCTTTCTACGCCACGCTGGTGATCGCCACGCTGGTCGGCATGATCATCAATTTCGCGCCAATCGACCCGATCAAGGCTCTGTTCTGGAGTGCGGTCGTCAACGGCGTGGTGGCGGTGCCGGTGCTGGTCGTGATGATGAAGCTGGTTGCGCGCGCGGACATCATGGGGCCGTTCGTGGTCCGTGGAGCGTTGAAGTTCTTTGGCTGGGCGGCAACGGCGTTGATGGCCATGGTGGTGGCGGCCATGCTGGCGCTTATGGTCTGGTAAAGTTTGCGCGGAAGCATTTTACCTTTCAGGGCAACAGGCCTAATTAAGGAAAACGCCGTTTTTCGGAGAGCCGCTATGCCTGCCTATCGTTCTCGTACCACGACTCATGGCCGCAACATGGCCGGTGCCCGCGGCCTTTGGCGCGCCACCGGCATGAAGGACTCTGATTTCGGCAAGCCGATCATCGCCGTGGTCAACAGCTTCACCCAATTCGTGCCCGGCCATGTGCATCTGAAAGATCTCGGCCAGCTGGTGGCGCGCGAGATTGAGGCGGCGGGCGGTGTGGCCAAGGAATTCAACACCATCGCGGTGGATGACGGCATCGCCATGGGGCATGACGGCATGTTGTATTCGCTGCCTTCGCGTGAGCTGATCGCCGATTCCGTGGAGTACATGGTCAATGCCCATTGCGCGGATGCGATGGTGTGCATCTCCAATTGCGACAAGATCACGCCGGGCATGCTGATGGCGAGCCTGCGGCTGAACATCCCCTCTGTGTTTGTCTCCGGCGGGCCGATGGAAGCTGGTAAGGTCGTTGTTAAAGGCAAGGCGCGAGCGCTGGACCTCGTGGATGCCATGGTTGTGGCCGCCGATGACAGCTACTCCGACGAGGAGGTGAAAACCATCGAGCGTTCGGCCTGCCCCACCTGTGGCTCCTGTTCTGGCATGTTCACCGCCAATTCCATGAACTGCCTCACGGAAGCCTTGGGGCTTTCCCTGCCCGGCAATGGCTCCACTTTGGCCACCCATGCGGACCGCGAGAAACTGTTTCGCGAGGCGGGGCACCTCATCGTCGATCTCGCCCGCCGCTGGTATGAGCAGGATGACGCCTCCGCCCTGCCGCGCGGCATCGCCAGCTTCAAGGCGTTCGAAAACGCGATGAGCCTGGATATCGCCATGGGCGGTTCCACCAACACCGTGCTGCATCTGCTGGCCGCCGCCCAGGAAGCGGGAGTAGATTTCACCATGGCGGATATCGACCGGCTCTCCCGCCGTGTGCCGTGTTTGTGCAAGGTCGCCCCGGCCAAGAACGACGTGCATATGGAAGACGTGCACCGGGCGGGCGGCATCATGTCCATTCTGGGTGAGCTGGAACGCGCCGGGTTGATCGATACCACCCTGCCGACCGTGCACACCAAAACAATGGGCGAGGCGCTGAATCGCTGGGACATCACCCGCACCAATTCTGACGACGTGAAGAATTTCTTCCGTGCTGCCCCCGGCGGCGTGCCAACCCAGGTGGCCTTCAGCCAGAATGAGCGGTGGGACGAGCTGGACACGGACCGTAAGGCCGGCGTCATTCGCTCGGCTGAGCATCCGTTCTCGAAAGATGGTGGCCTGGCCGTGCTTTTCGGCAATCTGGCGCCGGAAGGCTGCATCGTGAAAACCGCGGGCGTGGATGAGAGCATCCTCACCTTCAAGGGCACGGCAAGAGTGTTCGAGAGCCAGGACGCTTCCGTTTCTGCTATCTTGAGCGGCGTGGTGAAAGCGGGGGATGTCGTGGTCATCCGTTATGAAGGCCCCAAGGGTGGGCCGGGGATGCAGGAAATGCTCTACCCCACCAGCTATCTGAAATCCAAAGGTCTCGGCAAAGCCTGCGCGCTCATCACCGATGGCCGGTTCTCCGGCGGCACCTCGGGGCTTTCCATCGGCCATGTTTCGCCGGAAGCAGCCGAAGGCGGGTTGATCGGGCTGGTGGAAACCGGCGATGAAATCCTCATCGACATTCCCAATCGCGGCATCACGCTAAACGTGCCGGAGGATATTCTGGCCAAACGCCGCGCTGCCCAGGATGCAAAAGGCTGGAAACCGGCGGAATTGCGCCAGCGTAACATCTCCCCGGCGCTGAGAGCCTATGCGGCGATGACCACCAACGCCGCCAAAGGTGCTGTGCGGGATGTGAGCCAGATCGAACCCTGAGCAAACGCGAACGCAGCCGCGTGGCGTCTACTCCCCCTCAGCCAGGCGGTTCTGCGCCTGGCTGACAAAGCTGCCAGGCGGTACGGAACGGGTGAGCCAGACATTGCCGCCAATGACCGAATCCCGCCCCACCGTCACCCGGCCCAGAATCGTCGCCCCCGCATAGATCACCACATTGTCCTCGATGATCGGATGGCGCGGTTCGCCCTTCACCAGCGCGCCGGTTTCGTCTTCAGCGAAGCTCTTCGCCCCCAGCGTGACATGCTGGTAGAGCCGCACATTCTCACCGATGATCGCGGTCTGGCCGATGACGACACCAACACCATGGTCGATAAAGAAATGCGGGCCGATCTGCGCCTCCGGATGAATGTCGATGGCGGTTTCCGTCTGCGAGATGCTCGCCAGCAGGCGCGGCACCAACGGCGCGCCCAGTTGCGTCAAGGCATGGGCGATACGGTAATGAATAACCGCGCGCATACCGGGATAGCAGAGCAGCACTTCGGCCAGCGAGGTTGCCGCCGGGTCGCCCCGGTTGGCGGCCTTCAGGTCGCTGACCAGCGCGGTGCGGATGGCCGGCAATTGCGCGGCAAAATCCCGCACGATGTCGCAGGCGGCGCAATCGGCCTCCTCGAAGCGGGATTTGTTCTCCGGTGCCAGGAACAAAAGCCCGCGCCGCACCTGCTCGGTCAGCGCGCCCAGGGTGCGGCTGAGCGTATGGCCAACATAATAATCGATGGTCTCGTCGGTCAGGTTTGAGCAGCCGTAATGGCTGGGAAACAGCGCCGCCAGAAGCCCGTCGCGGATCCGCATCAGCGACTCGCGGCAGGGCAGCTCTCGGACATGGCCATGGTGCCGGATCTTATGCGTCACCTCGCGCGAGTGTCGCAGACCCGCGACAATCGCATCCAGGTTCGAGACGCTGGTTTGCTGGCCGGGAGAAAATTCAGCAGTGTGGTCGTTGATACCCATGGGATTTGAACCGGTATGATTGCGTTTGCAGGGCAGGCTAGAGCAACATGCGCTCAAAGGGAATTATTTGATCAGACAAAGTTGCGGACGCGGGAAATATGCGCCCAGGCCAGGCGGGCGCGGGTACGCAAACTGCCTCCCGGCCTTCGAAATCTTGAAAAAATTTCGCTCGACAAAGTACGCCAGGAGCAAATCCACCCAGGATTTTTCTTTTTGAAGCCTTTGTGCTAAAAATTCCTCTCTTTGCCGGGGTCGCGCTGCCGGTAAAGAGAATTTTTTCGGCGCGGCTATGGGTAGTGGGTGAGCAAGACCATGTCTCTGCAAGTGATCACAGGAAACCGCCTGGCGGACGGCATCTCCGTCTGGTTTGCCGGAGTGGATGGCTGGGCCGAACATGTTGACCAGGCGGTGGCCTATGACGAGGTGGGGCTGGAAGCGGCATTGGCAGAGGCCAACCCGGTAGATGCCGAGCTGCATGTTGTCGATATCCGCCCCATCGAGGTCACCCAACAGGGTGGCAAACTCTTCCCGGCGGCGCATCGCGAGCAGATCCGCGCCCGCGGCCCTTCCGTGCGGGCGGACCTTCCCGCCGGCGTTTGGCGGGACAGTAACGAGCCATTGCCGCCGTTGCCATCCGTCAGCTCCACCTCGCCCTTCGCCGGTATTTATCATTACGATGAGTATGACCGGGACTTCCTGCGCCAGCGCGCGCGGGAGTTCGCCGTCATGGTGGAGCGTCGCCGCAAAGGCGAGCTCTCAGAAGAAGAATTCAAGCCGCTGCGGTTGATGAACGGCCTCTATCTGCAACTGCACGCCTATATGCTGCGCATCGCCATTCCTTATGGCGTGCTCAGCGCCACGCAAATGCGCCAATTGGCCTATGTGGCCCGGCATTACGACCGCGGCTATGGGCATTTCACCACCCGCCAGAACATCCAGTTCAACTGGCTGCGGCTGGAGGATACGCCGGCCGCCCTGGCGGCTTTGGCCGAGGCTGATATTCACGGCATCCAGACCAGCGGCAACTGCATTCGCAACACCACCACGGACGAATTTGCCGGTGCGGCGGCGGATGAAATTGTCGACCCGCGCCTTTACGCTGAAATCATCCGCCAATGGTCCACGGACCATCCTGAATTCACCTATCTGCCGCGCAAGTTCAAAATCGCCATCGTTGGCGCTGGGCACGATCGCGCGGCGGTGCGGGTGCATGATATCGGCATCGAGGCCTACCGCAACACAGCAGGCGCGCCGGTGTTCCGCATCTTCGCGGGCGGCGGGTTGGGCCGCACGCCTTATGTGGCGGTGCAGCTGCGCGAGGGTCTGCCGGTGCCGGAATTGCTGCGTTATTGCGAGGCGATTCTGCGCGTCTATAACGCCCTTGGCCGACGCGACAACATCTACAAGGCGCGGATCAAGATTTTGATTCGTGAGATGAAGCCTGAAGCCTTCATCAAGATGGTTGAGGATGAATACGCAAGCTTGCCCGAAGATTACTGCACGCTCACCGATGACATGGTGCAGGCGGTGGCCGCACGTTTCCCCGCGCCGGAATTTCCCCGCCAGGATACCGGCGTGCTGAAATCAGCCCTGCTGGACGACCGCGCGTTCGCCCGTTGGGTGAAGCAGAACACGCATCCGCATAAGCAAGCTGGTTATATCTCCGCGGTTATCTCCTTGAAGCCGGTGGGCGGCATCGCGGGCGATGCGAGTGCGGACGAGATGGACGTGGTGGCGGACCTCGCGGATAAATACTCTATGGGTGAAATCCGAGTCTCCCACGTGCAGAATCTTGTTCTGCCGCACGTGGCCAAGGACGATCTGCCCGCCTTGTTCCGTGATCTGGTGAAGGCTGGCCTCGCCACGGATAATATCGGCCTGGTCACTGACATCATCGCCTGCCCCGGCATGGATTATTGCGCGCTGGCCACGGCACGCTCCATCCCGCTGGCGCAGCGCATCGCCGAGCGGCT
This sequence comes from Pseudomonadota bacterium, assembly GCA_021826425.1. Taxonomy (GTDB): domain Bacteria; phylum Pseudomonadota; class Alphaproteobacteria; order Acetobacterales; family Acetobacteraceae; genus Acidocella. Next base: position 10,460 of record JAKAZY010000062.1, read on the forward strand.
GGAGCCGAAACAGCATGAAATCGGCACGCTGCATGTGAATATCTCGGGTTGCATCAATGCCTGCGGGCATCACCATGTCGGCCATATCGGGCTGTTGGGCGTCGATAAAAACGGCGAGGAGGTTTATCAGATCACCCTTGGCGGAGCCGCGGATGAAAAAGCCGCCATCGGCAAGATCATCGGCCCGGCCGTGCCCACGGCGAAGGTGCCGGATGCGATCGAGGCGCTGATGGACGCTTATTTAAAGCTGCGTGAAACCGGCGAGCGTTTTATCGACACCTATAGGCGCCTGGGCGCTGAATCGTTCAAAGGGGCCATTTATGCCACTCATTAATACGAGCGCGGAAGAAATTTCTGCTGCCGCGCCCGATGCAACGCTGGCACCTGGTGCCGGGCTGGAAGAAGTTTTGCCGCATCTGGCCGAATTGGCCGTCATCGCGGTAGAATTTCCCAAATTCCGCGATGGGCGGGGCTTCACCACCGCCCGCACCTTGCGGGAGCACCATGGCTATAAAGGTGATCTGCGCGCCACCGGGCATTTTCTGCCAGACCAGTTCGCCTTTTTAATCG
>JAKAZY010000063.1 GCA_021826425.1 Pseudomonadota bacterium
CTGTCAGCCGCCGACGCGCAAGACGAGGTCGAGTCCGACCCGCATTTGCAAGCCATCATCCTGGACTGGGATTTGCATCAGGACCCCGGCCACGCCTATGCCAAGGCGCTGCTGAAAACCATCCGCGCTCGCAACGCGAAACTGCCCGTGTTCCTGCTGGCCGAGCGCAACGACGCTGCCCATGTACCCGCCGAGGTGATGAGCGAAGCCGATGGCTTCATCTGGTTGCTGGAGGATTCCATGGAATTCATCTCCAGCCGAATCCTGGCAGCCGTGCGCCGTTACCGCGCCCAGCTACTGCCACCACTGTTCGGCGCGCTGACCAAATTCGCGGATGAGGCCGAATATTCCTGGCACACGCCCGGCCATACCGGCGGCTCCGCCTTTCTGCGCTCCCCGGCCGGGCGGATGTTCTACGATTATTTCGGCGAGAAGCTGCTGCGGGCGGACTTGTCCATCTCGGTGGCCGAGCTTGGCTCGCTCCTGGACCATACCGGCCCCATCGGTGCGGCGGAGCGTTACGCGGCGCATGTGTTCGGCTCGGACCGGTCTTATTTCGTTACCAACGGCACCTCCACCGCCAACCGGGTGGTGATGACCGCCAATGTCGCGCGCGGCGAGATCGTGCTGGCGGACCGCAACGCGCATAAATCCATCGAGCATGGTCTGGCACTCACCGGGGCGAGGGCGGCCTATCTGCTGCCTTATCGCAACCATCTGGGCATGATCGGTCCCATTCCGCCGGCCTCGCTCAGCCAGGAAGCCATTACCCATAACCTCGCCACCTCGCGCCTCACCGCTGGCAGCGGCGATAAGCCGGTGCTCGCCATCATCACCAACTCTACCTATGACGGGCTTTGCTACAATGCCGCCAGGGTGGAGGAACTGCTCAGCCCCTCGGTCGACAAGGTCCTGTTCGACGAAGCGTGGTTCGGTCATGCTCGGTTCAACACGCTCTACCGCAACCATTACGCCATGCGCGGCAATGTAAAAGAGGCAGACCGCACCGGCCCCACCATCTTCGCCACCCAATCCACGCATAAATTGCTCGCGGCACTCTCCCAGGCATCCATGCTGCATCTGCGCGAGGGCCGCGCGAAGGTCGAGCCCGTACGCTTCAATGAATCGCTGATGATGCACGCCTCCACCTCGCCCAACTACGCCATCCTCGCCTCCACGGACATCAGCTCGGCGATGATGGATGGTGCTGGCGGGCAACTCCTCACCTCGGAGGCAATCGCGGAAGCCGTCTCTTTCCGCCAGACCATGGCGCGGCTGCAGGCGGAATTCGCCGTGCGAGAGGATTGGTTCTTCGGCGTCTGGCAGCCAGACAGGGTACGGGATGCGGCCAGAGACGTGCCCTTCATCGAGGCCCCGTCCGAGATGCTGGCGGAGGCGCAATCCTGCTGGGCGCTGGAACCAGACGCGGCATGGCATGGCTTTACCGGGCTGGAGCCCGGCTATTGCATGCTGGACCCGATAAAAGTGACGCTCACCACACCCGGCATGGCGCGCTCTGGCAGGCTGGAGGAACGCGGCATCCCCGCCCCGTTGCTCAACCATTATCTGGCGGAACACGGCATCACGCCAGAAAAAACAGCAAATTTCTCAATCTTGTTTCTGTTCTCCATAGGCGTGACCAAGGGTAAATGGGGCTCTTTGGTGAACGCACTTCTGGATTTCAAGCGCGATTACGATGCCAACACCCCGCTGGTCCGCACGCTTCCGCAACTCGCCGCCGCCTATCCCGCCGCCTATGGGGCGATGGGGCTGAAGGATCTCGGCACCACCATGTTCGCGGCCATGAAGCTCACCGCCTACCCGGAGCGGCTGCAAGAAGCCTATAATTTCCTCCCCACCCCGGAGATGATCCCCGCCGAAGCGCATGACCGGCTGATCCGCGGCGAAGGCGGCATGGCAAATCTTCGCGCGTTGGCGGGCGGTGTGGCGGCCACGGCCATCGTACCCTACCCGCCGGGAATTCCGCTGCTGATGCCAGGGGAAAATTTCGGCACCATCGATGGCCCGGTGCTGCGCTACCTGGCAGCGTTGGAGGATTTCGATAAACGCTTCCCCGGCTTCGCGCATGACACCCACGGGGTTGAACCAGGCGAGGCCGGGTATCAGGCCCTGCGATACTAGAGTGCGATTGCTTAGATCGAACCACTAATGGTTCGGTCTAAGGCGTGAATCGCCAGCTAACACATTGATTAGAAATTTATTTGTGGTTAAAAGCGGATTGCGCCGCGATTTAACTTGAACCGATCAGGCTTTAAACGCCGCCGATATGTGGCGGGCAAAATTTACCCAATTTTTGATGAATTTCGCGCCCCCTTGTTCAGCAAAACCTATACAACTATAATTTAAATTATAGTTCTCCTAATCAATGCTTCTTAATAGAACCTAGAGTATCGGCTGCAGCCGCTTCGGCGGCTGGCCCCAGCCATCTCGAAAAGGATCGTGCGCATGCCAGTTGAACAGGTCGGAACGCTCGTCATCGGGGCCGGGCAGGCCGGAATCGCCATGAGCGAACATTTGAGCCAGCAAGGCGTGCCGCATCTGGTGCTGGAGCGCGCGCGCGTTGCCGAGCGCTGGCGCTCGGAACGGTGGGACTCCCTCGTCGCCAACGGCCCAGCCTGGCACGACCGGTTCCCCAACCGCAGCTTCGATCCCATCGGCCCAGACGAATTCGCCCCCGCCGGCGCCATCGTGAAATATTTCGAGGATTACGCCGCGCAGATCAAAGCCCCCATACGCTGCGGGGTGGAGGTGAAGGCGCTGCACAGGAAAGAGGATGGATCCGGCTTTCGCGCCGAAACCGCCGATGGCGTGATCGAGGCAAAGAACGTCGTCTCTGCCACAGGCTCTTTCCAGCGTCCCCTCATCCCCACGCTGGTGCCACAGGAGAGCGGCATCACTCAGATCCATTCCGCCCATTACCGCAACCCCGCGCAGTTGCCCCCGGGTGCTGTTTTGGTGGTGGGGGCGGGCTCCTCAGGCGTGCAAATCGCCGATGAGCTGCGTGCCGCCGGGCGGAAGGTTTACCTCGCCACCGGCCCGCACGACCGGCCGCCACGCCGCTATCGCGGGCAGGATTTCGTCTGGTGGCTGGGGGTTTTGGGCCTGTGGAGTGCCACCGCGCCCGCACCCGGCACCGCACATGTGACAATTGCCGTGAGCGGCGCCAAAGGTGGCCACACGGTGGATTTCCGTAATCTGGCGGCCAGCGGCATCACCCTCATGGGCCGGGCTGGCGAATACAAAAATGGCGTGCTGCATTTCGATAACGACCTCGCGCGCAATATTGAGGCTGGCGATGCAAATTACCTTGCCACACTGCAGGCGGCGGATGAGTATGTGGCGCGAGAAGGGCTGGATTTGCCGGCGGAGCCAGAAGCCCACATCATCGGCCCCCTGCCAGATTGCGCGGTGAACCCCATCCTGGAGCTCGATCTTGCGAAGGCCAACATCACTTCCACCCTCTGGGCGACGGGCTATGCGCTGGATTATGGCTGGATGAAGATCGACGTGTTCGACGAAAAGGGCCTACCCCGGCACCATCGCGGTGTTTCAGAAGTGCCCGGCCTGTATTTCGTTGGCCTGCCTTGGCTGTCCAGCCGGGGGTCGTCCTTCATCTGGGGCTGCTGGCGAGATGCAGGCTATCTGGCGGAGCAGATCGCCGCGCGGGCGTAGCTTAGAACAATATTCATTTAGATTGACCCGGCGGCGTCAAGATAAGAGCGTTCAGCTAAAAGCTGAACGCTCTATAGCCGGATTCAGACTTTAGGCTCGCTCGTAAAGTGAGCGAACCTAAAGTCATCGCGCTCTAGTGCTTTCCCTCCACCCTGTCGGTCAACGCCAGTAGGAGGCAAAGCACGCCAAAGCTCAACACGATGACGAGCTGCCAGAACAAATCCCTGTCCGTCTCGTTGCCGATATCAAGAAAGCCGCGCAGCAGCTGCACCGCTGCGATCACCGTTATCGAGGAAAGCAGTTTCAGCTTCAGCCCCGCAAAGTCGATGCGAGACATCCATTCCGGGCGCGGATCGCTCTCGTTGAACTCAACCTTGCGCAAGAAGTTCTCATAGCCGGAGAGAATCACCAGCACGACCAGATTGGCGGTGAGCGAAATGTCGATCAACGACAGAGTAAAAACCAACAGCCCAGTTTCGGAGATGCTCCCGACCATGGGCGCGGTGTGGATGACCTCGCCGATGAAATATGCCACCAGCACCGCCAGCAGAAACAGCATGCAAAGATAGATCGGCACAATCAGCCAGCGCCCGCCGAAGATAATGGCTTCGAGAATGCGGATGATAGGGGTCATGCTCTGGTTCCTGCTGCAATTGCCCCTTCTTACCTCACTAGGCTCTAAACATTGAAGCGGAACAGCAAAACGTCGCCATCCTTAACCACATATTCTTTGCCTTCGACGCGCAGCTTGCCCGCATCGCGCGCCCCGGCTTCGCCCTTGCCTACCACATAATCTTCATAGGCGATGGTTTCCGCCGCGATGAAGCCGCGCTCGAAATCGCCATGGATGACACCCGCCGCGCCCGGCGCCTTGGTGCCTTTGATAATCGTCCAGGCGCGGGTTTCCTTGGGCCCCACGGTGAAATACGTAATCAGCCCCAGCAGCGCGTAACCGGCGCGGATAATCCGATCCAGCCCGGAATCCTCCAGCCCGAGATCCGCCAGGAACCCGCCGCGGTCTTCCTCCGGCAACTGGCTCACCTCAGCCTCAATGGCGGCCGAGATCACCACATAGCCGGCCCCCTGAGCGGCGGCCATTTCCGCCACGCGGGCCGATTGCGCGTTACCGGTGGCGGCCGAGCCTTCCTCGACATTGCACACATAAAGCACCGGCTTGGAGGTCATCAAATTAAGACGCTTTACGGCCTCTTCCTCGCCTTTGGGGATCACCGCACGTACGGGCGTGCCTGCTTCCAGCGCCTTGATCAGCGGCTCCACCAGCTCCAGCTCGGCCGCCGCCAGCTTGTCGTTGCTCTTGGCCTTTTTCTGCAGCAGCGGCACGCGCTTGATCAGACTCTCAAGGTCCGCCAGCATCAGCTCGGTCTCCACCGTTTCCGCATCGCGGATCGGGTCCACCGAGCCCTCCACATGGGTCACGTCGTCATCCTCGAAGCAGCGCAGCACATGCACGATGGCATCCACCTCGCGGATATTGGCCAGGAACTGATTGCCCAGCCCCTCGCCCTTGGAAGCGCCGCGCACCAGCCCGGCAATGTCCACAAACTCTAGGCTGGTCGGCACGATCTTCACGGATTTGCCGATCTCGGCCAACGCCTGCATGCGCTTATCCGGCACCGCCACCCGGCCGACATTCGGCTCGATGGTGCAGAACGGATAATTCGCCGCCTGTGCCGCCACCGTGGCGGTGAGCGCGTTGAACAGCGTGGATTTGCCGACATTCGGCAGGCCCACGATCCCGCAATTAAAGCCCATTATGTCTGCTCCCCGCAAACCCGCGCGATGCGGGTCATGAAATCTTCAGGTTTTTGCTCAGCCAGCAGCGCGGCACTGTCCGCCACCGCGTCCAGCAGCGGCTCCAACCAGTCCCTGTCGGCTTTGGCGAAATCTCCCAGCACATGGCCGGTCACGCGCGCCTTATCGCCCGGATGGCCAATGCCAAGGCGCACTCGCCAGTAATCCGGCGTGGAGAGGTGCTTGTCCGTGCTGCGCAGGCCATTATGCCCGGCATTGCCGCCACCCTTCTTCACCCGGACTTTCCCGGGCGCCAGGTCCAGCTCGTCGTGGAACAATGTGATGTCCGCGGGCGCGATCTTGTAGAAAGCTGCTGCCTCCTGCACCGCCTCGCCGGACAGATTCATATACGTCATCGGCTTCAGCAGCAAAATTTTCTGCATCCCGATGCGCCCCTCAGCGGTCATGCCCTTGAATCGGAATTTCCAGGGGGAAAAACCATGGCGCGCGGCAATTGCCTCCACGGCCATGAAGCCGATATTATGGCGGTGCCGCGCCATGCCCGGCTCCGGGTTTCCAAGACCGACCCAAAGCAGCATGGCGCGAGGCTGTTCCATAACTCCACTCCGCTGGCCGTTTGCGGGCCGTTCTCCGCGCACCGGTGCTCAACATAGGGGTGCTCACACCCACAAATACGCTCCGGTGACCGAAAACAACTGCACGACCCACCGGAGCGGTTTTTGTAACAGCCTCCGCAAGCTTACTTCTTCGCTGGGCCTTTCTTGCCACTCTTCGCGGCAGCGGCGGCGGCAGCGGCGGCGGCCTCGGCAGCCAACTGCTCGGCGGAAACCAGCGGCGGCGCGATTGTGGCGACCACGAAGTCGCGCCCAGTGATCACCGGCTTGCAGTGTTCAGCGCCCTGCAAATCGTGCCAGCGCACATTGTCGTTGATATCCAGCTTGGCGAGGTCAATCTCGAAACGCTCGGGGATATGGTCGGCATCCACGATCACATCCACCTTGTGGCGCACCACGTTCAGCACGCCACCGCGCTTCAGGCCAGGGCTGGTCGCCTCGTTCAAGAAGTGCACCGCCACGGAAACCTTCACCGGCTCACCAGCCACCAGACGCTGGAAATCCACGTGCTCAGGCTGGTCGGTGACAGGGTGGAAGGACACGTCGCGCATCAGCGCGCGGGTCTTGGTCCCGGCCACGTCAATCTCATAAAGGCGCGAGCGCCAGCCGCCGCGCTTCAGCTCTTTCATCACGACGCGCGGGTCAAGCGCGATCAGCGCCGGCTCCTGCTTCGCACCATAAATCACGGCGGGCACCTTGCCCTCACGCCTCGTCGCCCGCGCCACCCCCTTGCCGGCACGCGAACGATCAGAGGCCTCAATCAGTTCAAAATTGGCCATTTTTAGCTCCATACAAACAACAAAAGCCGGCCTCCAGGGGTGCCGGCGGGCGGGGTGTATCCGGTTTTCACGGCCATTTCAACAAGCGGGCGCAGGTGCTATCCTGCCCTGCATGAAAATCGCCCTTTACCAAGGCCCCGGCGCCTTCAACAACCCCCAGGCCGGCTTCGCCCATCTGCACGGCGTGGCCACCGCGGCCAAGGCGCAAGGGGCAGAGCTGTTGCTGCTGACCGAGATGTACCTCTCCGGTTATAATATCGGGCCCGAGGCGGCGCTGAAACACGCCATTCCGCGCGCGGGCCTGGCCCCGGCGCAAGAAATGGCGAAATCCCTGCATCTCGCGCTTGTCTTTGGCTACCCTGAGCTTGTCGATGGCAAAGTAGCCAATGCTGCCGTGCTGATCAGCCCGGATGGAGAAATTCTGCTGAATTACCGCAAAACCCACCTCTTCGGCGCGCTAGACCAAGGCATGTTCAGCGCCCGCGGCACCGAATTTCCGGTGGCGGAACTGAACGGCACCAAAATCGGTGTGCTGATTTGCTACGACATCGAATTCCCTGAACCCGCCCGGCGTCTGGCCCTGGCCGGGGCGGATCTCATCCTGGTGCCCACCGCCGTGATGGAGCCCTACGAGCAGGTGGCCAGGCACGTGATCCCCTCCCGCGCCTACGAGAATCAGGTTTACCTGGCCTATGCGAACCATTCAGGCGCTGAGAACGGGCTGGGCTATATCGGCCTGTCCAGCATTTGCGGGCCGGACGGCACGGTGCTGGCCATGGCGGGCAAGAACGAAGAGCTGCTGTTCGCAGACACGGACCCCGCCCACCACGCCGCCGTGCGCAAGGCCGACCCGTTCTTCAAAGACCGCCGCCCAGAGCTGTACGGGCCGCTCGCGGGCTAGGCATGGCCGTTTTCATTTTGGTCCCCGGTGCATGGCATGGCGCCTGGTGCTGGGAACATGTCGTCCCCCTGCTGCAAAAAGCTGGGCATCAGGTGATGGCACCAGAATTGGCGGACGTTCCGCCCGGCGCCAACCCGCTGCCGCTCTGGGCCAAGCAGATTGCCACAATGGCGGCAGCCGCGCCCGAACCGCCCATTCTACTCGGCCATAGCCGGGGCGGGTTGATCCTTTCCGAAACCGCCGCGCTGCTGCCTGGCAAAATCCGCAAGCTGGTCTATCTCTGCGGTTTTCTTCTCCCTGCCGGACAGAGCATGCAGAGCGCCATCGCCCTGCCGGAAGCGGGCGGCACGCCAGATTATCTGCGCCCCGCGCGTGGACGCTGCCTCGCCGTGACGGCGGAAGCCATCATCCCGCGTTTCTACCATCTGGCCGCCCCTGAAGTCGCGAAACACGCCGCCACGCGGCTAAACCCGGAACCGCTGGGCACCTTTTCCGCCGCCGCCACGCCGCCGCCTTCGCATATCCCCCGCGCCTATATCGAATGCACCGAAGACCGGGTTGTTCCAATCACCCTGCAACGCCGGATGCAGCAGGCCTTGCCCTGCACGCCGGTGCTCACCTTGCCGGGGGACCATTCGCCCTTTCTCTCCATGCCGGAAGCTCTGGTCGAGGCCGCTTTGAGAGCTTGTGCGAAAACCTTGCTTGTACCTGAAATTTCCCAGGAAATTTCAAATATTAATTGAACCCGTTTGCCGCATTGCCCATACTAAAGGTAGGTCTCTACATTGGGGTGTTAGAGGGCGGTTCAGCTTTTCGGTTGGCTCTCATGCGAGCCAACCTCAGGCCATCACCCCCCAATAGCAAGTCGGAGGAACAAGAGAATGCTGGTCAAAACCATCCTGAAGAACAAACCGCGCGGCTGCATCTCTGTGTCGCCAGAAATGGCCGTGAGCGGTGTTATCGACGTCCTGGCCCAGAAAGGCATCGGCGCCGTGCTGGTTGTTGAAAATGGCGGGCTGATCGGCATCTTGAGCGAGCGCGATGTGGTACGCAGCCTTTCCCAGCGCGCCAGCGCCACGCTGAACATGACGGCGGCTGAGCTAATGACCCGCAAGCCCATCACCGGCACGCCCGAAACCACCGTTGAACAAGCTATGAAGATGATGAACGACGGGCATTTCCGCCACCTGCCCATCCTGAAGGATGGCCAACTGGCCGGTCTGGTGAGCATCGGTGACGTGGTGAAGGCGCGCATCGACCAAAGTCAGCACGAGGTGGATACGCTGCGCGTTTATGTGGCCGGCGGCGTCTAGAGCCGGATGATTTTAGATCGAATTACGGGCGTGATCCGCTCTAAAATCTGAATCCGCCTCTAAAACAATGAGATAGAGGGCGATTCAGACTTCAGGCTCGCTTGCTTTGCGAGCGAGCCTGAAGTCATCGCACTCTGGCCATTTGCCCGGTCTGTGCCGCATGGCGGTTTGCCGGGTCCATTTGTGCGGCGTGCAACTCGGACCGGTTGATTTGCATCATTGACTCGAACGGCCGGCGCGCGTTTCCCTGCGTGAAATTGTCGCCATGCGGATGAAGATGCACCAGTTTTTGACAAAATGTGACGAGGCATTGGCCGAAATTTCAGCCCAGGGGCGGTATCGCCGTTTTGTGGCGCTGGAGAAGCTGGCCGACCGCTTTCCTTATTATTCCGTCACCATGGAAGGCCGCACGCGGGATATCCTGGTCTGGTCCACCAACGATTATCTGGCCATGGGCACCGACCCGCAGGTGATCGAAGCCTCAATCCAAGCCGCGCGCCGTTATGGTGCCGGTGCTGGCGGTACGCGCAACATCGCAGGCTCCTCGCCTTTGCACGTGGCACTGGAGGAAGAACTGGCCGATCTGCACGGCAAGGATGCCGCGCTGCTCTTCACCTCCGGCTATGTCTCCAATCAGGCCACCCTCACCGCTATCCTTAACGCCCTGCCCAACTGGCATGTGTTTTCGGATGCGCAGAACCATAATTCCATGATCGTGGGCATCAAAGGCAGCCGTACCGCCACCATACATGTCTTCAAGCATAACGACATGGCGGATTTAGAGCGGCTTTTGGCAGAAGCCCCCGCCGATGCCCCCAAGCTCATCGCCTTCGAGAGCGTCTATTCCATGGATGGCGACATCGCCCCGCTGAAAGACATTTGTGATCTGGCCGACCGTTATAACGCGCTGACCTATCTGGACGAGGTTCATGCCGTCGGCATGTACGGTGCCCATGGCGGCGGCGTTTCAGAGCGTGACGGTGTAACCAACCGCATCACCATAATCGAAGGTACGCTGGCCAAGGGCTATGGCTGCCATGGCGGCTACATCACCGGGGATTTCAAGGTGCTGGATTATATCCGTTCCGTCGCCGCCGGGTTCATTTTCACCACCGCTTTGCCGCCGCCCACCGTTGCCGCCGCGCTCACCGCCATCCGGCTTTTGAAACAGGATAGCGCCCGCCGCGCGAAGCTGTTCGAGCGCGCGGAAACCCTGAAGGCAAAGTTCCGCGCCGCCGGGTTGCCCGTTATGGAAACAACCTCCCATATCGTACCGCTGATGATCGGTAACGCTGCCAAAGCCACGGAGGTTTCGATGCGGCTGATCCGTGAGTTCGGCATGTACGCCACCCCCATCAACTACCCCACCGTGCCACAAGGAACCGAGCGCCTACGCTTTACCCCAGGGCCCAAGCATACCGACGAGATGATGCAGAGGCTTGTTGCAGCTCTGCAAACTATTCTGCTGCCCGCCGAAGGGACCGCGGCCTAAAGCCCATCCGCGCCGCCGCGGCGACGCCCCAAAACTGAACATGCACTAAAATACTTCCTAACACTTCCTGGGCCTGCAATAAGTTTCACCTCACGGCGTCACACTTGCCGTCAACGATAAAGACCTCGTGTTTGTCTGGAGGATTATAATGAAACTCGCCAACCCGGCCCCGCTCGGGCTATTTGGTTTTGCCCTCACCACATGGCTGCTTTGCCTCGTCAACGCCGGGTTCCTGCCCGGCACGTCCGTGCCGGTGGTGCTGGCCATGGCCATCGCCTTTGGCGGCACAGCGCAATTCTGCGCCGGGC
>JAKAZY010000064.1 GCA_021826425.1 Pseudomonadota bacterium
TGAGCCGGCGCATCATCACCTTCATGCCCTCGATGCGCTCGAGCACCTGCACCGCCTGTTCCAGAAACAGCCTGCCGGCATCGGTGGTGCGCAGCGGGCGGCTTTCGCGGTCGAGCAGAACGAGGCCAAGCTCTTCTTCCAGCTGCTGAATCTGCCGGCTGAGCGGGGGCTGCGCCACATGCAGCCGCTCCGCCGCACGGGTGAAGCTGCCCTCCTGCGCGACGGCGGCGAAATAACGGAGATGGCGCAGCTCCATTTGGGTTTCTCCTGCTCTCTGGCGTTGAGTTTGTGCTTTTATCCGGGGGAAGGCAATTCGCGCCGCACCGCGATGCTTAACGCCCGGTGGCCATCGCCCGCATGGGCGCATCCCGTTAGCTGTTGATTAAACTTTTGCCGGTAACACTGCGTTTATCAATCGTTGGAGGTTTGCGCATGGTAACCAAAGCTAAGGATCGCTTTGCCGTTATAGAACACCTCAGCCGGGATGCCACTCTTGTTGACTGCGGTGTTGCCGCGCCGGCGGAGCCCCCTGGCGTGTCCGCCTCGCGGGTGAATACCCGCCCCTGGGGTTTTTATGAAGGGCTCATCAATGGCGCCCGCTTTCAGGTGAAGCGGATTGTTGTACTGCCGGGGGAACGATTGTCGTTGCAGAAACATTTCCACCGTTGCGAGCATTGGGTGGTGGTGGAGGGTACGGCGCTGGTGACGCGCGATGAGAGCACCCTCATGCTCGGCGAGAATGAGAGCATCTATCTGCCCGCCGGATGCGTCCACCGGCTGGAGAATCCAGGGCGGATCGTGCTCACCATCATCGAGGTGCAGGCTGGCGCCTATCTGGGCGAGGACGACATTGTGCGTCTGGAGGATAATTATGGCCGTGTTTAGAAGGAGTGTGCACATGAGTGGACTGATGGACCGCGCTTTTGGCTCTGAAGCGGATGCGGCCGAGGTGAAGGACAGCACGGCACTGCTGGAGCAACAGGCCGTTATGTATCAGGCCATGCTGGCTGAGCACGAGGCCACGATACGCGAGACGCAGGCCGTCGTGCGGGCGCGCGAAGCCACGGTGCGCGAGCGTGAAGCCGTGGTGCGCGAGCGCGAGGCGGAAATCAGCGCGCTGCGGGCCGGGCGGGATGCGCCAGGCCGCATAACGCCACCGTCCGGCGGCGATCTGGGGGATTGTATCCGCGCGGTCTTGCCGCAGCTGGACGGCTGGTGCACCTTGCGCAAGGCGCTGTGGCTGGCTGAACTCGTCTCGAACATGAGCGGCACACGCATTGGTGAAATTGGCGTGTATGGCGGTAAATCCCTGATCCCGATGGCGCTGGCGGCGCGCAACCGGCCCGGCGCGATGGTTTATGCCATCGAACCCTGGAGCAACAGCGTGGCGGTTGAACAGGCGACCAGCGCGGAGAACGACCAGTGGTGGCGCGAGGTTGATTTATACAGGATCAAGCTCGGATTTGTCTCCGCGATCATGGATTGCGGCCTTACCGGGATGGTGAAGCTTATCGAGCTACCTTCGGATGAAGCGAGACGTGCCTTTCATGCGATGCAGGGGTATCGCTTCGATCTTTTGCATGTCGATGGCTCGCACGCGGAAGGCCAGGCCCTCGCGGACGTTAAGAACTGGCTGCCTCTGGTGGCACCCGGCGGCATTCTGGTGCTTGACGATATCGGCTGGGACTCGGTGATGAAAGCGCGTGATTATCTGCGTGAAAACTGTGATGTCATCAGCGAAATCGTTGAAGAAAACGATGTTTCCTACGGCGCGTATCGCACGCGGCCGGTGCCGGCGCTGGCTGCGCAACCGGAAGCTTGGGCGGCGGCGTTGAGTGAAGTTCTGGCCTGAAGAAACGTATCGCCTGAACACGACGAAAGGAAACGCCCGATGCCCGCAGAGCGACAAGCAGACCGCCGCCCCCGCATAGCGATTGTGAGCACTTATGATGAGCTTTGCGGCATCGCCGGATATACCAGGGCCATTGAAAAACAGCTGGCTCCATATGTGGATTTACAGATTTTTGATCTGGACCAGTATCTGCTCAAAAGCACCCACCGCCGGGTGCGCAGGCTGGCTGACCAGCATATATTGAAGATAGCGCGCGCGCTGCGCGGATATGACAGCGTGAACATCCAGCTGGAACACGGCACTCTGGGGCGCACCAGCCATGATATTATCCGCCGCTTCCGCATCCTGGCGAATGCCGCGCCGGCACTTTCCGTCACCATGCACACGGTGCTGATCGGCGATGATCTACCCTATGAGCTGATGGGCAGGCTGCTGCGCAAAGGCAAGATCCCCGCCATGTTCCAGGCTATCGGCGCATCGCTGAAAAGCCGCGTGCTGAGCCATAGCATTCACGGCCATCTGCGCCGCCTGCAATCGCGCAAGCCGGTTTCAATCATCGTGCATGCCAAGCGCGATATGCGCATGATGCGCGATATATTCCGATTAAACAACGTGTTCCACCACCCGCTCTCCTTCATTGCCCATGCCGAGGCATGGGGCCTGCGCCAGCGCACCCGGCGTAATGATTTTCCGTTGATCGAGTCCTTGCCGGCCGACGTAAAATTGGTCGGCACGTTTGGCTTTCTCTCCTCGTACAAAGGCTTCGAGACGGCGATCCGGGCGTTGAATTTTTTGCCGGATAATTATCATCTGCTGATTTTTGGCGGCGTGCATCCGCAGGGCATCAAGCGCGAACAGGCGATCGACCCCTATATCGCAAAACTCCTGCAAGCGGCGCGGATCGGCCAGACGCCGCTGGACCATTTGCGCGAGAGCGGCCTCGCGTTTTCGCCGGCCGGGGATGTGACGCGGCTGATCGCCGAGCACCCTGAGACATTGCGCGCGCGGGTTCATTTCATGGGCGCTTTGTCCGATTCCGAGTTCGCTGCCGCCATGGCGCTGTGCGACGCGGCGGTGTTCCCTTATATAGAGGTTGGGCAGTCCAGCTCGGGGCCGATTTCCATCGCCCTTGAAATGGGCACGCGCGTTATTGCCTCGCGCACCGCCGCCTTCCGGGCTTACGCGCGTTATCACCCGGAGCTGATCGAGTTTTTTGACATCGGCAATTACGCGGAGCTCGCCGGGCGAATCGCCGCGCGCGGCCGGGTGAGCGGGCGCATTCCCGAGCTGGTGTACAACACTGAAACCAACGCGCGGCTTTATCTGGAGGCCAACGGCTGCATGGCGGCGTATGCGCCGGGCCAGGAAGTCTCGCTTCAGGAAGCCGCGGAATGAACGGCGCGCGTTCCACCCGCCGCGCCTGCCTGCGGCTGCTGGCGCTGGGCGGCAGCGCCCTGCTGGCCGGTTGCGCCGCGCTCCCGGAGGCGGGGCCATCCACCGGCGCGGTCATTAACAGCGGCACGGCGGCCAAAACGCCCGCGGGAGACGCTGGCTACAATTTTGTGACCCTCACCGAGGATGCGGCGCGTGGCCTCAATCAGGCATCGGGCGATGACGGCATGGCCGCCGCCGTTCGCGCCTTCGCGGCCTTACCGCCCGCCGCGCCGCTGGGGCGCATCGGCATCGGCGATCTTTTAGAGGTCACCCTCTGGGAGCCCAACCCGGCGGGCACCACGCTGCTATCGCCGCCGGGGATGAATGTCTCGCTGCGGGTTGATCCCTCGGGCATGGTGGAGCTGCCTTATGCCGGTACGCTGTCGGTCGCCGGGCGTACGCCGCTTTCGGTGGAGCGCACCATCATGGCCGTGCTGGCAGGGCAGGGGCATAACATCCAGGCTGCGGTGCTGGACGCGCAGGCCGTCTCCGGCACGGCCATCGTGCAGGGGGAGGCAACCCGCCCTGGCGCTTATCCGCTCACGGCCGGCGCGCAAAGCCTGCTGGATCTCATCGCCCTGGCGGGCGGTTCGCGCCTGGCGGATTACGAAACCATTGTGCGGATAAGCCGTGGCGGCGGGCAGGCGCAGGCGGCGCTGAGCGACATCACCGGCAACCCGGCGCTGGACATTGCAATCGCCCCCGGCGATGCCGTGCTGCTGCTGCCCCGCCGCCTGGAATTCTATGCTTTTGGCGCGGTGAACCACCCCGGCCTGTTCCCCTATGATTCCCCAGACATCACCCTGGTGCAGGCGCTGGCTGACATCTACGGCCTGCAGGATAATCTGGCCGCCCCGCGCGGCGTGTTTATCTACCGCCGCCAGCCCGGCGCGGTGCAAACCGTCTATCAGCTCAACCTCAGCCAGGCGGAAGGCTTCTTCATCGCCGATCTCTTCGTGGTGCGCCCTGGCGATGTCATCTATGTCAGCGATGCGCCGGTGGCTGATGTCTCCAAGGTGCTGCAGACCATTTCCGGGATCAGCGGCGTCGCGGGCATCCCTCGTAACTTCGGCGCCGGGTATTGATGGAGGAGGGGCCATTCGCTGCCGAGATGGAGGCCGTGCGGCGCGACCGGCGGAACCTTCCCGCCCTGCGCGCACAGGCGGAGCTTATCTTCGCGGGCGGCCAGCAGGAGGAAGCCGTTGCCTTGTTGCGCGCCGCTGATGCCCTGGCGCCCGATGATTTCTTCATTCTGCGGATTTTAAGCGGATTTTTGGCAGGCATGGGGCAAATGGAGGAGGCCGCGCAGCTTGCCGCCCGTGCCGTGGGGCTCGTGCCGGAGGCGGGGGAGGCGCGGTTGCATTTAGCCTCGCTGCATCTGGCGCGGCAGCAATACACAGCGGCGGTTCCCCACCTCATCGCCCATATCAGCCAGGGGCAGGCCACGGCGGCGGGCTGGCACATGCTCGCCGTGGCGATGTCTGGTTCAGCTCAGCCAAACAAGGCTATCGAGGCGATCTCCCACGCCGTGGAACTCGAGCCCGGCAACATTGATTACAGGCTGCATCTCGCCTCGCTGCTTACCGCGCGCGCGCGGTACGGCGATGCGCTGGCCGAGCTTGCCGCCGCCGCCGCCCTGGCCCCGCATGATGCCCGCATCGCGCGCGCTGCCAGTGGCAATCATGAGGTGCTGGGCGATCTCGCCGCCGCGTATCAGGAGGCTGAGCGCGCCCGCGCTCTGGCGCCCGGCGATGGGGAAATCGAGCGCCATTACAGTCATCTCGCCAAGCAGATCGGCTTCACCCTCCCGGCCGTGGATACCGCACTGGCGCAAACGCTCGCGGGTTGGAGCCAGGTTCGGGTCCGCAAACAGCTGCGCGCGCGCCCGCGCAGCTGGCGCCAGCTTCTGGCCACGCGCGGGCGCATCATCTACGCGCTGGTGCTGCGCGATATGCGCACGCGCTACAGCCGCGCGCATCTTGGCTATCTCTGGGCCATTTTCGAACCCATTTCGCATCTGTTGACCTTGGGGGTGATGTTCGCGCTCATCAACCAGGGGCCGCCGCCCGTCGGCGCCAGCCTGTTTGAATATTACTGCACGGGGTTGCTGCCGTATCTGATGTTCTCGCACATCGCCAACGAGGTGATGAGCGCGCGCGCCGTCGGCGGCGCTGTGCTCATGCTGCCCAATGTGCGCACCACCGATGTCATCGTTTCAAAAACAGTGCTGAACCTGCTAACCGAGATCGTCGTCGGCATGGTGGTTTTCGCGGCTTTTGGCGCGGCCGGTTATCGTGCGCTTCCGGCGCATCTGTTCACCTGCGCGGGGGCAATCCTGTTGCTCGCCGGCCTCGCCATGGGCATCGGCGCAATCAACATGGTGATTCAGAATTTTTTCCACTCCTGGGAGACGATTTTCGCCTCCATTGTGCGTCTGCTGTATTTTTCATCGGGGATTTATTACTCTCCGATCTCCATGCCAGATTATGCGCGCGGCTTTCTGGAATGGAATCCGATCCTGCAGGGCGTTGAAATTTTCCGCTCCGGCTTCTACCCGCAATATCATCCCTTCTGGATTGACGCACCTTATCTGGCCGCCTGGGTGCTGGTCAGCCTGCTGCTCGGTCTGGGCCTGGAGCAGGTGTTGCGTAAACGCTTGAGACCGTTGTTGTGATCACGCTGCGCAACGCCCGGAAAATCCACAAAACCGGCCATGAGCGGCGGGTCATCCTCGATGATGTGACGATAACCCTCCCGGCGGGGCGCAGCATCGGCATTTTCGGCGCCAACGGTGCTGGAAAATCCACGCTGGTGCGGCTCATCGCGGGGGTGGAGCGGCTGGACAAAGGTTCGATCCAGCGCGCGGGCAGTGTCAGCTTCCCGCTCGGCTTTGGCGGCACGTTCCATCCGCATCTCAGCGGGCGGGAAAACATCCGCTTTCTGGCGCGGATTTATGATACGCCGGAGGCCGCGGCACTGGACTATGTGGAGCGTTTCGCGGAGCTTGGCGGCTATTTCCGCTTGCCGGTGGGCACCTATTCCTCGGGCATGATGGCGCGCCTCGCCTTTGGCGCCTGCCTCGCCATCACCTTCGACCTTTACCTGATAGACGAGGTGACCGCCGTGGGCGATGCGCGATTCCGCCGCAAATGCCTGGAAGCTTTCGAGGAGCGGGCCTCCGTGTCGGACGTGCTGATCGTCTCGCATGACGAAGGCACGATCCGCGCCTGGTGCGACATGGGGGCCGTGCTCCACCAGGGGCGGCTCGAACTCTTCGATGATTTGAACGCCGCGATCGAGCGGCACCGGCAATATCAGCTTGGCGGCGGCACCGGCAATGAGCGGCAAGGAGAGAGTTATGGACGCTGAAGATATGATCGGTCTCGCCGGAAGGGAACGGTTGCGGGAGAGTTTCCCTCTGGGGCACGCGCGCCCTGCGGGCGGTGCTGTCCGCGCGCGTTCGTTGCGCCAGCGCCTGCGCGTGCATATGCGGGCCATCTCCTTCCTGGCGTGTGTCGTGCTGCCAGGCATCGCCGCCGCGGGTTATGAGTACGGTTGCGCCACCGGCCAGTATGTCAGCGAGTTCAAGCTGCTGGTCCGTCAGCAGGCACCGGAGACAAGCGGCCCCAACTCCATCATCTCCGCACTGGGCGGCGGCAACCCGATGCTGGCGATGATCGAGGATTCCGAGGTTGTGCAACAATACATCGGCAGCCACCAGATTCTGGCCGATCTGCCGCCCGGCCTCTCGCTGGACCGCATTTTCGCAAACCCCCGCGCCGACTGGCTCAGCCGCCTCACACCCGGCCTGCCGCCCGAGAAAAAATTGCTCTACTGGCGGAAAATGGTGCACCCGTATTTTGATCTCAGCTCAGGGGTCATCACCGTTCAGGTCCGTGCTTTCAGCCCGCGTGACGCGCTCACGCTGGCCAATGCGGTGCTCTCCAGCTCGGAGGCGCTGGTCAACCAGATGTCTCTGCAGGCGCGGGAGAATTCGCTGGCCTACGCGCGCCAAACGGCTGATGCGGCACAGGCCCGTTTGCTGGCCGACGGGGCAAACCTCGCCAGCTACCGCAATCGCTACAGCGTGCTGTTCCCCGAGTTGACCGCCGCCTCAACCTCCTCGGTGGATGAAGGTCTGAGCAGCCGCCTCGCGCAAGATCAGGCAACCCTGGCATCGCTCCTCAGCCTCGGCCAGACGGGCGCCTCACCCCAGGTGCAGACCCTGCGCGCCCGCATCGCGGCGACGCAGGCGGAGATCAACCATGTGGGGGCGGCGCTGGCCAGTACCGGCGGCGGCAAGCAAACGCTGGCGAGTGTGCTGAGCGGCTACAACACGCTGGTGGAGACCGAAAAACTTGATGAGGAGCTCTACACCAGCGATCTGCTGAACCTGCAGAATGCGCGCAATAGCGCAGCGCAGAAGGCGATTTATCTGGAAACCTTCGTGCAGCCCAATTTGCCGGTCGCCTCCACTTACCCGGTGCGCTGGCTGACCACGGCGGAGACCGTGCTGGCCGGTTTCATCGCCTGGGTGCTGCTCACGCTGGTTGCCAACATCGTCCGCGACCAGATGGACTGACGCGCCGGGCGGCGCGGCTCCACGCGGGCGGCAAAATCCAGCACCGCCGCTATGTGCTCGCTCCAGGCTGGCGCCCGCCAATTTGCCAGCCGGGCCTGTTGGGCAACCCGGATCTCACTTGCCGGGTTGGCGTAATCCAGGATCATCCGCATCCAGGCGGCGCCGTCCAGCGGGTCCAGAAACTCGGGCACGCCCTTGCCGATTTCCCGGTGTGCCGGGATATCGCTGCAGATCACCGGCACACCCATGGCGAGCGCCTCCACAACCGGCAGGCCATAGCCTTCCGCGAAGGAGGGCATCAGCAGGGCCTGCGCGCCGCCCACGATACCGGCCAGCTCACCATCGCTCACCATGCCGTGCTCATGCACATGGCCGGCAATGTCGCTGCAGCGCTCCAGAATATCGACCACCTGTTCGTTCTCCCAGCCGCGCCGGCCGATGATATGCAGATCCGGCGCGGCGATACCGTATTCGCGCACCAGGCGGCGCCAGATGTGCAGCAGCAGCAGATGGTTCTTGCGTGGTTCAATGGTCCCGACCATCACAAAATAGGGTGAAGCCGGCGCCGCCGCCGGGGGCGCCATGAGCGCGCCGGCTCCCAGAGGAATGGTGGCGACCGGCAGCCGCGGGATATGCCGGCGCAAGGCCTGGGTGGTTGATTCCGAATTGGAGATTATGCCGTCCGCATGGGCGGCGATGGTTTTTAGCCGCGAGCGGTGATGCTCAATCCACGCAGGGGGCACATATTCGGGCAGTTCAAGGGGGATCAGGTCGTGTACCAGAGGAATGAACAGCGCGCCGGTGCGGGCGGTCATCTGGCCGACGCGGTCAACCAGATGCAGCGGATGGTTCGAGACATTAATATATGTCGGCCGCGCGCCGCCACGGTAGCGGGGCAGGGCGGGCGCGGTGAAGATACTGCATAGCAGGCCGCGCAGCGAACGGCGGCTCACTCCGGCCATGTCCCCAGCGCGCCAGGCGGGAGCGATATCGCGCACCAGAGCGCACGCGCGGGCCTGCGGCATCGCCCGGAAACTTCCGCGCCAATAGTCGTATGCGACAAACCTTGCCTGGTTGGGCGCGGCTCTTAGAAGTTCCTCCGCATAGGCAATCTCCACCCGGTCGATGCCGGTGATCTTGCCCCGGAAAACACGGTACAGAAGCCTGGAGATGTCGAGCCAGATTTCACCCTCTGGGATGCGCGGGTTGCCATATTCCGGTCTGGTCATTGCTATCTCTTTGCTCTGTGTCTTGGCTGGCATACCCCGCGATTATGGTTCCTGAGAGATTAACATTTATTGAAGTAATCCAGTATACAGGAGAAGAAAAACCGTTTTATTAACGGATCGTCTCTTATGCGCCGGACGTGGCGGTTCAGCTTTTTTGGAACCGCCACGCCGCTGCGTCACCGAGAGAATATACGCTTAGATAGACGCAGAACGTTCAAGCTAAATACAGAAAAATTCGCGCTCAAACGTAAAATTGGCGTATTCAGCGATTTGCTGAATGGCCTAATCCGGGTTAGCGCCCTCGACCGTGTTTTCAAGCAGCTTCCCGGTCAGCGCATCCACCCCAACCTCATGCGTGCCGCCGCCGTTTTCGGGCTTGATGTCGAAGGAGTAGCGCAGCCCTGAACCGCCGCCCTCGTTTTCCAGCTCGCTGTCGACGATGCTTCCAGGCTGGGCGGCCAGCGCGATGCTCTGTGCGTCCTGCATGGTTAGCTTGGCGCCTTTGGCCAGGTTCTCCCCATTATAGGCAAAAGCGGGAATCGCGGCGCTTGCGGCTGAAATGCCAAACAGGATGGCGAAATAGGCGTTTGTTTTTTTCACGGCTGAAGTCCTTCAATGACTCTGTAAACGCAGATATTTGCGCCCAAAGAACCTGCGCTCGTAAACTTAGCGGACACTTAGTGTGATAGTATGATGATTTTGCGTTTTTCATGACCGGTCAGGAAACGCCATATTAAAATCTTGGGTTGTATAGCTTGTTGGCTTTGTCTGCCGCTACCGTCATGGAACTGACACAATACCGTGAGGCCGATCGAAAACTGCAAGACTCTACCTTCTAAATATGCAAATATCCAATCAAAATCCGGCGGCGGAAATCCATCGATTAACGCTTTTTAAGTGAGGGAAATAAAATGACCCGAAGCCGTTTCTGGCGCTATACTTGGTGCTATTATACTTGCAGCCTGCCCTTTTGGCGTGAGCGCCGGGCGGTTACAGCCATCGAATATGCGCTGATTGCGTCCATCATGGCTTTCAGCATCCTGCTTGGGGTCACGCATATCGGTCAATCGCTGACAGTCACTTTTAACAACGTGGCTTCGGAACTTTAGGCGGATTTCTGGCGCCTGAAGCCGGTTCGAATCGATGATTTTGTCTTGGCCCGCAGATTTTCACGAAACTTTGATGTTTTTCACGAATGTTTGAGTTGATTTAAATAATTAAATTATTCTCAATAACTTAGCTACCTCACCCTTGCGATTGTCTGGATGTCAATAAACTTGCTTAATTAGCAGGTGTTTGCCTCAGTTTTTTGCATATATTCCAAAAAATTTTATTAGATAAAAATTTTTTTAGGAATCTTTAGGTAAATGGTGTAAAACAGCGTGGCTTGCATCTGAAAAGCCGTTAATGGATCAGAAACCTTTGTTTGACAAAATCCCTTAGATTCCGTGTAGTGGCAGCTGACCCTTATAGGGTTAACGTGGAAGGGAAGGTCTAAATTTTTTTTCACGTTATCATTTTGACCCTAGCTCGTCTTGCCACGGCTTTATCTGAATACCGAAAAGGATGTAATCCATGCTCGTCAATTATGTGCGCACCGCTCTCGCTCTCAAGCTTAACGAACTCAAGTTAGACAAACGCGCCGTCACCGCGATTGAATACGCGCTGATCGCCGCCCTCATCGCCGTCGTCATCAT
>JAKAZY010000065.1 GCA_021826425.1 Pseudomonadota bacterium
ACGGCAAATCCACCCTGGCGAAGCTGCTGGCGGGCAGGCTTTCCGCCATGCGCGGGCGGGAGTTCCGGGTGAAGGGCCTGCGCGTGGGGTATTTCGCCCAGCACCAGGAGGATGATCTGGTGCTGACAGAGACACCTTACGACCATCTGGCGCGGGCTTTGCCGCAGGCGCTGCCCGCCCAGGTGCGCGCCCAGGCCGCGCGGTTCGGATTGGATGCGGACAGGGTGAACACGCCTGTCGGCCAGATGTCAGGTGGGGAAAAAGCCCGGCTGCTGCTGGCGCTGGCCACGCGTGACGCGCCGCATTTGTTGATTCTCGATGAGCCGACCAACCATCTGGACATCGACGCGCGTGACGCGCTGATCAAAGCGCTGACGGATTTCGAGGGTGCTGTGGTGCTGATCTCCCACGACCCGTATCTGGTGGAGCTGGCGGCGGACCGACTGGTGCTGGTGGCGAACGGCAAGGTGGCGCTTTTTGAGGGCGACCTGGCCGCCTATGCCGCTAAGATGAACGAACGCACGGGCCTCGCCCAGGCAAAGAAACCCGAGGAGAAAAAGCCCGACAAGGCGGCGCGGGCCGAGGCGCGCGCCCGGCTGGCGCCGTTGCAAAAGGCGGTGAAGGCGGCGGAGGCGATGCTGACCAGGCTGACGGCGGAGCAGGCGGTGCTGGAGGCAAAGCTGACGGATCCGGCGATCTACGCTGCCGCGAAAGCGGCGGAACTTAACGGCATCCGGCTGCGGCTTGGTGTTTTGAAAACCGAGATCGGCGCCGCGGAGCTCGCCTGGCTGGAAGCCGCCGAGGCGCTGGAGGCAGCGGCCTGAAGCCGCCGCGAGGTCAAAAAGTCATCGCGCTCTATGAGAATTTGAGGATCACAAACCCCGTCACCAGCAGCACGGCGGCCAGCCCCGCGACCAGCCCCAGGCGCTGCTCGATGAAATCCCGCGCCGGTTCGCCGAAAAAGCGTAACAGCAAGGCTTCAAGAAAAAACCGTCCGCCGCGCGTGATGAAGCTTAGCCCCATGAACGCCCAGAAATTGAACTTCGCAGCCCCCGCCGCGATGGTGACGATCTTGTACGGGATCGGCGTCAGCCCCTTGATGAGGATGATCGCGGCACCGTATTCGGCGAATTTATGCTGAAACGCCGTAAAGGCGGCGCCGTAATGGTAGAAATTGATGATCGGCTGAGCAAGCTTTGCGAGCAGGGCATAGCCGATGCCATAGCCGATAGCCCCGCCCAGCACGCTGCCCAGCGTGGCGATGAGCGCGAAAACCAAAGCGCGCCGCGGCTTGGCCAGGGCCATCGGAATCAGCAGCGCATCCGGCGGTAGCGGAAATACGCTGGCTTCGGCCATTGCCACGAAAAACAACCAGACTGGCGCGGTGGGTCGGGCGCTTAAACCCAGCAGGCGGTCATAAAGGCCGCGCAGCACGGGATTAATCCTGCAGGATAACGGAGCGATGACGGAGCTGATCCATCATCTGCTCGGATTCAAGCTGTACCCGGCGGTCGATGATCATGTTCTCGATCTGGTCATCCGGGGGTAGTTGCGCCTTTTCCTGCATGCGGTTGCAGATCATCACCACCGAGACGCCAGCTGCCTGCACCAGCGGGCGGCTGAGCGTGTTGAGCGGCAAATTGGCCAGTAATTGCTGGAATGCGGGCGGGGCGACGGTAGCAAGATTCACCGGACCCGGATCGGATGGCTGGATGTTGCCGTAGGCCGCATTGATCGCCTGCACGGCCGTGCAGCTTGTGGCAGTTTTTGCCTTAGCCAGGAACTGGGTGATGAAATTGATCTGCACCGGGCCGAGCTGCCCGCCCGTTACCGGCTGTGGATACTGGCCATAGGCCTGGCGGATATCCAGGATTGTCTGCATCTGGTTCCCGATATCGTGCTTATCCAGAAGCTGGACGATATCATATCCGCCTGGCACCCGGATGGGGTTGGAGATTGCGCCCGCCGGCATATTCTGCACGGTCGCGGCCACTGCCGGGTCTAGCTGGTTAAGCTGCACAAAGCCGAGGTCACCGCCGGAAAGGGCTGTTTGAGCCTGCGAGAATTGCGCGGCGACGATGGGGAACGGCGCACCCTGGCGCAGCTGGGTGATGACGGTGTTGGCAAAATGCTGCGCCGGGGTCTCATCGCTCGGGTTGGTCACCGGGATGAAGATTTCCGCCAGATGGTATTGGGTAGCGCCCAGGCTCGCCTGCAGGGCCGCCTTCTGTGCTGCCAGATCCCCCGGCGTGGGGGTCAGCCCCGGACCCAGCACCTTGTGCAGCACCTGCTGCCAGCCGATGCTGGTACGGATTTGTGCGAGCAGCGTGGAATAGGATACGCCGGTGGCCTCCAGCTTGGCGGCCAGACCACCGGCCGGCAGGTTGTTGTTCTGCTCGATATGCGAGAGCGCATTCGCCAAGTCCTGGTCGGAGACGTGGATGCCGAGCTTGTTGATCTCCTGTTGCTGCAGCGTCTCGTCGATGAGCTGCTGGGTCACCTGCGGCGACAGCCGCTGGATGACATCCGGCGTGGGCTGCATGCCGAGCGACGTGGCAAGCAGTTTCGCTCGTGCCTCGACATCCTGGGTGGTGATGACCTGGCCGTTGACCACCGCCGCCATGCCGGCTGAATCCGGGGATTGCAGAGGCGCTGGCGCGGCGCTTTGCGTTTGAGGTTGAACGGCGCTTTGCGCCAGGGCCGGGGCGGCGCATACCGTGGCGAAAAAGGCGGCGCGAAGCAGGAATTTCATAGGGCGTTAAATCCAACGGTTCCGAGGGTTTTGAAATTGAATTGCAGGAGCACCAGCGTGCTGCCATGGTCCAGGTTGAACGAGGTGAATCGCTTGTAGAAGAGCAAGTTCACGCCGAAGCAGTTGTTTTGCCAGCCGAGAGAGCCATTCAGCTCGTCAAACTTTCCGGTTTTCAAATTCCGCTGGCCACCGCCGGAGGCTGTCCAGGGGCCGTCATGAGTGGTGAGGTTGAGGGTGGCTTCCTGGCGCGGCTGGAAATATTCGGGCGGCGGGGTGAGGTTGGGCGATTGGCCAACGCTCAGATTATCGTAGAGCGCATAGGGATTGGTGTTGGTATATAGATAACCACCCGAGACGGTGAGCCGCTGATTGCCAAAATTCGCGCTCAGATCGGTCATCCGGTTGCCGAGGGAGTTGTGCGACAAGCGGCCCCGATAGGCGATGTTGAACCAAGGGGTTGGGGCGACGATCGCGCGGGTGACAATGTCCGAGACGTTATCCTGCAGCCCGGAGGCGGGCAGATACACGAGATCCTTGTGGAAACGATAGGATTGGCCGATGAGCCCATCCAGAATCATGCCGCCGGGCAGATACCAGGCCGCGTGCAGGGCGTAATCCACCCGCGCGCCGCCTTCCAGCCGGTCGATACCGGGGTAGCGGTTGAGGGAGAACAGATTGGCGTCCGAAAATTCGAGATCGAGGCTGTCTTCGTTCGGAATTCTGGCGTTGTTCGAGATGCCGGTGACCGGCGAGGTAACAAACTGGACGATCGGCTCGATAATCTGACTGCCCCAATGCTGCGTGGCGCGCAGGAAAGGCCAACGCAGCATCACGGCACCATAGGGCTGGGCGCGAGCAATGCTGCTCTGCTGGGAGATGCTGAAATTCGGTTGCTGGTTCAGCTTGTCGGCGTTGTAATAGGCGGCATCGATCTGTAGCCGCGCCGTGCCAACGATGCCTTCCGGCAGCATGAAGGGCAGCGAATAAGAGGGGATGAAGGCAATCCGCCGGGTGTTGGTGCCAACATCGCGCAATACGTTGAAAACGCTGGTATCCACCCGGAAGGTGCCGCCCAGCAGGCTGTCCGGCCGGGAGACGAAATTGTACTGACCGTAGGGGGCGACGATGGGCAGCTTGCTCTGGTTCACCGAGGCTACGAGGCCCTGGTAGGTCTCCGCGTCGATCCGCGCATAGGAGCCCTGGCCGAAGCCTTCCAGGAAGATGTTACTCTCCAGATAGGCGGCGTTTGGCAGGATGCTGAAATCGTCCAGATATTGCGGGTTAGAGGCGCGGTTGAAGGAAAAACCCGCGCGCCAGGCATTGTTGAGGTCGAACGTGCCGTTCGCGAAAACCGAATTCCCGAATTTGCCGCGGTCCCGTCCGCCGGAGAGCTTTACATCTAGCGTGCCCTGGTTGAATGCCTCTCGGTAATCGGCCTTCAGCGCCGGGCCTTGCTTGGTGGCAAAGACTGGGGCGAGGGTGAGATCCGCCGATCTGCCGAGGGTGATGTAATAAGGAATGACCAAGAAGGCGCCGAGCTGCGAGGTGGCGCCGATGGAGGGAATGAGCAGCCCTGTCTTTCGTTTTACCGAAGGGTCGGGCTCGCTCATGTAGGGCAGCCAGAACACCGGAACGCCCTTCATCAGCAGGGTGGCGTTGCGGAACTCGATCATTTTATGTTCAAGGTCGCGCGTCGCGCTGGTGGCGCGGATCGTCCAGGTGGGGGCTGAGCGCGGGTCGCTCTTACACAGGTCGCAGGCGGAGTACACCGGCTTGGACAGCTCGTCGATCTGGCCGTCATAGCGTTGGCCGCCATTGGCGATGATGCGGGCATTCTGTGCCAGCCGCGCCGCGACAGATACCATCACCGCGTTCTTCATATTATCAGAAAGCACCACATGCTCGGCATAGACGGTGGTGCCGTCCGGCTGCACCAGCACCACATGGCCCGAGGCGGTGACAACATTGGTCTTGCGATTGATCGTCACCTTATCCGCGTGCAGAGTCTGGCCACTCTGGATGGCGCTGACATGGCCGGCGGCGGTGATGATGTTGCCGGTTTTGTCGTAGGAAAGCCTGTCCGCCTTGAAGCTCACGGGCGCACGGGTGACGCCGGCGGGCGCCGGGCTGGAAACCAGGGGGCCAACGGGCTGGGCAAAACCCTGCCCGGCAAGGCTGGTGGCGGCAAGAAGCAGCAGGATTCGGCCAGTGCGGGTCATGGCTCAGCCATCTTCCAGATGCAGCAACAAGGCAAGCGCCAAAAATAATCCCGCCACCGTTGGCGCCCAGGCGGCCAGGCTCACCGGCACCGCGCCGGAGGTGCCGAACTGGTTGGCAACTTCGGAGACCATGAACAGCGCAAAACCGAAGCCCACCCCTGCAACCAGCATGGTGCCAGCGCCGCCGCGCCGCGAGGGGCGCATGGAAAACCCTGCAGCCACCAGCGCCATGGTGGCGCAGAGCAGCGGCAGCGCCAGCAAAGACTGGAACACCAGCTCATGCTGTGTGGTCGAGAAGCCGGAACGCCGGAGGAGATGGATGAAACCTGGCAGCGCCCAGAAAGACAACGCGTTGGGCGAAGCGAAGCTCTCCTGCACGCGGTTGACGGTGAGGTCGGTGGGGAAGCTCATCTGCTGGAGATGCTGGGGGGTGGAGCCGGGCTGCAGCAGCGAGACGTCTTGCAGCGCCCAGTCGCCGGAATTCAACGTGGCGTGCCCAGCCTCCAGCCTCTCCAGCAGGTCCGTATTCGCGTCCAGCCGCAGGATGCTCACCTGGTCGGCCACCAGCGCGTTGTGGTGAAGCCGGACATTGCGGGCGTGCACCACGGCGACACCGTGGGGGGTGAGGCCGCTATCGGCCTGACGCACCCAAAGCGAGCCGCCATTTAGCGAAAGCGGTCCACCGGAGGGCTTGAGATAGATATTGTCGAGCTGTTCGGCCCGGCCATACATCACCGCCGAAAGGGGGCTGACCGCGGTGGTGCAGAGCACCCCCAGCACCCCGGCCACGAGCACGGGCACGGCCAGAAACTGCCAGGCCGAGATGCCGGCGGCGCGTGCCACCACCAACTCGGAGGAACGCGCCAGCCGCCAGAACGCGTAAATACCGCCCAGTAGCACCGCGAAGGGCATGATCTGCATCAGGCTCCAGGGTAGGCGCAGCACTTCTATTTCAACAAGCATGCCAAAGCTGGCATGCGGGGCGGTGGCGGACTCGCGCAGAAGCTCCAGAAAGTCGAACAGGGCGACCAGCCCGGTAAGCCCGCCGCTCATGGCCAGCACCGCGGTGGCGAAATGCCGGCCAAAATACCAGGAGATGGTGAGCGGCAGCTTCATGCGCGCGGGGCGCCCTGGCGCAGAAGCAGCAGCGCGGCAATCCCAGCAGGCACCACCGTCCAGATCCAGATGAGCGGCAGCAGCGCGGTGTCGCGGGCGGCGAGATTGTTTACCCCCAGCCCCAGCGCCACCAGTGCGGTAACGATGCCGACCGCCCCGATGATGCGCGCCAGCCCGCCATGGCGGCGGAAGGAGCCGCCAAGCGCCGCCACCAGCGCTACCAGCGTATAGCTGAGGGTGGAAAGCGGCGCGCTCAACCGCCGCTGTGCCTCCACCAGCCATTTAGCGCGGTCGCCATGCGGCATGTCCGCCGGGGGGTGAAACAAGGCCGATAGCGGCGCCTCCGCTGGATCTGTGCCGATGGGCACGCCATTGCGGGCGGCCTCCGCCAGGGAAAGCGTATTGCGCTCAAAGGTCAGCAGGTTGAGCTGGCCGGTTTTCGGGTCGATCTGCTGGCGCGAGCCGTTTTCCAGCACCACCACCGGACCCTGCGGGGTTACCATCAGCTGGCCCGTGCGGGCTAATATGGTGGCGGGCGCGCTGTGGTCGCGATTATCCTCAATGAGTATGCCCTTGAGGCTGCCATTGGCGCTGCGCGACTGCACATAGACGGTGATATCGTGGGAAACCGGGGTGAACACCCCCGGCTCCAGCAGAAACGCCGCAATCTGATTGCGGATCTCATATTGGTAGTCGCGGAAGATCGAAAGGCTCCACGGCACCGCGCCAAGGCTCAGTGCATAGCCGAACAGCGTTACCGCCAGCGCCAGCGCCAATGCCGGGCGGGCGAGCTTGGCGTCCGACAGGCCAAGCCCGCGCATGATGGTGAGCTCCCGATCCCCGGACAGGCGCAGATAGATGAACAGCACCACGATGAAGCAGGTGATCGGCAAAATCGTGGAGAGAAAGCTCGGCACCAGCAAGGCGGTGAGCTTGATGAATACGAAGGGCGAGAGCCCGTGGCTGACAATGATCTGGATGAAGCGCAAAGACTGGGTGAGCCAGATAAGCGCCACCAGCCCCGTGGTAACGAGCACCAGCGCCAGCGCCAGTTGGCTAAGCACATAACGGTCCAGGCGATGGAATAGGGGCAAGTCTGGCATCTCGGCTGCATCTCTGGCGGCCCGCGGCGGTGAAGGCAAGGGCGTTGGGCTGTGCAGAAACATCCCGTGACCAAACAGCGCAGATGCGGCAAAATTATGCGGGGCGCCTGCAACAAAAAATCGTTGTGTTTTTAGCAAAATTCTGCCGGATTGATGGATTATGATCCTGAAGGCACGGCTTGCGCAAGCCGCGAGCCTGCGGTCGCGCCTTTCTGCGCATAGTTATATATGTGAACGCCTCGACATCTGGCTGTCACATCGCTACTTGGAACCCCAGATGAGTAAGGCAGACCCCTGGCATGATTGACGACGACAAGCCACATGAAGAATGTGGCGTATTCGGCGCTTGGAACGTGGCGGATGCGGCGGCGATCACGGCTCTAGGGCTGCATGCGCTGCAGCATCGCGGCCAGGAGGCAACGGGCATTGTCACCCATGACGGGGTAAGGTTCCACTCCCACAAGGGGTTGGGACTAGTAGGCGATAATTACGGCGACGCCAAGGTAATGGCCGGACTGCCGGGGGCACGGGCCATCGGCCATAACCGCTACGCCACCACCGGCGATACGGTGCTGCGCAATGTGCAACCGCTTTTCGCGGAATTCGAATTTGGCGGCTTTGCCGTGGGTCATAATGGCAACCTCACCAACGCGCACACCTTGCGCAAGGCGCTGACGCGCCGGGGCTGCCTCTTCCAGTCCACCATGGACTCGGAAGTGTTTGTTCATCTTATCGCGATCTCCCTTTATTCTAATGTCGTTGACCGGCTGATCGATGCGATCAAGCAGGTGATCGGCGCCTATTCGCTGGTGGCGCTGACCAATGAGCAGCTGATTGGCGTGCGCGACCCGTTGGGCGTGCGCCCGCTGGTGCTGGGCAAGCTGAGCGGTGCCGACGGCAAGGCCGGCTGGGTGCTGGCCTCTGAAACATGCGGGCTGGATATTGTGGGCGCGGAATTCGTGCGCGATATCGAACCCGGTGAGATCGTGCTGATCGATGATAGCGGCGTGCAGAGCATCAAACCCTTTGCGCCACAGAAGCCGCGCTTCTGTGTGTTCGAATATATCTATTTCGCCCGGCCGGATTCCATCATGGAAGGCAACCCGGTCTATACCGCGCGCAAGAAGATTGGCGCGCAGCTGGCGTTGGAAACGCCGGTAGAGGCGGATGTGGTGGTGCCGGTGCCCGATTCCGGCGTGCCCGCCGCCATGGGCTTCGCGGAGGCGTCCGGCATTAATTTCGAGCTTGGCATCATCCGCAACCATTATGTGGGACGCACTTTTATCGAGCCGACCGACCAGATCCGCCATCTCGGCGTGCGGCTTAAACATTCGGCAAACCGTGCCATGATCGAGGGCAAGCGTGTCGTGCTGGTGGATGATAGCATCGTGCGCGGCACCACCAGCCAGAAGATCGTGGAGATGGTGCGCCAGGCTGGGGCGAAAGAGGTGCATATGCGCATCGCCGGCCCGCCGACCACCCATTCCTGCTTCTATGGCATCGATACGCCCGAGCGCGCCAAGCTACTGGCCGCGCGCAATTCCGTGGAGGAGATGGCCAGGCTGATCGGGGTGGATTCGCTGGCCTTCATCTCAATAGACGGGCTTTACAGGGCGTTGGGCAAGGAAGGGCGGAATGCAGCTCAACCCGCCTTCTGTGACGCCTGTTTCACCGGCGATTACCCGATTGCGCTGACCGACAATGCCGAGCCGCGGGAAAGCAAGCCCAGCTTGCTGGCCGAACTGAGTTAACGCAACAGGTCAAGAAAAACCCCACCGCAATGTGGGGTTTTTTATGGCCTGCCTACCCGTCCGGATCTTGCTGAAATCCCCCTTGAAATCTGCATTTCGTCACTTGATTAGTTGTAAACTCAAAGGGGTAGGCGACATAATGTGTCATTTAAGCCACATTCGCCCTCCAAAACGTCAAGACGGCACGTTTGGTCTGGCATTCGAGATTAGCGGCATGTAGGTTGCAATCCGGTTACTGTTGATGGCGTTTGTTCAGGCGGATTTTAGGGTTTGCCCGCGCTATCCGATTAGGGTTTAGGCATCACGCGCTAACAATGCGCAATGAGGAGGCATAATGATTACGATGCGTCGGCAACTTCTAGGACTGGGCTTCGTGGCCGCGTCCTCTCTTCTGGCCCTGCAGACGGCTCACGCGATGAACGGCCCAACCGCGATCAATATTGATGGCGGCCCGCTTGGCCAGCTTGAACTGAGCGGTGGCATGGATGGCTATGGCTTCTACACCTCCGGTCTGCCGGCGCGCGGCGTTGGCGTGAATACCAGCGACATCGGTACCAATGTCGCCAACGCGCTGATCGATCTGCAGAAGACCTCTGGGGTATTGCAATTTAACATCGAAGTCGGCGCCAATGGCGGTGCCTTGACCCTTGGCACACTCACCAGCCGCCCGGCTCAGACCACGATCAACAATTTCAGCACCGGCCCGCTTTACATTGGCTCCGTGACTGTCGCGCCGACGGGCATGCCCTTTACGATCTCCGCCGGTCGTCTCAACTCGCTCGAAGGTTGGGAGTCGGGCGTTGATTGGGTCAACGAGTCTCAGCTCACCACCGATATCTACTATGTCGAGAACAGCCAGGCGGACGGCGTTGAGGGCAGCTATACGGCTGGCCCTGTCAGCGCGACCGTCGAGTTCGGCGATGGCTGGGACACGCATGTGTTCAACTTCGCGCAGGCTCTGGTCAGCTACACCATCAACGCCAATAACATTGCGAGTGTATATTACGCCGGCAATGTCGGTCGCACCGGCCTGAACGCCCGCACCTACGGCTGGGGCTCCGGCACCACTGTTGGTGGTTACGGTCCGTATTTCATGAACTCGCAGATGATCGGTGGTTACTATAGCTGGACCCAGGGCAACCTGAACCTGGTGCCGGAAGTACAGTATGTCTACGCCAAGGCTGACCAAAAGCTCGGCATCACTAAATCCACCGCCAACCTGGGTGCTGCCGTGTTCGGCGACTACGCTTTTGGCACCTCGCCCTACTCCATCGGCGGTTGGGTTGAGTATGAGAAGTCTCAGGGTGCGGGTTCCTGGTTTGTTGGTCCGAACTCCGAGGCTGTTGGCTTCGCGGTTTCCCCCACCTGGCAGTACAAGGACCTGTTCGCCCGCGTGAACGCTGGCGCCCTGTACCTGTTAAACAACAAGTATGATGGTGCCACCTATGGCTATGGCCATAACGGCACCGACAAGGTCCAGTTTACCGGTACGCTGGAAGCTGGCCTGCTGTTCTAATCCGGAACGGTTTGCTTCAACAGGAAGGCCGGGGCATTGCTCCGGCCTTTTTTGTTTGGCCTTGGCAGCCTGATCAAGCCGGACACCGATGGTTTGTACGAACAGGAAATAGAAATTCTTGACGGGAAGATGTAGGGCTGGTCTTCTGGGGGGCGCAAGCATGCAGGAGTGCCCATGCCCGTCCCGCCCAGCGAACGCGCCCGTGTCAAGCGCTATAACCAAATCGCCGATTACGACGCCGCCACCATCCACGCCATTTTGGATGCGATGCCGCTTTGCCATGTTGGCTATGTGTTCAACGGTTC
>JAKAZY010000066.1 GCA_021826425.1 Pseudomonadota bacterium
GAATACGGCAAAGCCAACGGCATCGGCCGGCTGGACCTCGTGGAAAACCGCTTCGTCGGCATGAAGTCTCGCGGCGTGTATGAAACCCCGGGCGGCACCATTCTGCTGGCGGCCCATCGCGGCATTGAGAGCATCACGCTGGACCGCGAAGCCGGGCATTTGAAAGACAGCATCATGCCGCGCTATGCGGAGCTGATCTATAACGGTTTCTGGTTCTCGCCAGAACGCCGGATGCTGCAAGCCCTCATCGACACGTCCCAGGCATCCGTTACCGGCCGCGTGCGGCTCAAGCTCTATAAGGGCAACGTCATCGTCACCGGGCGGGAGAGCCCGAACTCACTCTACAACACCCGCATGGTGACGTTCGAGGATGATGCCGGCGCCTATAACCAGCAGGATGCGGCGGGCTTCATCAAGCTCAACGCGCTGCGGCTGCGGCTGGGTGCCTCCATCGGGCGGCGCGGCGGCAGCTTATAAAGCGCGATGACTTCAGGTTCGCTCAATTTGTGAGCGAGCCTGAAGTCTGAATCGCCCTCTATTTTATTGATTTAGAGGCGGATTCAGATTTTAGAGCGATCACTTCGTGATTCGATCTAAAATCATCCGGCAATAAAAACAGGGCGCTTCGGCGCCCTTTTTTATGGGTAAAACTTTACCCGCGCGGTGCGAATATAGGCTTTTACCGACCACGAACAAAAACCGAACAATTTATTAACAGAAATGTTGCTATTTTGTTCTCACCATGCCAGGGTTAACGAGAAGCGAATCTGTGAGATTCGTCTTAAATCACTCTGGCAAGGTCAGGAAAACACGCTATGGTTGTATCCACCGCAAGCAAAAAGCCGCGTTTGACACAAATCGAGTCGATGTTGGACGCTCCGGAGGCACAATTAATGGCGACTGTGACACAGATGGCAAAACCTGACCTGGAAAAGAACAAAGCGCTGGACGCCGCAATGGCGCAGATCGAGCGCGCCTTCGGCAAAGGCTCCATCATGCGCATGGGGGCCAAAGGTGGCACCGAGGCAACCGAGGTCATCTCCTCAGGTTCGCTGGGGCTGGACCTGGCCCTTGGCATTGGCGGGTTGCCGCGCGGCCGCGTGGTCGAGATTTATGGCCCCGAAAGCTCGGGCAAAACCACCATGGCCCTGCACGCCATCGCCGAGGCGCAGAAGCGCGGCGGTGTGTGCGCCTTCATCGATGCCGAGCATGCGCTGGACCCGGTTTATGCCCGCAAGCTGGGCGTGGATGTCGATAATCTCCTCATCTCCCAGCCAGATACCGGCGAGCAGGGCCTGGAAATCGCCGATACGCTGGTGCGCTCAGGCTCCATCGATGTGCTGGTGGTTGATTCTGTGGCCGCATTGGTGCCCCGCGCCGAGCTGGAAGGCGAGATGGGCGACAGCCATATGGGCCTGCATGCAAGGCTGATGAGCCAGGCGCTGCGCAAGATCACCGGTTCGGTGGCGCGCAGCAACACCATGCTGATCTTCCTTAACCAGATCCGTTTGAAGATCGGCGTGATGTTCGGCAACCCGGAAACCACCACCGGCGGCCAGGCGTTGAAATTCTACGCCTCCATCCGCATGGAGATCCGCCGCACCGGCTCAATCAAAGATCGCGAGGAAGTCACCGGCAATCATGTCCGCGTGAAGGTGGTGAAAAACAAGCTCGCCCCGCCCTTCCGGCAGGTGGAATTCGATATCATGTTCGGCGAGGGCATCTCCAAAACCGGCGAGCTGATCGACCTTGGCGTGAAGGCCGGGGTGGTGGAGAAATCCGGCGCCTGGTTCTCATACGACAGCCAGCGCATCGGCCAGGGCCGCGAGAACGCCAAGCAGTTCCTGCGGGACAATCCAAAGGTTGCCGAGAGCATCGAGAAGAAAATCCGCGAACAGGCTGGTGCCATCGCCGATGCGCTGATGGCCGCTGGGGATGGCGAGGATGGCGGGGACGATTAAAACCTGAACCAGATCAGCGCGGGCTTGGCGAAAACCCTTCCGCCCTGTAATCCAGCGCCATGGTCTCCAGTAACGATATCCGCGCCACCTTTCTGAATTATTTTGGCCGTAACGGGCACCAGATTGTGCCCTCGGCACCTCTGGTGCCGCGCAACGACCCCACCTTGCTGTTCACCAATGCCGGCATGGTGCCGTTCAAGAACGTGTTCACCGGGCAGGAAAAGCGGCCCTATAACCGCGCCACCTCCAGCCAAAAATGCGTGCGCGCCGGCGGCAAGCATAACGACCTGGACAATGTGGGCTATACCGCCCGCCACCACACCTTCTTTGAAATGCTGGGGAACTTCTCCTTCGGCGATTACTTCAAAGAGCAAGCCATTCTGCACGCCTGGACGCTGCTGACCAAGGATTTCGGCCTAAACAAGGAGAAGCTGCTGGTCACCGTGTATCACACGGACGACGAGGCGTTTGGCCTATGGCAAAAGATCGCTGGGCTGGCAGAACAAAAGATCATCCGCATCCCCACCGACGATAATTTCTGGCGCATGG
Organism: Pseudomonadota bacterium; assembly: GCA_021826425.1. GTDB lineage: Bacteria > Pseudomonadota > Alphaproteobacteria > Acetobacterales > Acetobacteraceae > Acidocella. Next base: position 2,511 of record JAKAZY010000066.1, read on the forward strand.
GCGATACCGGACCTTGCGGCCCCTGCTCCGAGATTTTCTACGACCACGGCCCCGCCATCCCCGGCGGCCCGCCCGGCAGCCCGGATGAAGACGGCGACCGCTTCATCGAAATCTGGAACCTCGTGTTCATGCAATACGAGGAAGGCCCGCCCGGCACCCGCAACCCCCTGCCACGCCCCTCTATCGATACTGGCATGGGGCTGGAACGCTTCGCCGCCATCCTGCAGGGCAAGCACGACAATTACGACACGGATACGCTGCGCTCCCTCATCCTCGCCTCCGCTGAGGCAACCGGCCAGGGGCCGGATGGCGCGTTCAAAACCAGCCACCGCGTAGTGGCGGATCATCTACGTTCCTCCTCCTTCCTCATCGCCGATGGTGTGCTGCCTTCCAATGAAGGCCGCGGCTATGTTCTGCGCCGCATCATGCGCCGTGCCATGCGCCACGCGCACATGATGGGTGCCAAAGAGCCGCTGATGTACCGGCTGGTGCCCGCCCTAACCCGGCAGATGGGCCAGGCTTTCCCTGAGCTGAACCAAGCCGAGGCGTTGATCACCGAGACCTTGCGACTGGAAGAAAACCGCTTCCGCGCGATGCTGGACCGCGGTATCTCACTGCTGCGCGATGAGTCGGAAACCATTCCCGAAGGCGGCGCGCTGCCCGGTGCCGTGGCCTTCAAGCTCTACGACACTTTCGGCTTCCCGCTGGACCTCACGCAAGACGCGCTGCGCGAAGAAGGCAAAAGTGTCGATGTGGAGGGCTTCAACGCGGCCATGGCCGAGCAGAAAGCCCGTGCGCGCGCCGCCTGGGCCGGTTCCGGCGAGGCGGCAACAGAAACCGTCTGGTTCGAACTCAACGAGCAACTTGGGGCCACCGAATTCCTCGGCTACTCCACTGAAACCTCCGAGGGCAGTATCACCGCCTTGGTGGTGGATGGCGCGCCCGCAAACGGGGCGCAGCCAGGGCAGACCGTGTTCGTCATCCTCAACCAAACCCCCTTTTACGCCGAAAGTGGCGGCCAGGTAGGCGATACCGGCACCATAACCGGGCCGGATGGGTTGCACATCCGCATTACCGACACGCAAAAGAAACTTGGGTCGCTGTTCGTGCATGTGGGCGTGGTGAAGGCGGGCACGGCCCGTGTCGGCCAGCCGGTGGTGGCAACGGTGGATCATACCCGCCGCAGCGCCATCCGCGCGCACCATTCCGCGACTCATCTGCTGCACGAGGCGCTGCGCCGCGCCCTGGGCCCGCACGTTACCCAGAAAGGCTCGCTGAACGCACCGGATCGGCTGCGCTTCGACATATCCCAGCCTCGCCCGATTACGGCGGAAGAACTGGCGGCGGTGGCGCGCAATGTGAACATGCAAATCCGCGAGAACAGCGACGTCACCACCAGGCTGATGACGCCTGAGGAAGCCGTGAATCTCGGCGCCATGGCTCTGTTTGGCGAGAAATATGGCGAAGAGGTGCGGGTGGTGTCCATGGGCGGCGCGGATGATGCCAAATCCGCCTGGTCTATTGAGCTGTGCGGCGGCACCCATGTGGCGCGCACGGGCGATATCGGGCTGTTCCGCATCGTCTCGGAAGGCGCTGTTTCGGCTGGCATCCGCCGGATCGAGGCCGTAGCCGGTGAGGCCGCGGTAGCCGAGGTCGAAAACGAGGCCAAATTGCTGGCCGAAGCCGCCGCCACCATCAAAGCCCCGGCGGCTGAGCTACCCGGCCGCATCACCCAGCTTCAAGAGGACAAGAAGCGTCTGGAGCGCCAGGTTGCCGAGCTACAGAAGAAGCTGGTGCTTGCTACCGCCTCCACGTTCGAAGACATCAACGGCACCCGCGCCATCCTGCGCAATGTCGGCGATGTCGCGGCCAAGGAGCTGCGGCCCATCGCCACCGATCTCCTGAAGGGCCTCGGCTCCGGCATCGTCGCGCTGGTCTCCACCGCCGAGCAGAAAACCGCCATCGTTGTCGCGGTAGCGGACGACCTGCCGCAAAGTGCCGTGGACCTTGTCCGCGCGGCGGCGGCGGCGGCGGGCGGGCAAGGCGGTGGCGGCAACAAGGCGGTGGCGCAGGCGGGCGCGCCCAATACCGCTCAGGCCAATGCGGCGCTGGCGGCGATTAAATCCGCGCTGGTGGGGTAATTAAAAGCAAGGGCAAATCCCTGGCTTTCTTGTTGTGAGACTATGTGAGACATCGCTGTGGCGGCCTTCAAGGTGGGATTTTTGAACACCGGAGCGCAGGAAATCGCGCCTTGAGGGCCGCCACCATAGATTTATCGATAGTCTCAAGGAGTCCAGCGCGGCACCGTGAGGTAAGCAAGTCGCTTGGCCTCGCGCCGCCCACGAGCGACTGAATCCAGTATCAGCCCGCAGGTGAAAGAGAGAAACGCCAACATCACCACCCCCACGGAAAGCACGGCGGTGGGCAGGCGCGGCACCAACCCTGTGCGAGCATAGGTGATCAGCACCGGCACTGAGATCAACACGCCCAGCACCAGCAGCACCAGCCCGGCGATCGAGAAAAACTGCAAGGGTCGCTCCTCCTTCACCAGCTTGACGATAGTGTTGAGGATACGAAATCCATCCGAGTAGGTGCGCAGCTTTGAGGTCGAGCCTGACGGGCGCTCTCGATATTTTGTCGGCATCTCGGCAATGGGCATCAGCATGTCCAGCGCATGGATGGTGAATTCCGTCTCGGTTTCGAACCCCGAAGCCAAGGCCGGAAAGGTTTTCACAAACCGGCGGGAGAATACGCGGTAGCCAGAGAGCATGTCCTGTATCCGGTCTGCGAACACAAAGCGCACCATGGCCGTCAGCACCAGATTTCCCATGCGGTGGCCGCGCCGGTAAGCGCCAATCTCGCCCTCGCCTTCCACCTCTATGCGCTGGCCGTTCACCATGTCGAGCTGCTCGGCCAGCAGGCGTCTTACCATCTCCGGCGCGGCGGCGGCGTCATACGTGCCGTCGCCATCCACCAATACATAGGCATCGGCCTCGATATCTGAGAACATGCGCCGCACCACATTGCCCTTGCCTTGCAGCGTTTCGGTGCGCACCACAGCCCCGGCCTGTGCTGCAATTTCGCGTGTCCGGTCCTGGGAATTATTATCGTAAACAAAAATCGTGGCTTCGGGCAAAGCGGCCGCGAAATCCCGCACCACCTGGCCGATGGCGATTTCCTCATTATAACAGGGGATTAAAACCGCAATTTTTGCTTCTGCCATGCCGCCTACCCGTTAAATATCTGTGTTAGAGCCGGATGACATGAGATCGAATCACGGTGTGATTCGATCTCATGTTTGAATCCGCCTCTAATTATTAAAATAGAGGGCGATTCAGACATGGGATGACCCCGCAAATCGGGTTAATCTCGTGTCATCGCACTCTAGAAACCCGGCTTTTCCGTAATTTGCAAGCCGGGGTTACACCGGCCACCAGAACCGCAGAATCAGAACCACAAGATAGCTGGCACCAGAAAACGGCACCGCATGGTTGAATGGCATTGCACCGAAAGCCTCGCCGAACGTCAAAACCAGTTGGGCAAACATGCCCCCGCGAAATCAGGCGAAAATTTCACGCCAAAAAATCTGCCATGGGAAATTTGCACGGATCGGAGAAAATGGTTGGTCTCATCCGCCATCAAGAACGGCGCATTCACCAGCGCCTTTCGCGCTTGTCGCCGTCACCGTATTTTTACGCCCGCTGTGACGCCTAATGAAACCGCTGTGACGCCTAATGAAAATAGTAGAATGATAAAATTTTCAGAGGGACATAGCCGATATCGAAACCGCCCAGCAGCAGCACCGGCAAGGCGGCGACCCATTCCGGCAGCCAGCCGCCCAGTGCGGGAATGGCAAACGGAAGAAAGGGGACGAGCAGCAGCGCGTAGCGGCCTTGCAAACCATCTATGAAATCCATCCCCACATTGGTCCAGCTGAGATAGAACGAGATCATGATCAGCCATGCCGTGAGATTAATCACGGCCAGAACCACCGCGCCGTTCAACAGGGCAATAGGCAATGGCAGTGGTTTAGGTCGGGGCGAGACAATGCCCCCCAGCAAGGCGATGCCTACGGCACCCCACCACAGCCCATAAAACCATTGCGGAAACGTGATCTGCAGAAGCCCAAGGATACCCACCATTTCCTTCAGCTTATCGCCGCCCCACAGCGCCAGCGTATGTAACGGCAGGGTGAGGAAGCGCACTTTATCAGCCAGCAGAATATGCAAATTGGCGGCAGCGTTGGTGCGGTCCATCAGCATATTTGCACCGCTGAAAAGCGGCCCGGGATGATAGGGCGGCTTACCAAATGGTACCGTAATGAACAGCACGATAATGGCGGCCCAAACCAATACCGGCAAGCTGACAAGAATAACCTCCCCCGCCCGGCGCCTGAAGCCTGGCCTGGCCAGCGGCAGCGCAAACAGCCCCAGCAACGGCAGATAAGGCGGCTTGGCCAGAAGCACCACCAGGAAAACAGCAAACCCTAGCTTGCGCCCGCCCGGCGTACCGCGTGTCAGCACAGCGCAGGCAAGGCAGGTCAGCGCGATCAGCAGGCCATCCTGGTTCAGCGTACCGCCTAGGAACAAGCTCATCGGCAGCAGCACCGCCAGAAACAGCGCCCGCCCATAGGCCGCCAGCACCAGCGTTGCGGCACCAGCCGCCAGATAAGCGGCGGCGTTCGCCAGCCGGGCAAGAATGATACACACGAACGGCGAGGCGCCAAGCAGCCTACCCACCCCAAGCCCGATGGAGGCCGGCAAATAAGCCAGCGGGAAATAGGTAGCGGTATTGGGGATGCTCGCGAAGATCCGCTGATGCGTCCATTGGGTCAGGCGCGTTTCGCGCGCATCGGCGGTGGTAACAACCGGGCGGCCATCAATTTGTGTGGCTTTCCCAAAATCAGCCGTCAGCAGCCCGGAATCGATTTTTACACCCACCTGTTGAATAGGCTTGCCAGTATCCGGGTCCGTTCCAGGCTTTCGCACAGGCATGAAGGCCCCATGCAAAAGGGCGTTAGCGCGAATGAGATGCGCCGGTTCATCCGGCGACTGGCCGGGCGGGGTGAGCAACGCGGTCAGCACCAGCACCGGCAAAGCGCAAGCCAGAAACAGGAAAGATAAAATCCCGGCTTCCCCCGCCCGCCAAGCCGCCCCGCGCCGCCTCATCGCCTCTCCCTACTTTCCGTCAAGAAAAAAGGGGCGTGGAAAACTCCACACCCCTTTTGAAACATATCGCGGAACGCGGCTTTACGCGCTCTTGGCCATAATCTCGTCGGCGACGTTGCGCGGCACCGGATCGTAATGGTGGAACTGCATCGTGAAGCTGGCGCGGCCCTTGGTCATGGAGCGCAGCTGCGAGATGTAGCCGAACATTTCCTTAAGCGGCACATGCGCGCGCACAATCACGGTGGAACCAGAGCTTTCCTGGTTCTGGATCATGCCGCGGCGGCGGTTCAAATCGCCCACCACGTCGCCCACATGGTCGTTCGGGGTGGTCACTTCTACATCCATAATCGGCTCCAGGATCACCGGGCCGGCCTTCTTCATGCCTTCACGGAAGCAGGCTTTCGCGGCGATTTCGAAGGCCAGCGCGCTCGAATCGACGTCGTGGTACTTGCCGTCCACCAGGGTGTAGCTGAAATCCACGGTGGGAAAGCCCGCCAGCACGCCGGTATCGGCCTGGTTCTTGATGCCCTTTTCCACCGCCGGGATGTATTCCTTCGGCACCGCACCGCCGACAACCTTGTTCTGGAACTCGATGCCCTCGTTACGCTCACGCGGCGCGAACACGATCTTCACCTCGGCGTACTGGCCCGACCCACCGGACTGCTTCTTGTGGGTGTACGTCTCGGTGTGTTCCTTGGTGATCGTCTCGCGGAAGGCCACCTGCGGCGCGCCGATATTCGCATCCACGCCATATTCGCGCTTCAGCCGGTCGACGATAATCTCTAGATGCAGCTCGCCCATGCCCGAGAGAATGGTCTGGCCGGTTTCCTGATCGGTCTTCAAACGCAAAGATGGATCTTCCGACGCCAGCTTCTGCAAGCCGAGCGTCATCTTCTCCACACCTTCCTTGGTCTTCGGCTCGACGGAAATGTCGATCACCGGCACCGGGAAAGCCATGCGCTCCAGCACCACCGGGTCCTCGGAAGCCGCCAGCGTGTCACCTGTGCCGGAATCCTTCAGTCCCACGAAGGCGGCGATGTCGCCTGCGATAACCTCCTGGATTTCCTGGCGCTTATCGGCATGCATCTTGTACATGCGGCCAATCCGCTCCTTATGGCCCTTGGTGGTGTTCAGCACGGTATCGCCGGATTTCAAGGTACCGGCATAAACTCGCACGAAGGTGAGGGAGCCGTACTTGTCGTTGATGATCTTGAACGCGAGCCCGGCGAACGGCGCCTTCGGATCGGCCTTGATGCGCCGCGCGTTGGGGTCTTCCTCCTGGCCTTCTTCCGGGGCAACCTTGATGCCCGGCACGTCCACTGGAGAAGGCAGATAGTCCAACACGCCATCGAGCAACGGCTGCACGCCCTTGTTCTTGAAGGCGGTGCCGCACATCACCGGGCGGAACGCGCCGGAAATGGTGCCGGTTTTGATCGCGCGCTTCAAGGTCTCGACGGAAACATCGCCTTTTTCGAAATATTCCTCCATGCCAGCATCGTCCACGGCCAAAGCGGTGTCGAGCAGGACCTGGCGGGCCTCCTTGGCCTTCTCCAGCATGTCGGCGGGAATTTCCTCATCGTGGAATTTGGCACCCAGCTCGCCGCCTTCCCAGATGACCGCCTTCATCTCCACGAGGTCGACCACGCCGAGGAAGCCATCCTCGATACCGATGGGCAGTTGCAGCGGCAGCGCCACAATGTCCAGCTTCTCCTTCAGCGTGTCGAAGGCGCGGTAGAAATCCGCACCGGTGCGGTCCAGCTTGTTGATGAAGATCAGCCGCGGCACGTTGTAACGGTCCGCGAGGCGCCAGTTGGTCTCAGATTGCGGCTGCACGCCGGCCACGCCCTCGATGATGAAGATCGCGCCATCGAGCACGCGCAAGCTGCGGTTCACCTCGATGTTGAAATCGATATGCCCGGGCGTGTCGATAATGTTGATGTTGTGGTCTTTCCACTCGCACGTCACCGCGGCGGAGGTGATGGTAATGCCGCGCTCGCGCTCCTGGTCCATGTAATCGGTGGTGGTGTTGCCGTCATGCACCTCACCAATCTTGTGAGACACACCGGTGTAGTACAGGATACGCTCCGTGGTGGTGGTCTTGCCCGCGTCGATATGCGCGGTGATCCCGATATTACGGATCTTGCTCAGGTCAGTATCAGCCATCGATGCCTCCACGGGCGGATAAAATGTCAAACAGATACGGCGCCGCCTGGGTCAGGCCGCGCTGTTCGCCCGGCTTGTGGGGCAGTGCGCGGCATTTGGCAAGCCCGCAGGTGGCAGATTAACACACCATCCCCCCTCCAGTTTAAGCTTTTCAAGCGCTTGAAGCGTGTTACATCTGCCATGGCCTACAACAAATAAGGAACTTTCCATGGCCTTCGCCTGTACCCTTCCCGCCACTCCCACCGTGCAGCAGGATGACGCCGAGGTGCGAATCACCCGCTGGGATTTCGAGCCAGGTGCGGTCACCGGCTGGCACACTCATGGCTGGCCTTATTACGTGGTAATGCTGACAGATGCCGTGCAGGAAGTGCATGATGGCAAAAAAATCACCACCATCAAACGCAAAGCTGGTGACAGCTACGTCCGCGATGCCGGCGCGCAGCACGATGTGCGCAATGGCGGCACAGCCCCCATGGCCTTCATCGAGATCGAGGTGAAGAAGCTCTCGCCGGCTTTGGCGGCACTGGAAAAATAGAGTCCGGCCCGCTTAACCTGCCCATGACCCCCTTCCGCCTCTACCGGATTCTGCGCGCCAGGCCATATTTCACCATCTGTTATGGCGTGGGCGCACTGGCCTGGGCGTTGATGCTACCGGTGCAGCGCCAGGCGGTGCGGGCGGTGGCGGCCTGGGATATCGGCAGCCTGCTCTATATCGTTTCAAGCCTGCTGGTGTTCACCCTGGTCCGGGACCGGAACATCCGCGAGGACGCGGCGAGCCACCAGGAAGGCGAATGGAGCATT
>JAKAZY010000067.1 GCA_021826425.1 Pseudomonadota bacterium
CTGGTGGTGGCGGGCAAGGGGCATGAGCAGGGGCAGATTGTGCAGGCAGAGATGATCCCGTTTGATGATGCCGCGGTTATTCGTGAGTTGGGAGGCGCTTCGTGAGCGTGCTCTGGACAGGCGATGAGCTGAAAGCCTTATTCGGCACGGGGCAGGGTTGGGATATTTCCGGCCTTTCCATAGATACGCGCACACTTCAGCCCGGCGATTTGTTTGTAGCGCTGCAAGGCGAACGCGATGGGCATGATTTTGTCGAGGCGGCGTTTTCCAAAGGCGCGGCGGCGGCACTTGTCTCGCGCCCGGTGGCTGGCAACAGCTTTTTGGTGCCCAATACGCTGAAAGCGCTGGAGGTTTTGGCGCAGGCGGCGCGGGCGCGCTCTGGCGCCAAGGCCTTGGCGGTGACGGGATCTGTTGGCAAAACCACAGTGAAGGAGATGCTTCGCCGCACCCTTTCGGCCTTTGGCAAGGTGCATGCGGCGGAAGCCAGCTTCAACAATCATATCGGTGTGCCGTTGACCCTGGCGCGGATGCCGCGAGAGGTTGATTTTGGCGTGTTCGAGATCGGCATGAACCATCCGGGCGAGATCGCGCCATTGGCAGCGTTAGTGCAGCCGGATATCGCGATCATCACATGTGTCGACCGCGCGCATCTCGGGCTGATGGGCTCGGAAATGGCCATCGCGAAAGAAAAAGCCAGCATCTATGCAGCGTTGGTGCCTGGGGGCAAAGCAATCATCCCTGGCGAGACGGCCTACCTACAAGTGTTGCGCGAGGCGGTGCCTGCGGGCCGCTACGCGCTTCTGTTCAATGGCCCCGAGGCGCGGTTGCTGGATGTGCTGAGCGGCCCAGAAAATGTCGAAATCGCGGCACAAATTTTTGATTATAAAATATATTTTCGCTTAAGTGCCCCTGGGCGGCACATGGCCAGCAACGCCCTGGCGGTGCTTACCGCCGCCGCCGGGTTGGGGCTGGATGTTGAAAAGGCCGCCGTGGCACTGAACGGATTTTCCCCTTATGCCGGGCGCGGCGCCCGGCGGCGCCTGGCGTTGCCCGGCGGCGGCACCGCCTTGTTGCTGGACGAGAGCTACAACGCCTCTGGCGCTTCCATGCGCGCGGCTTTTTCAGTGTTGAAATTGCAGCCCGGCCGCCATGTGGCGGTGCTGGGTGACATGCTGGAATTGGGTGAGTACAGCAATGCCGAACATTTGGCCCTTGCCCCCGCGTTGCGGGATGCTGCGGATGTGGTTTTCACCACTGGGCCTGGCTGCGGCGCTTTGTTCGACTCGCTGCCTCAGGCCATGCAGGGCGCGCATGCACCGGATGCGGCGGCTCTTGCACCCATGGTCAAAGCCGCGCTGCGCGATGGTGATGCCGTGTTGGTGAAGGGCAGCTACGGCAGCCGGATGCGCGATGTGATTACTGCCCTGGAAAGTGTCGGCTGATGTTTTACTGGCTCCTGCTCCCGCTTACCGGGTATGTCCATTTTTTTAACCTGTTTCGGTATATCAGTTTCAGAGCGGGCGGCGCATGTCTAACGGCGCTGGTCATTAGCTTCTGGGTGGGTCCCAAGCTTATTCGCAAGCTGCGGGCTATGCAGCGTCATGGCCAGCCTATCCGCACAGACGGGCCGGAGCGGCATCTTCTGGAAAAAAAAGGCACGCCCACCATGGGCGGCACGTTGATCCTGCTGGCCTTGAGTGCTTCCACCTTGCTTTGGGCCGATCTGTCCAACGGCTATGTGTGGGCGACGCTGCTTTTAACCCTTGGCTACGGTGCGATTGGTTTTGCGGATGACTTCCTGAAGCTGACCAGGCGCAATACCAAGGGTATTTCCGGTCGCATCAGGCTTTTGGGCGAGGCGGCGATCGGGCTTATTGCGGCACTCTGGATGGTGCATCTGATGCCCCCCGCGATTGCCGAATCAGTCGCTGTGCCCTTTTTCAAGAATCTGCTGATCCCTCTGGGCTTTCTATTTCCGGTGTTTGCTCTGCTGGTGATGATGGGGTCGGCCAATGCGGTGAACTTCACCGACGGACTCGACGGGCTTGCCACCGTGCCAACAATGATCGCGGCGGCGGTGTTCGGGCTGATCGCCTATCTGGTCGGCAACCATATCTTCGCGGGCTATCTTGAAATTCATTTTGTCCCCGGCGTGGGTGAGCTCACGGTGTTTTTGTCGGCGTTGATCGGGGCGGGGATGGGATTTCTCTGGTTCAATGCGCCGCCGGCGGCCGTGTTTATGGGCGATACCGGCTCGCTCTCGCTCGGCGGCGCTCTGGGTGCTGTTGCCGTGGCGACAAAGAACGAGATCGTGCTCGCGATTGTCGGCGGGTTGTTCGTGGTGGAGACCATCTCCGTCATCGTGCAGGTGTTCTGGTACAAGCGCACCGGGCGGCGGGTGTTTCTGATGGCGCCGCTGCACCATCATTTCGAGAAGAAAGGCTGGGCGGAGCCCACCATCGTGATCCGGTTCTGGATTATTTCCATGATTCTGGGGCTGGTGGGGCTTGCCACCTTGAAGATCAGATGAGCGCCCCGTTCGCCAGAAAGCGTTTTGCCGTTGTGGGGCTGGGCCGGGCCGGGCTGCCGGCCGCGCGGCGTTTGCGTGAATTCGGCGCCGGCGTGGTGGTGTGGGATGACGGCGAAGCCAGCCGGGATGCCGCGGTGGCGGAAGGGTTTGAGGTTCAGCGCCCGAGCGAGGTTGGCGGGCATTTTGATGCGCTGGTACTCTCGCCCGGCATTCCGCATCTCCTGCCGAAACCTCACAAGGAGGCTGTCTGGGCGCGGGAAAATGGCGTGCCGGTGCTCACGGACGCTGAGCTGCTCTACCAGGCCGTGCGCGCACTGGGCAGCAAGGCACGCTTTGCGGGCATTACCGGCACCAACGGCAAATCCACCACCACGGCGCTGCTGGCGCATATTCTGACGGTGGCGGGGATTCCCAACGCGGCGGGGGCGAATCTCGGCCCGGCGGCTTTGTCCTTGCCGATTTTGCCTGATGACGGCGTCTATGTGCTCGAAATGTCCAGCTATATGTTGGAGAGACTCGCGAGCCTGCGCTTCGATGTAGCGGTGATGCTGAATCTTTCGCCCGACCATCTGGACCGCCATGGCGATATGGCAGGTTACGAGGCCGCGAAGCGGGAGATTTTCGCGCGTCAGGATGCTGGCTGTACTGCCATTATCGGGATTGAAGATAACCCGTCTCGAGTGATGGCCTATTGGTTGGCAGGTCAACCTGCGAAAATTGTCGCTATTTCATCCGAATATTACGAAACGCCCCCGAATCGGGCCTTGGCTGGGCAGCACAATGCTCAAAACGCCTTTGCCGCCTCGGAGGCGGCAAAGGCGTTAGGCGTTTCCGAGGCGGCGATTGAGGAAGGCATCAAAACCTTCCCCGGCCTCGCGCATCGTGCCCAGGAAGTGGCGGTGCGCGATGGTGTGCGCTTCATCAACGATAGCAAGGCAACCAATGCGGATGCCGCCAGCCGCGCCATGGGCGTGTTTGAGCATTTTGTCTGGATCGCCGGTGGTGTTGCCAAGGCTGGCGGTATTGATGATCTGGCTGTATTTTTCCCTCGCATCGAGAAGGCTTTCCTGATCGGCCGCGATGGCGAGATTTTCGCCCGGCGTTTGAGCGAGGCCGGTGTGGCCAACGACTATGTCGGCACGCTGGAGCAGGCGGTGCCGGCGGCGTTTGAAGCGGCCAAGGCAGGTAGTGGCATTGTGCTGTTTTCTCCCGCCACGGCGAGCTTTGATCAATTCCCGAATTTTGAATTGCGTGGCGAGCGTTTTGTTGCCTTGGCGAAAGGCGACATGTGATGCCTCAGCTCTCCCGCGCAGACACCTCGGTTGTTGGGCGTTGGTGGTGGAGTGTCGACCGCCTGACACTGATGGCGCTCGCCGTGTTGCTGGGCATTGGCTATGTACTGGCTTTGGCCGCCTCACCGGGGCTTACCGCGCACATCTCTGACCCGCGCACCATGGCGATGATAAAGCAGATCGGCTTTTTGGTTTTTGGCGGGCTGACCATGCTGTTCTTGTCGATGCTCTCTCTGCGGCAGGTGAAGCTGGCGGCGTTGGGCATCGGCATCGTGTTCTACCTGCTTACGGCCTTTACGCTGCTGCATGGTACGGATGTGGATGGCGCCAAGCGTTGGCTGTCGCTTCCTGGCTTCACCGTGCAACCCTCGGAGTTTTTGCGTCCGGCCTTCATCATCATCGTCGGCTGGTGCATTGCGGAGTCACGCCGCACGCGGGACTTTCCTGGCAAACGCGCTGCGTTCTGCATATTTATCGCCACGATCGCGCTATTGAAGATGCAGCCTGATATAGGCATGACCTTCCTTTACACTATGGTGGTGTTTACCCAGTTCTATCTGGACGGGATGAAAATGAAGTGGATGGCGGCGGCAGCGGTGGTGATCGCGCTGGCTGGAGTTTACGCCTTCTTCTTCATTACGCATGTGCACACGCGGGTCATGATGTTTGTGCATCCGCCAAAGGGCAGCCAAGCGCAAACCGCTTTAATGGCTTTTGGCAATGGCGGCATGTTTGGTCTCGGCCCAGGGGAAGGCCAGGTAAAGCACTTTCTGCCAGACGCCCGCGCGGATTTTGTTTTTGCCGTCGCAGGCGAGGAGTTTGGTCTGTTTTTCTGCGCTTTCATCATTGCCGTATTTTTGGCGGTGGTTTTGCGGGCCATGGTTCGGCTGCTCGCCGAGCCTAATCTGTTCGTGGTGCTGGCTGCGGGAGGGTTGATCGCCGGTTTTGGCTTTCAGGCCTTTATTAACATGGCCTCTTCGTTGTCACTTATCCCGACCAAAGGCATGACCTTGCCGTTTATTTCCTATGGTGGCAGCGCTGTAATGGGCACTTCAATTCAGATGGGATTCCTGCTGGCGCTTACCCGCAAGCGCCATGCAGGAGATACGCAATGAGGGCGGCGGCAAATAAGCCCATCGTCATCGCCGCAGGTGGCACTGGCGGGCATTTTTTCCCGGCCGAAGCGTTGGCGGCGGAATTGTTGGAGCGTGGTGAGCGTGTGGTGCTCCTGACGGATGCACGTTCAGGCGGCCTTGCATCCCCGGTTTTTGCCAGAATGGAAAAACACGTTGTCGCCGGTGCCGGTTTGGCAGGGCGCGGGGTAAAGCGCGCATTTCAGGGCGTCTTGGCGCTGGCGCAAGGCGTGGTGCAAGCGCGCGCCATTCTGCGCAGTCTGAAACCTGGCGCCGTAGTCGCGTTCGGTGGTTATCCATCCGTGCCCCCAGTGCTTGCGGCTGCTAGTATATTCGGGGCCAAGCCATTGGTGGTGCTCCATGAGCAGAATGCCGTGCTGGGCAGGGCTAATCGGCTTTTGTGCCGATTTGCTGATATTCTGGCACTGAATTTCCCTAATACCCAGCGTTTGCCTACAGCGATGCGGACTATTGTGGTCGGCAACCCGGTTCGCCCCGCGATCGCGGCGCTGCATGGCGAGGGTTATGCAGCACCGGACCAGGCCATAGAGATTCTGATTGTTGGTGGCTCGCTTGGTGCAAAAGTATTTTCTTTGCTGGCGCCCGAGGCGTTGGCGAAACTACCAGAAGCATTGCGACTGCGCCTGCAGGTGACGCAGCAATGCCGGGTGGAAGATATCGAGACATCACGCCAGATTTATAAAGACGCTGGAATTAAAGCGGAGCTCTCGCCATTTTTTACGGATGTTGCGACACTCTTGAAGCGAGCGCATCTTGTTGTTGCCCGCGCTGGCGCCTCAAGCGTTACCGAGATTGCGGTAGCGGGGCGACCGGCGATATTCATCCCGCTTCCCGGTGCAATAGATGATCATCAGCGCGCAAACGCGGAGGCTCTCACCACCCATGGTGGCGCTGAAAGGTTGGATCAAGCTGGGCTGACAGCGGAAATTCTAGCGAGAGAGATAGAGACTTTTTTGATGAACCCTGAGCGTTTAATAGCTATGGCGGCGGCTTGCGCGCGCATGGGCGAGCCCAATGCGGCCAAGCGTTTGGCGGATCTGGTGCTGGAAAGGATAAGCGCATGAGAGCGCTGCCGCTTTCAATTGGTCCGCTGCATTTTGTCGGTATTGGCGGCATCGGCATGTCTGGTATCGCCGAGGTATTGCACGAGCTGGGCTATCAGGTTCAGGGCTCGGATGTGTCGGAGAATGCAAACGTGCAGCGCCTGCGCGCCAATGGTATTGTCGTGACGGTCGGGCATGACGCTAAAAACCTTGGTAACGCCCAGGTGGTGGTTGTCTCAACGGCTGTACCAAGAGACAATCCTGAAGTTGTCGCCGCGCGGGTAAAATTGATTCCTGTTGTACGCCGCGCTGAAATGCTGGCGGAGCTAATGCGCCTTAAATGGTCGGTGGCGATTGGCGGGACGCACGGCAAAACCACCACAACATCGCTGGTCGCGGCTGTTCTGGAAGGGGCAGGGCTTGATCCAACCGTGATAAACGGCGGCATCATCAACGCCTATGGCTCCAACACCCGCCTTGGTTCAGGCGACTGGATGGTGGTGGAGGCGGATGAATCAGATGGGTCTTTTCTGCGTCTTCCCGCGGTCATCGCCATTGTTACGAATATGGACCCGGAGCATCTGGACCATTGGGGCACGAAAGAGGCGATGGAGGCTGGCTACCGCCAGTTTGTCGCCAATATTCCGTTTTATGGTTTTGCGGTGCTTTGCATTGACCACCCAGCCGTGCAGCAGATGATCCCTGATCTGTCGGATCATCGTGTCATCACTTACGGCTTTTCCCCGCAGGCGGACGTGCGCGCGGAGCGTATCATCTCCTCCAAGGACGGCGCGACCTTTGAGGTCCGTGTTTCAGATCGCATCACCGGGCGGGCGCGTCGGCATGGGCCGTTCAAACTGCCCATGCTCGGCAACCATAATGTACAGAACGCGCTGGCGGCTATTGCCGTGGCGCTGGAGATGGAAATTGACGAGCAACAGATAAAATCCGCTCTGGCAAATTTTGCTGGTGTCAAGCGCCGGTTTACGAAAACAGGCGAGGCTGGCGGCATAAGCGTGATCGATGATTATGGCCATCATCCTGTTGAGATCGCTGCCGTGCTCAAGGCGGCAAGGCAAGCGGGCGCGCGGGATGTGATTGCGGTGGTGCAGCCCCATCGGTTTACGCGTTTACAGAGCCTGTTCGAGGAATTCTGTGCCTGTATGAACGATGCGAGCACAGTTATCGTCGCTGACGTATATCCCGCGGGCGAACAGCCGATTGAGGGTGTGGACAAGGAGGCGCTCGTAGAAGGCTTGCGGGCGCGTGGCCACCGCTCGGTGGTGTCGATGGCTGATCCTTCGCATCTGTCGGAAATGGTGCATGCCATCGCCCGTCATGGAGATTATGTGGTATGCCTTGGTGCGGGCAATATTACACAATGGGCCGCTGCCTTGCCGCAACAATTAGCGGAGCTGCAGTCTCAGGCCAGAGCCGCAGGAGTTCGGCGATGATGGCAGGCACCATTCCAGCCACGCGTGGGAGGCTTAAAGAGCGAGAACAGCTTGCGCCGATGACATGGTTTCGTGTCGGTGGGCCGGCGGAGTTTCTGCTGCGTCCGGCCAATGTGGATGATCTTTGCCATTTTCTCCGCGATCTGCCGTTGGAAATGCCAGTAATGGTGATCGGGGCGGCGTCGAATCTTATCGTCCGTGATGGCGGAATCAATGGCGTGGTGATCAAACTCGCTCGCGGCTTTGGTGAGGTTGAGATTGAAGCGGATGGACTAATTGCCGGTGCGGCGGCGCTTGATATTACGGTATCGGAACATGCGGCGGCTGCGGGACTGGCGGGTTTGGAATTTCTGTCGGGCATTCCAGGTACGATTGGCGGCGCGGTGGCGATGAACGCGGGTGCCTATGGCGGCGATATGGCTGACGTTTTGGACTGGGCGGAGGTTGTAACGCGTAGCGGCGATATCAGGCGGGTATCTGTCCAGGAGTTGGGGCTTTCCTATCGGCATTCCAGCCTGCCGGCCGATACGGTGGTGGTACGCGCGCGTTTGCGCGCCCACCCGGGCGAGCCAAGCTTGATCGCCGCAAAAATGGCCGAGATCAAAGCCAAGCGTGAAGCCACCCAACCAGTGCGGGCGCGTACCGGCGGCTCAACCTTTGCCAACCCGGAAGGGCAGAGAGCGTGGGAGTTGGTGGATGCAGCGGGATGCCGTGGGTTGCGCCGCGGTCAGGCTCAGGTCTCAGAATTGCACTGCAATTTCTTGCTGAATCTTGGTGGTGCCAGCGCTGCGGATTTGGAGGGGTTGGGAGAGGAGGTTCGGCGTCGCGTGAAGCAAAAATCTGGTGTGGCGCTGCAATGGGAAATTAAACGAATCGGAGTTCCCGTATGATGCGCGTGGCAGTGTTAATGGGTGGAATATCATCCGAACGGGAAGTCTCGCTTAACTCCGGCAATCAGGTCTGTGCGGCTCTGCGGAAGGCGGGTTACGAGGTTCTTCCGGTTATCGTCACGGAGAATCTAGCTTCGCTTCTGGCGGCACTTACCCCCGGGCCGGATGCCGTTTTCAACGCGCTGCATGGCCGTTTCGGCGAAGATGGCACGATCCAGGGTGTCTTGGATTATATTGGCCTGCCCTACACGCATTCGGGCGTGCGCGCTTCGGCGTTGGCGATGGACAAGGCGGCGGCAAAGGCCTTATTTGCTTCGGCTGGGTTGCCCGTGGCGCAGCATAGGGTCATCGACATTATGGAACTGGCAGATTGTGACCCTCTACCGCGCCCTTATGTGGTGAAGCCGGTGAATGAAGGCTCCTCTGTCGGCGTGTTCATCGTCAAGGATGGCGATCATCATCGCGCTGAGATTGCGGCTAACTGGCGGTTTGGCCCGGCGATGGTTGAGCAATATATTCCGGGGCGCGAGTTGACTGTCGGTGTGCTGGAGGACCGAGCGCTAACAGTGACGGAAATTCTGCCGACGGACAAATTCTACGACTACCATGCCAAATATGCCTCCGGCGGCTCACGCCATGTATTGCCGGCGAAAATTCCTGAAGAGATCACCAAATTCGCCAAGGAGATTGCGGTGGCGGCGCACAAGGCGCTTGGCTGCCGGGGCGCGTCGCGCGCTGATCTTCGGTATGACGAGGACCAAGGCCGCCTGATTTTGCTTGAGGTGAATACGCAACCGGGAATGACGGCGACGTCGCTCCTGCCCGAGCAGGCTGCGTATGAAGGGATGGATTTTCCAGCGCTTTGCGCCTGGATGGTGGAGAGGGCCGTATGCCGCGTGTAGAAACACTACAACGCCAAGTCACGACGCCCGCGCGTGCCCCGCACTCGCGTAATTCGCGTGGGCGCAAACCCGCGCCACCTCAGGACAGGCTAACTCAGCGTGCTTTGTTTTTCCGCCGCATTAAGCGGAGCTTGAGGCCGGGTTTGTGGATTATCAGCGCAGGGGCTGTTCTGGTGGTGGGGGCTGAGTTTGTACGCAGTTTACCCCGTTCGGTGCCGGTCTCGCAATCCATCCCTGTTGCGGCGCAGGCGCCTATTCAGGCGCCGGCGGCGGTTGCGCGCCCAGGGCTGTTGGCAAACGCCCTTGCAGGGATTGGCTTTCGCATTACCGACATCAAGATTAACGGCGCCGAAACAACGGATTCGGCTGCCCTTGCGCGCGCAATTGGCGTAACCGACGGTGAACCGACATTCGGGTTTTCCCTGAGCGGTATACAGCAACGTGTGCAGGCACTCGGGCCGGTTCAGTCAGCAACGGTTGAGCGCATATTGCCCGGCACCCTGGTGATTAGCGTGCACGAACGCGACGTATATGCCATCTGGCAGACAATCCAGAATGGCCACGTCGTATTTCAGCTGATCGACAAGAAGGGCGATGTGATTGCTGATCAGGATGCGACGGCAGCCAAGCGGCGCGAGCCTTCGTTGCTGCTTTTGTCCGGGGCAGGCGCACCCGAACAGGCGAGTGTGCTCATCCCTGAGTTGAAATCTGAACCTGCTGTATTCTCTCATGTCGCTGCGGCCGAGCGTGTTGATGGGTTGCGCTGGAACCTGATCTTGCAGAATCAGACTGTGGTGAAGCTGCCAGCGGAAAATGCAACTGGTGCGCTTGCCCAGCTGGCGTCGCTGCAAGCCTCCATGCAGTTGTTGGATCGTCCGGTTGAGACAATTGATCTGCGGCAAGCCGGACGGATGGTGGTGCGGCCCTACGCAAAGGCAGCACCAGATATGAATAAGAACAAGTCCGACTTCCGACAGGAGGGACAATGAACAGCATAACGCGCCGCCCGCCCGTATTGGAAAAGGGGGTGAAGCCACCGCCCGAGGAAACACTACGAAGCCGCAACGTAAAATCCGGCCCGTTTGGCGTGTTGGATATCGGCTCCACCAAGATTGCCTGCCTGATTGGCCGGGCGGAATCGGATGGGCGGTTGCGGGCATTGGGGTTTGGTTGGCAGAAGAGCCGGGGTATCAAGTCTGGTGGGATCGTAGATCTTGACGAGGCAGAGCGGGCGATTCGTGCCGCTGTTGGCGCCGCCGAGGATATGGCTG
>JAKAZY010000068.1 GCA_021826425.1 Pseudomonadota bacterium
CATGGCCTTGTAGCGCCGAATAGGTGGCGCCGTAATAGGTCAGCTTGTCAGCCTTTAGCAGCACATCGGCCCTGGCTTGGCGCAGTAAACTCAGCGGCAGCGCGATATCGGGCACAATCTGGCCAGGTGGGGCGGTTGCAGGCGCAGCGGGGGCGGCGGATAGGGCCTGATGTGCCGGCATGGCAGCCAGCAGCGCATCCAGATTCGCCTGGGCGATTGAAAGGTCGATTTCCAGTTTTGGCGCGGGGCGGATGCTCAGGCTGGCATCGCCGCCAAAACGGGCATTGTCCATGGTCGCGGTTAGGCTGTTCAACCCAATTGCTTGGCTCAGCCCCTGCCCTCCGGGGTTAATCAGCGTCGTTTTTACATTGATGTTCTTCCAGGCCGGCAGAAGCTGGCCTGCGGCGGGGGAAAGTGCCGAGAGATCGGGAATTTTCAGTGATAATGCCAACGCCACGCCAGCCAGACTGTGGGGGGTGGCGATGCCGCCCGTCAGGCTGAGGCTGGCATTGCCGAGGCTGGCGTTCAGGCTCTCGCTGAAGCTAGCGGCGGGTGGGTTACTGGAGGGCAGAAGGTTGGATGGGAGGAAGGCATCGGGCGCGGTGATGTTGCCATGGATAACAAAAGGCAACTGCCCCAGCGTGCCGGTCGCACTGAACGTGGCGGCGCTGTCAAGCGCTGGCAGCTCGATATCCAGCGCCGCCAAGGTCAGGCCAGGGTCCATATTTGTAAACGCCGATGCGCCGGCCTTGATCGAGACGTTGCTGATCGCGGGTAAAGGTGATCCCTGGTCTTTGATGGTGGCGCTGGCAGTGACGTTATGGAGTGCGGGCAAAGCCAGCCCGCCCAGCCAGCCTGGCGGCAGGGCCGCGCCTATTTTCTCCAGTGCCGGAATGTTGGCGCTGAGCGTTAAATCGTAACCCTGGGCGGTTTGCGGGTGGGTCATTTGGCCTTGCAGCCTGGCGGTGGCGCCAGCGAAGCCGAAGGAGATATCCACCGGCCAGGGGCTGGCCCCCGTGCCGGTGAGCCGGGCAACCGGGCCGGTCACGCCGTTCAGAGTCAGCGGCGCATTGCCGATGGCGGCGGTGCCGGAAAGCCGTAGCGGCGCGGTGAGCGAGGCCGCCTGGCCCGTGAGGCGTGTGAGCTGGATAATGTTCGGGTGGCCGGGGCCGAGCGGGTGGATAACAACCTCGCTGTTATCCAGCTCCACCGCCTCCAGCGCGATATTGTAGCGGTGCGAAGTGCTGGGCGCGGCGGCGGGCGAATTGCCACCAGGCCCAGCCGCGGCGGGGCTGAACTTCCAATCCGCCTGGCCGGCGGCGTTGCGTTCCAGATATAGCCTCGTGCCGGTGAGCTTGAGGTTCAGGATATCCACACGGTGACTGAACAGCGGTAGCAGGGCGATTTGTGCCTGCACCTTGTCCAGCGTCAGCAAATAGGGGTCGGCGAAGCCATCCGGATTGGCGAGGCTGAGATTGCTGGCCGCAAGCGTGGGTGTAAGCGAAAGCTGCAGCCGGATCGGTCCGTTGATGGTGAGCGTACGGCCCGTTTCCCGTTGCACGGCAGCGATGATCTGCGGCGTATAGGCGTTTGGGTTGAACCGGGCGATAAACACGCCCACCGCCGCCAAGGGCACCAGGATGACCACCGCCACAGCCAAAACGGCGTAGCTCACCCAGCCCCGGCGTTGAGGTTTTTGCTGGGAAACGGGTGCCCTGTGCCTGTCCATGCTTTGGAAATAATCGCTTTTGCGGCGATAGACGAGGGGTAAGCTTGTGAAACCCCGCAACACGCGCTATGCGCCCCGGCCTATGTTGCAGGTATAACCGCGGGCGTGGTGAAACTGGTAGACACGCCAGATTTAGGTTCTGGTGGCGAAAGCCATGGGGGTTCAAGTCCCTCCGCCCGCACCATTTGCTATATGCTTTTGATTTTTTGAGGTTTGTTGTCCATGCAGGTTACTGAAACGCTCTCTGACGGCTTGAAACGCGGCTTTACGGTCGTGGTTCCCGAACCCGAGCTGGCCGCCAAGCGTGAGCAGCGTTTGGCCGAGCTGAGCAAGACCATCCAGATGCCGGGCTTTCGCCCTGGCAAGGTGCCCCTGAACATCGTGCGCAAGCGCTATGGCGAGGCTGTGGCCGCCGAAATTCTTGAAGGTATGGTGAACGAGGCGCACAGCCAGTTGCTGACTGAGCGCAACCTGCGCCCGGCGATGCAGCCGAAACTGGAGATCACCAAGCCCGGCAAGGATACGGACCTGGAATTCACCGTCGAGATGGAAGTGCTGCCGGACGTGGTGGTGCCGGATCTTTCGGACGTGACGCTCTCCAAGCCGGTTGCCGCCGTGAGCGATGAGAAGCTGGACGAGGCGCTGAAAACAATCGCCGAGCAGCGCAAAAGCTTCAAGCCGGTCGAGGAAGCCCGCCCGGCCGCCAAGGACGAACAGTTGAAGGTGGATTTCGTTGGCCGGATCGACGGCGTTGCCTTCGAGGGCGGTACCGCGCAGGACGTGGCGCTGACCGTTTCTGGCCCCGGCTTCATTCCCGGCTTCACGGAGCAGGTCGAAGGCATGACGGTGGGCGAGACCAAGACCATCTCCGTGACCTTCCCAGAGGATTACGGTGCGAAGGACCTAGCCGGCAAGACCGCCGAGTTCGAGATCACCGCCAAGGAGCTGGCCGTGGCCGAAATTCCAGCGATTGATGACGAGCTTGCTAAGGATGCCGGGCTTGAAGGCCTGGAGCAGTTGAAAGAGCGCGTGAGAGAGCAGATTGGACGTGAATATGAGGGGCTGACCCGCACCAAGCTCAAGCGCGCCTTGTTGGATGCGCTGGCGGAGAAGGCGCAGTTCCAAGCGCCGGTTTCCCTGGTTGATGCCGAGTTCAATGCCATCTGGCAGCAGGTGGAGGCCGAGAAAAACGCCGGCCAGGCGGACCCCGAGGATGCAGGCAAGGACGACGAGACCCTGAAGGCCGAATATAAGGCCATTGCCGATAGGCGTGTGCGTTTGGGTCTGCTGGTAGCCGAGATCGGCCGCGCCAACGATGTGCAGGTGACCGAGCAGGAGCTGCAGCGCGCCATGTTTAACGAGGCTATGCGCTACGGTAACCAAGCCATGCAGGTGGTGGAGTTCTTCCGCAAGAATCCGCAGCAGATGGAACGCTTCCGCGGCCCCATCTTCGAGGACAAGGTGATCGATTTCCTGCTGGGTTCAGTGAAGCAGGACGAGGTTACGGTAACTGCGGAAGAGCTGGCGAAAGACCCAGAAGAATAAGACGCGGCGCCAAAAGCGGTTGAAACTTTGATCGAAGCCGTTTCTGGGACAGGGAAACGGCTTCAGTTTTTCCAGCGCCTCTAGACGAACCGCAAAGATGCTCTAACCTGAAAACCATGACGCTGTGTTTCGCTCGCGCCGTGGCCGCTTTCGGCGCGCCGCTGGGCCAACCCGGCGGTTATGGTAGGTAAAGGATTGAATTATATGTGGGATCGGGATCCTGTCGAGGTCTACAACAACAACCTCGTACCCATGGTCGTGGAGCAGACAGCGCGCGGGGAGCGTTCTTACGATATCTATTCCCGGCTTCTGAAGGAGCGAATCGTCTTCCTCACAGGACAGGTGAATGACGTAGTGTCATCTCTGCTTTGTGCCCAGTTCCTGTTTCTGGAGAGCGAGAACCCGAACAAGGAAATCTCCTTTTACATTAACAGCCCGGGCGGCGTGGTCTCCTCCGGCCTCGCGATTTACGACACGATGCAATATATCCGCTCGCCGGTTTCCACGCTTTGCCTGGGTCAGGCAGCCTCTATGGGCAGCCTGCTGCTCTGCGCCGGTACCAAGGGCAAGCGATTCGCGCTGCCGAATGCGCGGGTGATGGTGCATCAGCCTTCCGGCGGCGCTCAGGGTCAGGCTACGGACATCGAAATCCAGGCCCGCGAGATTTTGAAGCTGCGCAGCAAGCTGAACCAGATCTATGTGGAGCACACGGGTCAGCCCCTCGAAGCCATCGAAGCGAAGCTGGAGCGCGATACCTATATGTCTGCTCAGGAAGCCAAGGATTTTGGGCTTGTGGACGAGGTGGTGAAATCCCAGGCGGAGACCGGTGCTGTGAAGGATGAGGCGCCGAAGCCCGAATCCAGCGGCAGCTGAGCCTTACGTTTCTGCTTTCCGGCGGTTTCGGAAAATCCGGTCTCCCCACCAAAGGAGGGCTGGGTTTTTCAGTTTTTTGACGTTCCGCAGCATTAAAAAGACCCGGTTCGGTCCGGATTTTTCGTTTAGGGGCCTGAAAACCCAGAAATATTAGGAAAAACCCCGGCGCTTGTGCCCTCCGGCACAGGGGGTTAGTCTTTTTTCTCAAGACGCGGGTTGTGGAGTGACTATGACCAGTAAATCGGGCGACACAAAAAATACGCTTTACTGCTCCTTTTGCGGCAAGTCCCAGCATGAGGTGCGGAAGCTCATTGCCGGCCCGACCGTGTTCATCTGTGATGAATGCGTCGAGCTGTGCATGGATATCATCCGCGAGGAGCATAAGACGCACCTCGTGAAAACGCGAGATGGCGTGCCGACGCCGCGCGAGATCTGCAAGGTGCTGGATGATTATGTCATCGGCCAGGCGCACGCGAAGCGTGTTCTCGCCGTGGCGGTGCATAACCATTACAAGCGCCTCTCTCACGCGACCAAGAGCAACGATGTCGAGATCGCGAAGTCCAACATCATGCTCGTTGGGCCCACCGGCTCGGGCAAGACGCTGCTGGCTCAGACATTGGCGCGGATTCTGGACGTTCCCTTCACCATGGCGGACGCCACCACCCTTACCGAAGCCGGTTACGTGGGCGAGGATGTGGAAAACATCATCCTGAAGCTGCTGCAGGCGGCGGATTATAATGTTGAACGCGCCCAGCGCGGCATCGTCTATATCGACGAGGTGGATAAGATCTCCCGTAAATCGGATAATCCTTCCATCACGCGCGACGTTTCGGGCGAGGGCGTGCAGCAGGCGCTGCTGAAGATCATGGAAGGCACCGTGGCTTCCGTGCCACCGCAGGGCGGGCGCAAGCACCCGCAGCAGGAATTTTTGCAGGTGGACACCACCAATATCCTGTTCGTCTGTGGCGGTGCCTTCGCGGGGCTGGAGAAGATCATCTCCCAGCGCGGTAAAGGCTCGGGCATCGGCTTTGGTGCGGATGTACGCAGCCCGGATGAACGGCGCACAGGCGCCATTCTGCGCGATGTGGAGCCAGAGGATCTGCTGAAATTTGGGCTGATCCCGGAGTTTATCGGCCGGCTGCCGGTTGTTGCCACGCTGGAGGATCTGGACGAGGCGGCGCTCATCGAGATTCTTACCAAACCCAAGAACGCGCTGGTGAAGCAGTATGGCCGGCTATTCGAGATGGAGGGCGTGAAGCTCACCTTTACGGATGACGCGTTGAAAGTGGTTGCCAACCGAGCCATCAAGCGCAGAACAGGTGCACGCGGCTTACGCTCGATCATGGAGAGCATCCTGCTTGCCACCATGTTCGATCTGCCGGGGTTGGAGGGTGTTTCCGAGGTGGTGATCAGTGGTGAGGTGGCAGAAGGCCGCGCCGAGCCGCTGTACCTCTACTCAGAAAAGCGTTCGGAGAACGCTTCCTGACGCGCTCCCTGCATGCCTCTCATTCGAGGCTTGCAGGCGTGCCATTGGCTGCCGATATGTCGTTTGTGGCCGTGAACAGCGGCACTCCGGTTTGTGCCGCATTAAGGGCAGCCGGAAGACCCAAGGAATTCGAATATGTCTGATGATGAAAAGTCCGGATCGCTGCCTGAATCCATCGCCGTGCTGCCGCTGCGCGATATCGTCGTGTTCCCGCACATGATCGTGCCGCTCTTCGTGGGGCGCGAGAAATCTGTGCGTGCGCTGGAAAGCGTGATGAAGGAGGATAAGCAAATTTTGCTGGTGGCGCAGAAAAACGCGGCCCAGGATGACCCGACGGCGGATGATATCTATCGCATTGGTACCATTTCCACGATTTTACAGCTGCTGAAACTTCCGGACGGCACCGTAAAGGTGCTGGTTGAAGGGCTGCGCCGAGCAAAGATCACCGAATTCAAAACCACCGAGGATTTTTTCGAGGTCGAGGCTGAGCCGGTCGAGGACCACGGCGACCATACCAAGGAGGTGGAGGCGCTGGGCCGCACGGTGGTGGCGCAGTTCGAGCAGTATATCAAACTGAACAAGAAGATCGCGCCGGAGGTGTTGGTTTCGGTCAATCAGATCGATAACCCCTCCAAATTGGCCGACACAGTGGCGAGCCATCTCGGCTTAAAAATTTCCGAGCGTCAGGAGCTTTTGGAGCTGGACAGCACGGCCGAGCGGCTGGAGCGCGTGTTCAACCATATGGAGTCCGAGATCGGCGTGCTCCAGGTGGAGAAGAAAATCCGCAACCGCGTGAAGCGGCAGATGGAGAAGACCCAGCGCGAATACTACCTGAACGAGCAGCTCAAGGCGATCCAGAAGGAGCTGGGCGAGGGCGAGGACGGCAAGGACGAAACTGCTGAGCTTGAAGAAAAGATAAAAGCCACGAAGCTGTCCAAGGAAGCGCGCGAGAAGGCGATGGCGGAGCTGAAGAAGCTGCGCTCGATGAGTCCGATGAGCGCTGAGGCCACGGTTGTCCGCAATTATCTGGACTGGATCGTCGGCATCCCCTGGAAGAAAAAGAGCAAGATCAAGAATGACGTGATCGAGGCGGAGAAGATCCTCGATACCGACCATTTTGGCCTGGATAAGATCAAAGAGCGTATTGTCGAATATCTCGCGGTGCAGGCGCGCAGCCCCAAGGTGCGCGGGCCGATTCTCTGCCTGGTTGGCCCACCCGGTGTTGGTAAAACCTCGCTTGGCAAATCCATCGCCAAAGCCACGGGCCGGCAGTTCGTGCGCATGTCCTTGGGCGGGGTGCGGGATGAAGCCGAGATTCGTGGCCACCGGCGCACCTATATCGGCTCCATGCCCGGCAAGATCGTCCAGGGCATGAAAAAGGCGAAAACCTCCAACCCGCTTTTCCTGTTGGATGAAATCGACAAGCTGGGTGCGGATTGGCGCGGCGACCCGGCCTCGGCGTTGCTGGAGGTGCTGGACCCCGAACAGAACGCGACATTTGCGGATCATTATCTGGAGGTTGATTACGACCTCTCGGATGTGATGTTCGTGACCACCGCCAACACCTTGCGTATGCCCCAGCCGCTGCTGGACCGCATGGAGATCATTCGTATCCCTGGCTACACCGAGGATGAGAAAGTGGAGATCGCCAAGCGTCACCTGCTGCCCAAGCAGAGCGAGGCGCATGGGCTGAAGAAGGAAGAATGGTCGGTCTCTGAGGAGGCGCTGTTGGAGCTGGTGCGTACCCATACCCGCGAAGCCGGCGTGCGCAACCTGGAGCGCGAGATCGCCACCCTGGCCCGCAAGGCGGTGAAGGAGATCGTGACCGCGAAGACCAAGAAGGTGGGTATCACCAAGAAAAACTTGGAGAAGTTCGCGGGTGTGCCGAAATTCCGCTACGGCGAGACCGAGGCGGAGGACATGGTTGGCGTTGTTACCGGCCTGGCCTGGACCGAGGTTGGTGGTGAGATTCTAACAATCGAATCCGTGCTGCTTCCCGGCAAGGGCATCATTCGTCAGACCGGTAAGCTGGGTGATGTGATGCAGGAAAGTGTGCAAGCGGCGTATTCCTATATCCGCTCCCGCGCTACCCAGTTTGGCATTAAGCCGCCTTATTTCGATAAGCGGGACATCCATGTGCACGTGCCGGAGGGTGCGACTCCGAAGGATGGTCCCTCTGCGGGCATCGCCATGGCCACTTCGATCGTCTCCGCCATTACCGGCATACCTATCCGCCGGGATATCGCCATGACCGGCGAAATTACTCTGCGCGGGCGGGTTCTGCCGATTGGTGGCTTGAAGGAAAAACTGTTGGCAGCCCTGCGCGCCGGCATCACCACGGTCGTGATTCCGAAAGACAATGAAAAGGATCTCATTGAAATTCCAGACAATGTGAAGAAGGGCCTAACCATCATACCGGTCAGCCACGTAGATGAGGTGATTAGCCGGGCCTTGGTGCGCGCACCGGATCCGATTGAATGGGACGAGACGCCGGAGGAGCTGGCCAAGGCACCGGATGGCGGCGTCCTCGCCTCGCTGCCGCATTAAAAGCGAGGTGTGTTTGACGGGTGGCGTGCAGTTTGGCTAAGACCGCGCGCCACCCTTTTTTGTGGTCTGCCCGCTAGGTACGCGGTCAAGCCGGTTTTATCCAATCCGACAACAGGGAGTTTCCCATGAATAAAAATGATCTGATCGCCGCCGTGGCTGATGAAGCCGACCTTTCCAAGACCAAGGCAGCCGAGGTGGTGGATGCCGTGTTCGGCGCAATTGAAAAGACTCTGAAGAAGAAGGAAGAGGTTCGCCTCGTTGGGTTTGGCACCTTTGCCACCGCCGCGCGCGAAGCCTCAAAGGGCCGCAATCCCCGTACGGGCGAGGAAATCGACATCCCGGCCTCCACCTCTGTCCGCTTCAAGCCGGGCAAGACGCTGAAAGACGCCGTTAACTAAACTTGAATTCGGGATGGGCGGTGTGCGCCGTCCGTCTCGCATTTTCACACTGTCTCAAGGGCGGTTAGCTCAGCGGTAGAGCGTCTCGTTTACACCGAGAGGGTCGGCGGTTCGAAACCGTCACCGCCCATACCAACCATCGACAAATTATCGCCGAACTTGCTGTCACGTGCTTGACGCTGATTTGAATGCCAAGTACACGGCGGCCACCCTCACGCGGGTGTAGCTCAGTTGGTTAGAGCGCCGGCCTGTCACGCCGGAGGTCGCGGGTTCGAGCCCCGTCACTCGCGCCATTCCTTTCTTCACAAAATGCGGTTACTTTTTGGTCAGGCGCTGAAGGCCCCGGGCCGTTGCCTTTTGCATACGCAGAGTGGCTGCCATTTCAAGCCGGGCTTGACCGGAGCCTGTTGCGGTGCGACACGGCGGGAACAATTTCACTTGGGTGCGGCCATTCCGCTGCCCCGGCGCGATCAAGGAGATGAGCGAGTGCAGCTAGATCTAGCACAGTACTTTCCTGTTCTCATTTTTGTTGCCCTCGCTGCCGTATTGGGTGTGGCTTTTGTGTTCGGCTCTTTGTTTGCGGCCAGGCAAAAGCCCTATCCGGACAAGCTGACGGCCTATGAATGCGGGTTCGAGGCGTTCGGTGATGCCCGCCGCCGCTTCGATGTGCGGTATTATCTGGTGGCGATCCTGTTTATTATTTTTGACGTTGAGATCGCTTTCCTGTTCCCCTGGGCGGTTTCGCTCGGCCGCATCGGCCTGCTCGGCTTCTGGTCGATGATGGGCTTTCTCGGCGTGTTAACCATCGGTTTCATCTATGAGTGGAACAAGGGTGCGCTAAATTGGGAGTAAGGGCATGACGACGGCTGCGAACAGCACTGAGCTCGCCTGGAACCGGGAGCATCTCGGCCTCGGTGCTGAACAAGACGCGGTGATCAAGGGTATCACCGGTGAGCTTGCCGGGAAGGGCTTTATTGTCGCCAATATCGACAAGGTGGTGAACTGGGCGCGCACCGGCAGCTTGTGGCCGATGACATTCGGTCTCGCCTGCTGTGCGGTGGAGATGATTCACGCTTATATGCCGCGCTACGATCTGGACCGTTTCGGCATTATTCCCCGCGCCTCGCCCCGCCAGTCTGATGTTATGATCGTGGCCGGCACGCTGACCAACAAGATGGCCCCGGCGCTGCGTCGGGTTTACGATCAGATGCCAGAACCGCGCTGGGTGATTTCAATGGGCAGTTGCGCGAATGGCGGCGGCTATTACCATTATTCCTACTCCGTTGTGCGCGGGGTAGACCGGATTGTACCGGTGGACGTGTATGTTCCTGGCTGCCCGCCCACGGCAGAGGCGCTGGTTTACGGCATCATGCAATTGCAGAAGAAGATTCGGCGGACGGGGACGGTGTTGCGTGGCTGAAGAAACCCAAGTCCAGGCCGAGATTCCAGCCGCGCCCGTTGACGAAGTGCTGGTGCCGTTGCAAGCCCTGCCGGGCGTCATGACCGCCCACCGCTTGCATGGCGAGGTGGTGCTGATGGTCGAGCGCGCCACCGCGCATGTCGTGCTGAAAACGCTGCGCGATGAGTTTGCCTTTCAGCAGATGATGGATATTTGCGGGGTAGATTATCCAGAACGCGCGCAGCGATTCGAGGTGGTCTACAACCTTCTTTCCATCACCCGGAACGAGCGTGTGCGGGTGATCATCAGCGCGGATGAAAATGCCCTGGTTGCCTCCGTGAGCGACATCTGGCCCTGTGCGACCTGGTGGGAGCGCGAGGTGTGGGATTTATTTGGTATCAGCTTCGACGGTTTGGAAGATCACCGCCGCATCCTCAGTGATTATGGATTTGAAGGGCATCCACTGCGCAAGGA
>JAKAZY010000069.1 GCA_021826425.1 Pseudomonadota bacterium
CGCCGCTTTACGGCGGGGCACAGGGCCAGGGTGCCAACGCCGCGCTGGAAACCGTGAAAGTGCAGAATATTCCAGACCGCAACGGGCAGATTCTGCGCCAAGCGCTGCAACAGCAGCTCTACACCAGCGGGGAGCCGACGCAGGAGCTTTACACGCTCTCGGTTAACTACAGCATCGCGCAGATCGGCGAGGGGGTCCAGGCAGATAGCTCCACCACCCGCACGCGCTTCAATGCCAACGCGCTCTGGAAGCTCTCGCCCATTGGCAATCCCGCTGTCACGCTGGCCTCGGGCAATGCCACGGCGGCGGACGCGTTGAATATCATCGACCAGCAATATTTCGCCTCGAATCTCGAAGCAGAGACAACCAACCAGCAATTGGCCGACGAAATCTCGACGCAGATAACCGCCCAGCTTGCCGCTTGGTTCCGCGCCCATCCGAGCTCATGAAGCTGGAGGCCGGCCGGGTTGATGGATTTTTAAAGGCACCATCCACCCCGGTGGTGTTGCTGCACGGGCCGGATGTTGGGTTGGTGGCGCAACGCGGGCTGGCGCTGGCTCACTCTGTCGAGGGTGCGCTGAACGACCCGTTCCGCTTCGCGGAGCTTTCCAATCCCGCGCCGGATTTGTTGCTGGCGGAGGCCTTTGCGGCGTCACTCACCGGTGGCAAGCGCGTGGTGCGGGTGCGGGATGCAGGCGAGAAGCTGGTGGGGGTGTTAGAAAATCTAACTAAAATCACGCTCGACGGGTTGGTAATTCTTGAGGCCGCAGAGCTGACACCGAAATCCAAATTGCGTACCTTCGCCGAGAAATCTCCTGGCATAGCCAGCATCGCCTGCTATGCGATAGATTCTGCGCGGTTGCCGCAGGTCATTATTTCCCGGCTGCGGGCGCAGGGCGTTAGTATTGACCAGGATGCGGCCAATTGGGCGGCGCAAAACCTAACAGGTGAGGAAGGGCCGCTGGGCCAGACGCTGGAGGTTCTCGTGCTTTATGCCGGGGCGCAGAAGGTGCTTACGCAGGCGGATGTGTCTTCCATTATGGCCGATGGCGGCGATACCTCGATGAACGATGCCATTGATGCGGCACTAACCGGCGACCTTGCCGC
Source organism: Pseudomonadota bacterium (assembly GCA_021826425.1). Taxonomy (GTDB): domain Bacteria; phylum Pseudomonadota; class Alphaproteobacteria; order Acetobacterales; family Acetobacteraceae; genus Acidocella. Next base: position 1,108 of record JAKAZY010000069.1, read on the forward strand.
CACAGACAAGGCGCTAACCCTGGCGTATGAGGAAGGCGCTTCGCCGGTCGGGCTGATCAGGGTGCTGCTTTCAGAGCTTTTGCGCCTGCGCGTGGCGACGGGCGCAATGGCGCAAGGCGCCTCCGCCCAGGAAGCCATGGCCGGGATGCGCCCACCAGTGTTTTTCAAACGCCAGCCGGTGGTGCAGAAAATGCTGCGGCTTTGGGGGCTGCCCGCCGTAAACCAGGCTTTGGCGGCGGCACTGGCGGCGGAAATTGCCTGCAAGACCACCGATATTCCGGACCAGGATTATTGCCGCCAGACCATGTTGGCCTTGGCAGCGCGGGTGCGCTCCGCAGCCCGAGCGGGATAGAGAAGGCCCGCGAGCCCGCAGCAGACGCATAAAAGAGATATGTTCCACGTGGAACATAGGGCGGCGGGAGAGGGCAATGTTCCACGTGGAACATTGTCGGACCTACCTGTTCAGCAGGGCCAGAAGTGAATCTAGTTGGTCGAGGTCTGCATAATTCAGGATTAGCGACCCGCTTCTGCCGTTGAACCTGATCTCTACCCGCAGCCCCAGGCGTTCCGTAAGGCTGTCAGCCAGTGCGGTGACCTCACTATGGTCGGTCTGGTGCTCTCGCGGAATGCGGGTGGTTGTCTTCGTTGAGAGCGACTGGCCGAGGTTTTTAGCCAGCGCCTCAGTCTGTCGCACGGAAAGACCGCGCTTTACCACATCGTTGGCAGCCTTTACGGGGTCGGGGTGGGAGAGCAGCGCCTTGGCGTGGCCAGCAGAAATCTCACCATCGCGCAGCAACCACTGCACCTGGGGTGGCAGTTGCAATAGCCGCATGACATTGGTGATGTGGCTCCGAGATTTGCCGATGGCCTCTCCCAGTTTGTCATGGCTGAGATTGAACTCCTCGGTGAGGCGCTTATAGCCCTCCGCCTCTTCCACGGCGTTCAGGTTTTCGCGCTGGAGGTTTTCCACCAGCCCGGCGGCCATGGCGTCGGCGTCAGAGAGGTCGCGCACCAGCACCGGCACTTCGTGCAGCTTCGCCCGTTGTGAGGCGCGCCAGCGGCGCTCTCCGGCGATGATTTGGTAATGGCCCGGCGCGCCGGGTTTGGGCCGGACCAGTAGCGGCTGCAAAATGCCGCGCTGGGCGATGGAATCCGCCAGCTCCTGCAATGCGCCATCGTCCATATCTTGGCGCGGCTGGTAGGGGCTTGGCTCCAGCAGATCCACCGCGAGCTGCTGCACGCCGGGGGCAGCAATGCTGGTGAGCACGGCGGCATCGCCCATCAGCGCGGCCAGGCCTCGGGCCAGAGGTTTGCGTAGTTCTTTCCCGCTCATGCCAGTTCCTTTCGTGCGCGCGCGCGCCGCAAAAATTCCGCCGCCAGAGCGAGATATGCTTGTGCTCCGGTAGAGCGGAAATCATAAAGCAGGACGGGAATGCCGTGACTAGGGGCCTCGGTGATGCGGATGTTACGCGGGATGGCGGTTTCGAACACTTTTTCCTTGAAATAGGCGCGAACATCATTGCTCACTTGTTCAGAGAGATTATTGCGCCGATCCGTCATGGTCAGCACGATGCCTTCGATCTCAAGCTTAGGGTTCAGGCTGCGCTTGACCATCTCGACCGAGCGCATGAGTTGGGAAATGCCCTCCAGGGCAAAAAACTCCGCTTGCAGCGGCACCAGAACGGCATCGGCCGCCACCAACGCGTTCAGGGTGAGCAAAGCGAGGCCGGGTGGGCAGTCGATAAAGACGATATCAGCGTCGCAGCCTTGTGCGAGGGCGGCGCGGAGGAGGAAGTTGCGGTTTTCAAGCGCACCGAATTCCATATCGGCACCCAAGAGGTCCGCCACGGCCGGGACAACAGAGAGGTTTTCAACATTCGAAACCAGGGTGGCGCCGGCTAGGGTGACATCGCCCGCAAGCAAAGCGTAGCTGCCACCGTTGCGGCGCTCATGGTCGATGCCGAGCCCGGTGGAGGCGTTGCCTTGCGGGTCGATATCGATGAGCAGAACCTTCAAGCCGCCTACGGCCAGGGCCGAGGCGAGGTTGATGGCGGTGGTGGTTTTGCCGACACCGCCCTTCTGGTTGGCAACGGCGATAACGCGGGGTTTTTTATACGGCTCCAGCATGACGGATCTGGCTCACTTTCAGGATACAGCTTTCGCCCCAGCCGGGCGCGGAAAGGCGCTCAATATTCATGTGCCAGAGGGGGGTGGCGAGCGTCAATTCAGCTTCCGCGCCCTTGCCTTTCGGAAACAGGCAAAAGCCGTCGGGAGTGAGCAAGGGTGCAGCCAGGCCAAGCAATTTTTCCAGGGGCGCCAAGGCTCTGGCGGTGATGAGCGGGGCGGGCCGAACGGAGGCGGCCTCAATCCGGCAATTATGAATTTTTGCCGGCGCGCCGGTGAGTCGGGCGGCTTCCATCAGAAGGGCGGCTTTGCGGGCGTCTGACTCGATGAGGTCGAACGGAATGCCCGTGGCGATGCAGAGCACCAGGCCAGGAAAGCCAGCACCCGAGCCGAGATCTATACCGCGTTGCGTGTTGCTGGGAATGAAAGGGAGCAGGCGAAGGGAATCCTGCACATGCCGCTCCCAGATATGATCATGGTCCGATTTCGAGATCAGGTTGATTTTCGACGACCATTTTAAGACGAGCGCCGCGAAATCCCTGAGTTTGGCTTCATTCATGCGGCGTTGCGGGCCTTTTTGAGGGCGCCGAAAATAGCGCCAAGGGCGGCGGGGGTCATGGCCTCGATCCGGCCGGCGGCGGCGAGGGTTTGCGGGCGGGTGTGCTCCAACTTCTCGCGTAGCTCAGCGGAGAGGCCGCCGATCTGGGCATAGTTGAAATTGGCGGGGATTTTCACGGCCTCATCCTTCTCCCGGGCGCGGATTTCGGAATTTTGCCGCGCGATATAGCCGGCATAGAGAAGATCGGCGCGGAGAATTTCAGCTGCCCTGCCCTCGCCGGTCGGCTTGTTATTAAAGGCAGCGATTTCGGTTTTCAGCGCGGTGAAGGCTTGGTTGCGTTCAGTGCCGACGCAGCCCCAGTCTTGCCCCTTCTGGGTCAGGCGGAGTTCGGCATTGTCGGCGCGCAGGAGCAGGCGGTACTCGGCGCGGGAGGTGAACATGCGGTACGGTTCTGTAACGCCTTGGGTGACCAGATCGTCGACAAGGACGCCGATATAGGCGTCCGCGCGGGAGAGCTGGACCGGCTCCGCGCCCCCTGCCCGGCGTGCGGCGTTCAGGCCCGCCATTAGGCCTTGAGCGCCGGCTTCCTCGTAGCCTGTGGTGCCGTTGATTTGACCTGCCAGGAAAAGCCCAGGCAGCACCTTTAAACTTAAGGAATGGTCGAGAGCCCGGGGGTCGACATAATCATATTCCACCGCATAACCGGGGCGCAGGATTTGCGCGTGCTCCAGGCCAGGGATGGTGTGGATGAAGGCGAGCTGAACGTCCAGCGGCAAGGAGGTGGAGATGCCGTTGGGATAGATGGTGTCGTCGTCCAGCCCTTCGGGTTCCAGGAAGATCTGGTGGCCGGGCTTTTCGGAGAAGCGGACGACTTTATCCTCGATGGAGGGGCAGTAGCGCGGGCCGCGCCCGGCGATGTTGCCGCCGTAAACCGCTGATTTATGGATGTTTTCGCGGATGACTTCGTGCGTGGTCTCGGTGGTGGAGGTGATGCGGCAGGAGATTTGCGGGTTGGTGATTTTGGCCGTGAGTGCCGAGAAAGGCTCGGGCGGGTTTTCGCCTTTGTCTTCCGGCAGGCTCTCCCAGTCGATGCTGGATTTAGAGAGGCGCGGGGGGGTGCCGGTTTTGAGACGCCCCAGCGGCAAATTGAGGCGGTGCAGATCTGCCGCCAAAGCGCGGGAGGGCGCATCCTCCACCCGCCCGCCCGGCTGCATTTCGGAGCCGAAATGAAGAACGCCGTTGAGGAAGGTGCCGGTGGTGAGCACGGCGGCGGCGCAGGAGATGGTTTTGCCGGAGGCGAGTTTGATGCCGGTGAGGCGGCCATGGGCGACCTCCAGCCCGGCGGCTTCGTCCTCCAGGATGGTGAGATTGGCTTGCGCGGCGAGGAGGGCTTGGATGGCGTTGCGGTAGAGCTTGCGGTCCGCCTGGGCGCGGGGGCCACGCACGGCGGGGCCCTTGCCGCGATTGAGCAGTTTGAAATGGATGCAGGCGGCATCAGCGGCTTTGCCCATCAGCCCGTCCAGCGCGTCGATCTCGCGGACCAGATGGCCCTTGCCGATGCCGCCAATGGCAGGGTTGCACGACATCTCCCCCAGCCGGGCCGCGTTCTGCGTGACCAGCAGGGTGCGGGCACCATAACGCGAGGCGGCGGCGGCGGCTTCCGTTCCCGCATGGCCGCCGCCAATGATGATAACATCATAATCCATGCGCCGGGGTGTAGCGAAAACGCCGCGAAAATGCCAAGGGTTTCAGGAAATGCTGAGGCGCTGTTCCGAGGATCTCGAGGAAGTGTAGTAAAGGCGCGCCTGGCTTGGCAGTTTATCCATTTGAACCGCCTGGGCCGGTACCTATATCTCGAAGAACACAGAGGAGCTTTAGCGCGTTGAAGCAATTGGCGAATGGAGGGCTGGAGGAGGTGGGCGTTGATATTGCCCCGCCCCGCCCTGTCGTGGATTGCGGTGATCTGCCGTTTTTGATCAAGCGTGATGGAACTTGGCTCTACAAAGGCAGCCCGATTGGCCGTAAACCGATGGTTTGCTTGTTCTCGACCGTGCTGACGCGTGAAGAGGACGGGAAATATGTTTTGCAAACACCAGCCGAGCGCGGGCGGATTGAGGTTGAGGACGTGCCGTTTGTTGCTGTGGAGCTGGAATGGAGCGGCAGCGGCCGCGAACAGGTTTTGTGCTTCCGCACAAATGTCGACCAATGTGTGACGGCGGGGCCTGGGCATCCGATCCGGATTGCGCATGATTTGCTGAGTTGCGAGCCGACGCCCTATCTTCATGTTCGTGATGGCAAAGGTAGATATCCGATCGAGGCGCGCATTAACCGCGCAACCTATTATGAGCTGGTGGCGCTGGCGGAGCCGGGGGTTGTGCATGGCCGCAAGGTGCTGGGCGTGTGGAGCAAGGGTGCGTTTTTTCCGCTTGGAGACATGCCCAATTGCTGCCACGACGCCGAATAAGCGCGAAGGCGGTGCGGCGTGAAGGCCCAAACGCTGCGCCAGGCGTTCCCGCAGGGGTTTGCCTATAAAAATCTGGAATTGGGGCGGTTGCGCGCGGCGGCGGTGCTGGTGGCCATGGAGCCGTGCAAAGGCGTGTGGCTGACGCGGCGCAGCACGCGCATGCCAGCACATCCTGGGCAGGTTTCTTTTCCTGGCGGGAAGATTGAGCCATTTGATGCCTCGCCCGAAGACGCCTCGTTGCGCGAGGCGCGCGAGGAGGTGGGGCTTAACCCCACCCAGGTGGAGATTCTGGGCCGGATGGATGATTATGTTATTGGCTCGGGGTTTCACATTGCACCGGTGGTGGCGCTTGTGCCCGAGAAAGTGCCCTTGTTGCCCGCGACCGATGAGGTTGAAGAGCTGTTTGTGCTGCCTTTCTCGGTTCTGTTGAACCCTGAATACCCGATCCGCCGCAAGGCATTTTGGCAGTCTGGACTGCGGCAGTTCTGGGTCTGGCCCCATGAGGACCATGTGATCTGGGGTGCCACGGCGGAGATTTTGCGCCGGTTGGCGCTGCGGTTGCGGGAGGTTGCATGATTACACTGCCCGGCATGGACAAGGTGTGGGCCGCGCTACCCGAGGCTCGGATGGTGGGCGGGGCCGTGCGCGACATGCTGGCCGGGGGCGCTGTGGCGGATGTGGACTTCGCCTCGCCGTTGATGCCGCGGGTGGTGGTGGCGCGCGCAAAGGCTTTGGGGCTGAAGGCGGTGCCGACAGGATTTGAGCATGGCACGGTGACGATTGTGGTCGGCGGGCGCGGGTTTGAGGTGACGAGCTTGCGCCGGGATGTGGAAACGGATGGGCGGCACGCTGTTGTGGCCTTTACCGATGACTGGCGCGAGGATGCGGCGCGGCGGGATTTCACCATCAATGCGATGAGCTGCACCCGGGATGGCGAAATTTTCGATTATTTTGGCGGACGCGCGGATTTGGCGGCCGGGATTGTGCGGTTCGTGGGCGCGGCGGCCGAGCGGATTGCCGAGGATTATTTAAGGATTTTGCGGTTCTTCCGGTTTTTCGCCCGCTACGGGCAAGGCGGACCGGATGCCGAGGCGGTGGCGGCGATTAAAGCCGGGCGGGAGGGGTTGCGGCAGCTTTCCGTGGAGCGGGTGTGGAGCGAGGTGAAGAAGATTTTGGCGGCCCCTGCCCCGCTGGCGGCCGTGGAACTTATGCGCGAAACCGGCGTGCTGGAGATTATATTGCCGGGGGCACAGCCTGAACGGCTGGCGGCGCTGCTGAGGCGCGGGGCGCCGGTTGATCCGCTGTTGCGGGTGGCGGCGCTGACAGATGAGGATTTGGCGGTGCGGTTGAAGTTGAGCGGTGCCGAGGCGCAACGGCTGGTGGGGTTGCGCCAGAAGTTTGTGCTGAGGCCGGGGGATGACGATGCGGCGTTACGCCGGGCGCTGGCGGATGAGCCGCATGAGGTGCTGATTGGCCAGAGTTGGCTGTGGGATGGCGATGGGGCCGGGCTGCGAACGCGGCTGATGAGCATTGAGCGGCCGGTATTTCCGTTGCAGGGCCGGGATTTGGCGGCGCTTGGCGTAGAGCCTGGGCCGCGCATGGGGGTGGTTTTGGCAGAGGTGCGGCGCTGGTGGCTGGAGGGCGGCTGCGTGGCTGGGAAGGCTGAATGTTTGGAGCAGGTGCGGGGATTCGCCAGCGGCTAAAGCGCTTCTGACTTTGGAAAACTCGCTCTAGAGCCGGATGATTTTAGATCGAATCACGGGCGTGATCCGCGTCTAAAACAATGAGATAGAGGGCGATTCAGACTTCAGGCTCGCTCGTAAAGTGAGCGAACCTAAAGTCATCGCGCGCAATTTTTACTTTTAAGCGAGCAATTTCATGCATTTATCTTGACGCTGCCGCGTCAATCTAAATGCATATTGCTCTAGACCGCGATGCGGACTCCGAGTTCGACCACGCGATCTGAGGGGATGCGGAAGAACTCCGTGGCGGTGATGGCGTTGCGGGCCATGAACAGAAACAGCCAGCGGCGGATGAAGCGCAGCTTGGGCACGGAGGCCGGGACCACGGTTTCACGGCCGAGGAAATAGCTGGTCTGCATGGCTTTGAACTCGATACCCTGGGCGGTGAGGCTTTCGAGCGCGCGGGGAATATTCGGGCTTTCCATGAAGCCGTAATAGAGGGCGACCTTGTAGATGCCGGGTGCGGCCTCCTCAACCGCCACGCGGGAGCCGGGGTCGGCCTGGGGCACATCCAGATTCCGGACGGTGACGAAGAACACCTGCTCGTGCAGCACCTTGTTGTGCTTGAGATTGTGCAGGAGGGCGTTGGGCACGTAGTCCAGATTGCCCGTCATGAACACGGCGGTGCCCGGCACGCGCACGATGCGCGATTGCGGCAGCCGGGCAAGGAAGGCGGAAAGGGGCAGGCTGTCTTGCATCCAGCGGGCCATGATCAGGCTGCGGCCGCGCCGCCAGGTGGTCATGATGAGGATGATGGAAAAGCCGATGGCTAGAGGCACCCAGCCGCCCTCGAAGATTTTTAACGAATTGGCGGAGAAGAAGGCGAGGTCTACCACCCCGATGGTGCCGAACACTGCAAGGGTGACGGGGCGGGACCAGCCAAACTGACGCCGGTAGACGAAGGCGGCGAGCGTGTTGTCGCACAGGAAGGTGCCGGTAACCGCGATGCCGTAGGCTGAGGCCAACGCCGAGGAGGAGCGGAAGGTGAGCACCAGCAGCAATACGCCGATGGCGAGAATGGTGTTGGTCTGTGGCACGTAGATCTGGCCCTGCTCGGTCTCGCTGGTGTGGCGGACTTCCATGCGCGGCAGCAGGCCGAGCTGCACACACATGCGCGAAACCGAGAAGGCGCCGCTGATGACCGCCTGACTGGCGATGACCGTGGCTATGGTGGCGAGCAGGATGAGTGGCATCTGCAGCACATGTGGCGCCAGCTTGTAGAAGGGGTTGTCCGCTGTACCGGGGTGGGAGATGACGAGCGCGCTCTGGCCGTAATAATTCAGCAGCAAACAGGGTAGCACGAAGTACAGCCAGGAAATGCGAATGGGACGCCGGCCAAAATGGCTCATATCCGCGTACAGGGCCTCGGCGCCGGTGACGGCCAGCACCACTGCGCCCAGAACCAGGAAGGCCATACGGTCGTGCCGGACGATGAAGCCGATGCCGAACCAGGGGTTGAGGGCGATGAGAACGCCCGGGTGCTGGATGATTTGGGCGAGGCCAAGCAGGCCAATACTTAGGAACCAGATCACCATGATGGGCCCGAAGGCCTGACCGACTTTGGCGGTGCCGTGGCGTTGCACGAGGAACAGCACGGCAATGACGGCGATGGCGACGGGCAGCACAACCTCGCTCATGGAGGGGGCGACGACCTCGATGCCTTCTACCGCGGAGAGGATGGAGATGGCGGGGGTGATGACGCCGTCACCAAAAAACAATCCGGCACCGACGATGCCGATGATGCCGGCGGCGACGCGGGTACGCTCGCTGCGGGCAACGCGGCTGGCCAGCGCCATGAGTGAGAGCGTGCCGCCTTCGCCGTTGTTGTCCGCGCGCATGATGAAGGTGACGTATTTTAGCGTGACGGTGATTATGAGCGCCCAGGTGATGAGCGAGAGGACGCCCAGAACATCCTCCGACACCAGATGCTGGCCGCTGAAATAGGCAAGGCAGGTTTGCAGCGCGTAAAGCGGGCTGGTGCCGATATCGCCATAAACCACACCGAGGACCCCGATAAGGGCGGAGAGGCGAAGCTTTTCCGCCGCGCCATCGGGCTGAACCACGCTAGAAGTCATCTGAATGTCCTTATCGTCACATCGCAGCCTCTAGCCGTTTGCCCATGCCTGGACAAGGCGGGGCGGTCAGGACGCGGGCGGTGGCGTGGGCAGGAGCAGATAAAGTGTACCAGGTTGGCGCATGGAGCCGGCGATTTCCTCGGCATCTGGCCCGGCGCCGAAGAAGACGTCTGCCCGGTCCGGCCCGTGGATGCCGCCGCCGGTGTCTTGCGTGACGGTGAGAATGTTGATGGCACTGCCGGTAATGGGATCTGTGGTGGAGACGAAGAGCGGGGCGCCCAGTGGGAGGGCGGAACGGTCCACGGCGGTGGAGCGCTCAGCCGTGAGGG
>JAKAZY010000070.1 GCA_021826425.1 Pseudomonadota bacterium
TGCAAGCTCGCTGGTGCTGTCACTGGGAATTGAACCCAGGACCTCTTCATTACCAATGAAGTGCTCTACCCCTGAGCTATGACAGCGAAACCGGCGAATGTGGCGCGCTAGGTAGCCTGTTGTCGCCAAGCCCGCAAGTGCCCCTTGCGAGAAAACATATGTCCTAACCGCAGCCAGTTCCTGGCCTGGCTGGGGCGTTGCCACAGGGCAATATTGCGCCCACCAGCACGGTGCCAGGCACAAAAAAGGCGGCTCCACGGAGGAGCCGCCACAACTAGAGCGCGATGACTTTAGGTTCAATCACTTTACGAGCGAGCCTGAAGTCTGAATCGCCCTCTATCTCATTGTTTTAGAGGCGGATTTAGATTTTAGAGCGGATCACGCCGTGATTCGATCTAAAATCATCCGGCTCTAAGACGCGAGTACGCTATGCCGCCACGCCCGGCCGCGCAATTTTCGCCGCCTGCGCCTGCAGCTTGCCGCGCAAAGCTGACGGCAGTTGCCGGACGGATTTCACGCGCGGCAAGCCCATCTCCTGGACCGATGCGGGCGCCGTATGCTCCTTCCAATTATCGAAGGCCATCCGGCTGACATTATCGACAAAGGTCTCCGCCGGCACGCCTTCGGCCAAGATGCAGGAGTGGTCCGCTACCTCGACATGATAATAGCGGAAAATCTCCGGCATTGAGGGTTCACGGGTGATCGAAAGCCCATTGACCATGGCGCCCGCCTGCACAAGCAGCCCGTCGAGCAGAATGGCATGGTCGCGCGAAACCAGTAGGTCGCGCTTTGGTAGCCCGTCCGCCAGCGCCCCCGCCGCAATGCGTATGGGCAGAACCCGCAATGGGTCGGCAAAACGGGTTGAGACGGTTTGCACGCCGAGCCAACTGATGGGCGCCACGCGGCCGTCGCTCAGCACCACCATATCGCCAGGTTGCAATATTTCCACGGCAACTTCGCCATCCGGCGTCATCACCGCCGTGCCGGCCAGGAAACAACACGTAACCGGCGCGCCGATGGACAGATTCCAATTGGCGTTATGTAAATCACCTGGCCCGCTCGAGGCGTTGAGATTAAGCTTCATGCCGGACTCTAAATCCGGGTCTTTCGAAAACAGGAAATATTTTCCGGTGGTCGCATCTTCGAAGATGAAACCAACCACCTTTCCGGCTGCCGCATCCGTGGCAGTGCCGATATAGGTCTGCACATCCGTCTGCCCGACGATCGTGAAATGCTCACCACCCGACAAAATCGGCGAGCTGGTCTGCGATTCAACCGTTTGCGGGCGGATCGCAAACGCGTCACCGAGGCGGTAGCTGCTCTCCTCCGCCCCTTGGTTTCCGTCCAGCTGATCAATGCTGTAGGCGAAAAGGGATTCACTGGGATTGCCGGGATTCTGATCGACCTGGTCGTAACCGTCCTGGCCACTTTGTTCCCAATCCCCGCCGGCAAACATATCAAGATTCACTTGGTCGCTCATGTGCACCTCACTGACAACAGCAAGGAGCGTATCCATTCTTCTCTAATACGATGTTAATTTTAAAAAATGACACGCGTTATCGCGTCATCATTTTTGCCAGAACCGCTTTATATTTATGAAAATTCAAAAACTTTGAGGCAAGGCGCTCTAAAATCTACCCGTCAGGCTGCCTCATCAAGCCGTGCAAACTGGACGCCGCTCGCCTGCAAAGCCGCCAGCCCGGCAGCAATCCCCGCCCCGCTGTCACGGCGTGGCTGGTTGATATGGCCCTCGATCACGTCGCCATCGCGCGCGCTCATAATCCGCGCTGCCACCATCGCAGCGGGCAGGCTGGCACCTTCATCGGAATTCAGCGAATACCCCGCCACGCGCAAGCCCAGCGCCTCAATCTGCGGCACCACAGACGGTGTGTAGAGCCCCGCCGCGCCGCGATACCAGCCCGGCCAGCGGCCAGTAACCTTGTGAATCATCGCAGCGCCAGACTCAATCTCCACCTGAATGGCGGCCCAACTTCCCGCCACCTTCAGCCCATAGACGCGCTCAGTGCCCAAGACCGGCGGCAAATGCCACGCGCCATGGTTCTCCAACGTGAACAACCCAGGGTGCTTCAGGAAAAAAGCCAGCCCGCCAGGGTTCATCCGCATCCAGATCGCGGTGATGAAGATGGTGGCCGGAATGTTGCGTTCTACCAGCAGGGTGGCAATGCGCGGATCAAATTGGCCGGGGCAGGCATCCAGCGTCACCGCCACGCGGCGCGGGCCAGATTGCGGTTGTAACCGCAAAATCGGCTCCACCAGCCCATCCTTGCGCACGGCCCCCATGGCCAGGGGGGCAGCCAACACCCCCTGGCAAAACTGGCGGCGGGAGAGTTTCTCCCCACAGAAGCCGCACATCAGTTGGCGTTCAGCACCCGGCCCGCCACCGCGTCCAACCGCCTCAGTACATCTGGGTCTCGCGCCTCGGGCGCGGTGATCAGCGCGTGGGTCAGGGCCGTGTCGCACCCATGCGGGCAAACGGGGCGCGGCTGGTTCAGGCGCGGCAGCACGTCCTTCACCAGGCTGCGGGCCTTGTCAGCATTGCTGAGCAACACCCTGATCACCTGCTCCACCGTCACCGCGTCATGCTCCTCGTGCCAGCAATCATAATCTGTCACCATCGCCACCGAGGCGTAGTCAATCTCCGCCTCGCGGGCGAGCTTGGCCTCCGGCATGTTGGTCATGCCGATCACCGAACACCCCCAGGAGCGGTAGAGATTGCTCTCCGCCAGGGTGGAGAATTGCGGGCCTTCCATCACCAGATAGGTGCCACCGCGCGTATAGGGCAGGTTCAGCGCCTTCAGGCTTTCCTCCAGCGCATCGCCCAGGCGCGCGCAAACCGGGTGCGCCATCGAAACATGCGCCACACAGCCATGACCGAAAAAGCTTTTCTCGCGGGCAAAGGAGCGGTCGATGAACTGGTCCACGATCACGAAGTGTCCAGGTGCTAGCTCCTCTTTCAAGGAGCCTACAGCGGAGAGGGAGATGATGTCGGTAACGCCCAGCCGCTTCATCGCGTCGATATTGGCGCGGTAATTCAGCGAGGTGGGAGAGGCTTTATGGCCGCGCCCGTGGCGAGGCAGAAACACCACCCTTTGGCCCTCATACGTACCCAGCAAAAACTCATCGGACGGATCGCCCCAAGGCGTCTCGATTTTCGCCCATTGCGTGTCCTTCAGGCCCGCGATGTCATATAGGCCAGAACCGCCGATAATGCCGATGACCGGCTGCTTGGTCTCATTCATCTTCCCACTCCACAATTAAAAATGCCGCCCTCAATTAGGAAGCGGCATTCTTGGACTCTATGATTGAAATCAATCGCTACGCAACCTTGCGTTTCTCCTGATATTGCGGGCGTCTTGGCTTTACCTTGCGCACCAGCATTTCTGGGTGCCGCACAGGCTTCTTCACCGGCATGGCTTGGCGCGGCCGCTCGCCGCCCGCCACCGCCATCTTGACCCCAGTCAGCTTCTCGATCTGGGTCAGATAGGGCAGTTCCGTCGCGTCACAAAATGCCACGGCCACGCCATCCGCGCCGTTGCGCGCCGTGCGGCCAATGCGGTGCACGTAGCTTTCCGGCTCGTTCGGCAGCTCGAAATTGATGACGTGGGAAACCGCATTTACATCGATCCCGCGCGCGGCAATGTCTGTCGCCACCAAGGCGCGAACTTCGCCAGCCTTGAACGCATCCAGCGCCCGCTGGCGCTGGTTCTGGCTGAGATTGCCATGCAAAGCCGCGGCGGAAATTTTGGAATTATTCAGCATCAGCGCCACACGGTCTGCCCCGCGCTTGGTGCGGGTGAACACGATGGTTCTGGAAAATTCCGGCTGCTTCAGCAGCGAGATCAGCAAATTGCGCTTCTCCGGCCCTTCAGCGAAATGCACGCTCTGCTCGATCTTGGATGGGGCGGAGGAAACGGCCGCGATTTCCACGCGCACCGGGTCGCGCAGCAGCCCGTTGGCCAGTTTGGCGATTTCCGCCGGCATGGTGGCAGAGAACAAGGCCGACTGACGGCGGCCCGGTAGAGCGGCAACCACCTTGCGGATATCCGGCATGAAGCCGAGATCCAGCATACGATCCGCCTCATCCAGCACGAAAAACTGGCATTGGTCGATAATCAGCTCGCGGGTGTTCATCAAATCCACCACGCGGCCAGGGCAACCCACCACAATATCAGCGCCGCGCATCATGCGCTGCACCTGGCTGTAACGGCTCACACCACCCACCACCAATACGGTACGCAGGCCAAGCCCAGCGGCGAATTTCTTGATCTCCTGCTCAATCTGCACCGCCAGCTCACGCGTGGGGGCCAGCACCAAGGCGCGGGTGGAGAAACGGCGGCTATGCAGCTTCTCGGTCGCGAAGGCCTGCAGAATCGGCAGGGAGAACGCAGCGGTTTTGCCGGTGCCGGTCTGGGCGATGCCCAAAACATCCTTGCCCTGCAACCCGTAGGGGATGGCATCGGCCTGAATCGGGGTGGGCTTTACGAACCCGGCGGCCTTCAAAGCGCCCACAATGGTGGAGGCGAAGCCAAAATTTTCAAACGTCAAATCACTCACAACAAACATCTCCGCCGCCAAGAGCATACCCCTTGGCGGTCAATGTCCGGTATCCATGCGCGAATCTGGAAAAAGGACGGTGCAAATCAGCCCGTTAAGGGCGTCCCCGCCCCGTAAAGCCTCCGCCGCCATGCCCAATGTTCGCGCCATGACGGAAAGCGAGGTCTCCTTACGCTGCATGGCCGTGATAACGCAAGGCTTATGACGCATTGCAGACTCCCAGCGTCCGCCCAATAAAAAACCCCTCCCGGTTTCCCGAGAGGGGTTTTTTCGAGCCTATCTCGCCTCAGTCCCCAGCGGCGGGGTGGAAAGCCGGGGCGCGAACTTTCCTCGCCACGGCAACGGCCTCCGGTTTCACCACCTTCGCCGGAAGTGCGGCCAGAATGGAGGTGCCGACCGAAGCCAGATACGGCATGGACTGGGTGAACAGCACCCCAACCCACAGCCTGGTTTCCAGCGTCGCCCAATGGTGGCCAAAGCCAACCCCCAAAGCCGCCGCCCAGGTGAGGGCCAAAATCACCAACTCCTCACGGGCCATCACCAGCCCTTGCACCAGGGCTGGGGCGTTTTCCATTTTTGGTGTGCGCAGGAAGGGCAGCGAGTTGGTGAACAGCCCCTTCCACACCGCCTTGCCGATGGAGTGAGACAGAGCCAGGCCAGCCACCGCCGCACCCAACCGATCCATGAAGCCGCAAGGCACGCGGTTTTTATATAGGGCGAGGATCTGCACGATCTTGAAGAAGAACAAGCCAATGGAAGGCAGCATGAACAGGGCGATCGGGAATTCGAACCGCACCGGATCCAGGATAAGCCCGAGCGACCAAGCCAGGCCCATGGCCAGAAACACCAGGCCCAGCGCATCGCCGAACCAGGGCAGCCAGCCGGTGATGAAGTGCCAGCGTTGGCCTGCGGTGAGTTCCTTGTTGAAAGGGTTGAACAAGGCGGCGGCATTGGCGCGCACAATCCGCATCGCGCCATAGGCCCAGCGGTAACGCTGCTTGCGGAAGGCCGTGTAGTCGTCCGGCATCACGCCCTTGCCAAAGCTCTTCTTGGAATAAACCGCCTCATACCCGGCGCGGAACAGGCGCAGACCAAGCTGGCTATCCTCGCAGATGCACCACTCTGCCCAGCCCTGCTCGTTCAGCAGCGCTTCCTTGCGGATCAGCGTCATCGTGCCGTGCTGGATGATGGCGTTGCGCTCGTTACGCGTGACCATGCCGGTATGGAAGAAGCCAGCATATTCCCAGAACATCATGCGCTTGAAGATGGAGCCGTCATTGTCGCGGTAATCCTGCGGAGACTGCGTGAAGCCCACTGCCGGGTCTGCGAAGGCAGGCACCATGCAGCGCAGCCAGTCCGGCTCGACCAGGTAATCAGAGTCGATCACGCCCACCACCTCGGCATCCGGCGCGGTTTCACGCAGGGCGAAGTTCAACGCGCCCGCCTTGTAGCCTTTATATTTACCAAGGGTGAAGAAGCGGAATTTGGGTCCCAGCCGTGCGCAATGCTCGGCCACCGGCTCCCACACCGCCGGGTCCATGGTGTTGTTATCAATCACTAGCACCTCGAAGCGGTCGTAATCCAGTGCGGCCAAGCTATCCAGCGTCTGCTTTACCATATGCGGCGGCTCGTTGCAGATCGGCAGATGGATGGAGACCTTGGGCAGACGCGCCCCGGAAGGAGCCGGGATCGGCTCGAAATGCCGCTTGGCGATACGACCGAAAATGGTCTCGACCAGCTCGAAGCTATCGGCGACCAGCAGGAACAGCAGCAGCCCCTGCCCCGCCGCCAGCCCGCCCCATACGGCGGCGGCACCCAGGGAGAGATAGGTCTGGCCCATATTCATCAGCAGCATCGCCAGCGTGCTGGTGAAGCCTTCCACCAGCACGGCGAAGAGCAGCTTGCCGGGCAGGCGGATATCCGGGCGGCGGGAGAGTAGCGCCATGGTGGCGAGCAGGCTCGTCAGCGCGGCGCCCAGCGCGTACCAGATCCACCCGGCATGGTTCCAAACCGGGCCGGTCAGCGACCATTTCTGGTGGCGGCCCAGCGTGAACATGCCCCAGTAACCAGCGGCACGGCCCTCAAAGCTCGTCTTCCAGGGCTGGTCGAAGGCTTCCATCACGAAGTAATTAAGGTGCTTTTGTTGCGCGAGATTGAAGAAATCGCGCAGGAAGCGCGCCTGATTGATGGTGTTGGCGCGCGCCGCACCGATGTCGATGCCATCCGAGGGCCAGCCGATTTCGCCGATCACGATCCGCTTGTTCGGGAAGCGGTCATGCACTTCCTGGAAACGGTGCATCGCGTCCTGCACGGCGATGTTCTCCGGCACGCCTTCCCAATAGGGCAGCAAGTGCACGGTGATGAAATCAACCGAGTTCGCGAGTTCAGGGTGCTTCAGCCACACATGCCAGGGCTCGGCGGTGGAAACCGGTACATGCACCTGTTTTTCAACCTGATGAATATCCGCGATCAATTCCGGCACCGGCATGTCGCCACGCAGAATGGTCTCGTTACCCACCATCACCTGCTTCACGTCAGGGTTGGCATTGGCAATCTGCACCACCTTCGCCAGCTCCTGGGCGTTGGCCTCCGGGTGCCGGTCCAGCCAGGCGCCCAAAGTCACGTTCAGGTTCATCCCCTGCGCCAGCTCAGGAATCTGCCCCAGATCGCCCTCAACCGTGTAGGTGCGGATGTTGTGGGTGTATTTGGCAGCCAGTTGCAGGTCGGATTTGATCTGCGCTGTCGTCGGATAATCCCCGGTCTGCGGGCTCTCACCCTTGTGGAAGGGCGAGAATGCGAATCCGCCAATTTCCCCGGTGTACGGCGCTATATTGGTCGCCGGCTTGTTGGCAATGCCCCACAGGCCAAACGCCACCACCCCAACCGCCAATGCGGCAGCCCAGGAGCTGGGCGAGGCCCAGCCCCTGCGGGCCTCGCGGGTGGAAGTCCGAGCCTCTTGGCGGCGAATTGGCGACTGGTACGTCATGATGATATCCGAACTGCTTCCGGGACAATCCCCGAAACCGAGCGCAACATCGCAATTCAGTGCGGCGCCGGATGGGCACGAATGTGGCCCAACTAAGGCATACAAAAATTAATCTTTCCGCCCCTCATGCCGCATTTCAATAAAATGATTCCTATCCGTCAGATGGTTATTATCGAAACTTAAATTTTCATTTCAACAATGCGCGGCGGCAGCGTAACAATCGCGCGCGCCGTAAAATCAAGCTACAAACAACACATGCCTCTGATATTGCAGCTCGCCATTCTAGCACTCCTGGTTCTCCTGAACGGTGCCTTCGCACTCGCGGAGCTGGCCCTGGTGTCCTCGCGCCGCGCCATGCTCACCTTGATGGAACGCCAGGGCCTACGCGGCGCCACCCGTGCTCGCATGCTGGCGGACGACCCGCAGAGCTTCCTGCCAACAACTCAGTTCGGCATCACGCTCATTGGCATCCTCACCGGCGTGTTCGGCGGCGACCAACTGGGTGCGCGGCTGCAAGGTCCGCTGAAAACCATTCCCCACATCGCCCCCTACGCCGGGCCACTGGGCGTGATTCTCACCGTTCTTGCCATCACCTTTCTCACCCTGGTGTTTGGCGAACTGGTACCCAAACAGCTTGGCCTGCGCCACCCGGAACGTTTGGCCCTGGTCGTCGCCGGCCCCATTGCGGTGCTGGCCAAAATCGCCGCCCCCGCCATCTGGCTGCTGAGCATAACCACAGACATCGTGCTGCGCGTATTCGGCCCCACGCAGGAGGATAGGCGTGGTGTCTCGGAAGAAGAGCTGAAGGCCATGTTGGTCGAAGGGGCTGAATCCGGCGTGCTGGAAACCGAAGAGCGCGACATCATCGAGCGCGTGCTGCGCCTGGCCGACAAGCCTGTGCGTGCGATTATGACACCGCGCACGGAAATCGTCTGGGTAGACCGTTCCGCCCCGCGCGAGGACATCATCGCCCGGCTGCGCGCCGCCTCGCATTCGCGCTTCGTGGTTTGCGACGGTTCGGTGGACAACGTCGCCGGCATCATTCTGGCCAAAGACGTACTGGACCGAGTGCTGGACAACCGTGAAGGCCCCATCATCTCGCCCGTGCTGCGCCAGCCCATGGCGATTCCCGATTCCGTCTCAGCACTCGATGCGCTGGACCGGCTGAAAGCCGATGAACTCGGCATGGCGCTGGTGTTCGATGAATATGGCAGCTTCGAGGGTGTGGTAACCGCCGCCGATGTGCTGGAAGCGATTGTGGGCGACGCGGAGGATACCGGGCCGTCCTCCTACATCGAACCGCCGGCGGATTCGGTTTACGAGTTGGACGGGCTGACCCCAGTCGATGAAATAAAAGCCAGGCTGCATCTGCCTGCCCTGCCCAACGAGGGCAGCTATCACACGTTGGGCGGGCTGATCCTGGCACTGCTGCTGCGCCCGGCCGCCGAGGGCGATGCCATCATGTTCGGCGGCTGGAAGTTCGAGGTTGTAACGATGGACAGTCGGCGGATCGAGCGGGTGAAGGTGACGAAAGAGGGTGGAGATTAGAGCAATATGCATTTAGATTGACGCGGCGGCGTCAAGATAAATGCATATTGCTCGCTCAAACATAAACCTAGAGCGTTCAGCTAAAGTTATCGCGCTCTAGGGTTTCCAATCACCTCAACAGAGCGCACAGCGCCAAAGCGGCGTTTACATCCAGGGCGGCACCGGCAGGTTTTTGGAGCGCAGGAACTCGGGGTTGAACAGCTTGCTCTGGTAACGCGCGCCACTGTCGCACAGCATGGTGACGATCACATGCCCCGGCCCCATCGCCTTGCCCACGCGGATGGCCGCCGCCACGTTAAGACCCGCTGAGCCACCGACAGACAGCCCCTCATGGATCATCAAATCGTAAACCTGCTCCAGCGCCTCCGGGTCGGCGATTTTCAGCGCATCGTCTATGGCAATGCCGTTCAAATTCTCCGGCACGCGAGACTGGCCAATGCCCTCGGTAATGGAGGAGCCGGTAACTGTCAGGTCGCCATTTTTCACCCAGCCATAAAGCCCGCTGCCCTCCGGGTCCGCCAGCACAATCCGCACCCCCGGCTTGTGCGCCTTCAACGCCAGCGAAACCCCGGCCAGCGTGCCGCCCGTGCCGCAGGCGCAGGTGAAGGCATCCACCTTCCCGCCGGTTTGCGCCCAAATCTCCTGCCCGGTGGTGGCGCGGTGGCACTCCCGGTTGGCCAGATTATCGAACTGGTTGGCCCATACCGCCCCCAGCTCCTCCGCCAACCGGCGCGAAACATGCACGTAATTTCCAGGGTCTTTGAAGGGTTTGGCCGGCACCAGCCGCAAATCCGCGCCGATCATCCGCAAGAAATCAATCTTCTCCCGGCTCTGCGTCTCCGGCATTACGATCACGCTTTTATAGCCCAGCGCATTGGCCACCAGCGTAATGCCAATGCCGGTATTGCCCGCCGTGCCTTCCACAATGGTGCCGCCGGGCCGCAAAACGCCTCTGGCCTCGGCATCGCGGATAATCGCGAGCCCCGCACGGTCTTTCACCGAGCCGCCGGGCGAGCAGAACTCCGCCTTGCCCAAAATCTCGCAGCCTGTGGCGGCGGAAGCCCGCTTCAGCCTGATGAGAGGGGTGTTGCCGATCGCACCGATCAACCCGTCCGCCACTGTTTCCATCCGTTACCGTCCTCGCTATGCTGCGTGCATAAGACTCATGGAGGGTATTATGATCGAAGATGTGTCACCG
>JAKAZY010000071.1:0-9549 GCA_021826425.1 Pseudomonadota bacterium
ACGCTGGTGCCGCCGTGCCGCCCAAAGGCGTGTTGCAGGGGGCCGACGAGGCGCTGCTCGCCCTGGCGGCGGCGCTGCCTGATAAAATCCGCGCCGCGATGGACAAGCTCGCCTTCCACGAGGCGCTGGACGAAGCCTGGCGCGTGATCCGCGCCGCTGACGGCTATATCGACACTCAAGCCCCCTGGAGCCTTCGCAAAACCGACACGGACCGGATGAACACCGTGCTCAATACGCTGTGCGAGGTTTTGCGCGTGCTGGGAGTGGTGTTGCAGCCTTTCATGCCGGAAACCATGGCCAAGCTGCTGGATTATCTGGGCCTGGGCGATGACCGTTCGCTTGCCGTGCTGAACGCGCCGCTGGTTGAGGGCACGGCACTTCCCACCCCCATTGGCCTGTTCCCCCGCGTGGTCGAGGCCGCGTAATGCTCGTCGATTCCCATTGCCATCTCGATTACTTTTCTCAGCCCGGCGAGCAGGCGGAGATCATCGCCCGCGCCGTTAAAGCCGGGGTTGAGGAGATGGTCACCATCGGCGTCACTTTGGCGCAAAGCCGGGAGGCCATCGCCATCGCCGAGGCTTACGATAATGTCTGGGCTTGCGTTGGCATCCACCCCAACCACGCGGGGGATGTGCTGCCGGTGGTGGAACCGGAAGTGCTGGCTAAGCTCGCCGCGCATCCCAAGGTCATTGGCATCGGCGAATCGGGCCTGGATTATTTCTACGACAAAGCGCCGAAGGATGTGCAGGAGCAGAACTTCCGCGCCAATATCCGCGCCGCGCGCCTCGCGGGCCTGCCCATCTGCATCCACGCCCGTGATGCGGATGAGGATATCGCCAGGATTCTGGGCGAGGAGCGGGCCGGGGGGCATTTTGAGTTCCTGCTGCATTGCTTCTCCTCCACCCGCGCGCTGGCAGAAGAGGCGATGGAGATGGGCGGGTATTTCTCCTTCTCCGGCATCCTCACTTTCCCGAAGGGCGAAAACGTCCGCGAGGTCGCCGCCATGGTGCCAGCGGATAGAATTCTGGTGGAAACAGACAGCCCTTATCTTGCACCGGCGCCGTACCGGGGTAAGCGTAATGAGCCTGCTTACACCGCCTTTACCGCCGCCAAACTAGCGGAAATAAGGGGGCTCGCACCAACCGCATTGGCAGACCTCACCACCCGCAATTTCCGCAGCTTGTTTACGAAAACCGTACGATGAAGCTCACTCTGCTGGGAGCCGGCGGCTCAGCCGGGTTGCCACAAATCGGCGGGGCAGATGGGTACGGCGATTGGGGCCAGGCCGACCCCAGCGAGCCACGCAACCGCCGCTCTCGCCCTAGCATCGTCATTGAAACCGATGAGGGGCAGACCATCCTTGTCGATACCTCGCCCGATATGCGCTACCAGCTCACGGGTTGCGGCATTGGCCGGGTTGATGCCCTGTTGTTCACCCACGCCCATGCGGACCACGTCGCCGGGCTGGACGATGTGCGCATTCTCAACCGCATTCTGGGCGCACCCATTCCAGCCTATGCCACGGCCGAGGTGTGGGACGAGCTGCAGCAGCGTTTCGCCTACGCTTTCCGGCCCTGGAAAGGCGGGTTTTTCGGCCGGCCGGTCATGGAGACAACTGAAATCATCCCTGGCCAGAGCTTGCAGATTTGCGGACTAAACATTCTGCCCATCGCGCAGGACCATGGCTACACGCAAAGCCTCGGCCTGCGTGTCGGCGATATCGCCTATTGTACGGATGTCGTGCGGCTGGATGAATCGGCACTTGCCGCCTTGCGCGGCGTAAAAACCTTCATTGTGGATTGCTTCACCCCCGCGCGTGACCACCCGACCCATGCGGGCCTGCCCACGGTGATGAGCTGGGTGGAAACCTTGCGCCCAACCCGCACCATCCTTACGCATATGGGCCCGGCGATGGATTACCGCTCGCTTCTGGCCACATTGCCACCGGGCATCGAGCCCGGGTATGACGGCATGACGATCACAACATAAACTTGGCATCGCATAAAAAATGGCCCGGAAAACGCCCGGGCCATGAAGTGTCTGCATCACAAAGTTTAAGCGGCGGCGCGGCTGTTTGGCATCTGGGCTGCCAGTGCAGCGCGAATTGCCTGCGGTAATTGCCTGGCGGATGTCACCCGTGGATAAGCCATTTCCGGCTTCCCTGGTGCATCACCATAAATCGCCGCGTGCTCGGCCCAGTTGTCGAACACCATCCTGTCCACATTGTCGATGAACGTTTCGACCGAAACGCCTTCGGCCAGTATCAGGTCATGTTCATCAACCTCGACGTGATAATAAACGAAATTTTCGCTTATCGGCTCCCGCAGAATGGTCTCTCCATTCACCAGCGCGCCTGCGTTCACCAGCGTATTCCCAATCAACAAGGCATGGTCTGGGGAAATCAACAGGTCGCGGGAAGGGGAGTGGCCATCCAGCGCCCCGGCGCGAATACGCACAGGTAAAACCCGTAGCGGGTCGGCAAACCGCGGAGAAACCGAACGGCGGCCAATCCAGCGCACCGGCACCGCATCGCCCTTATCGGTCAATACGAGGTCGCCGAGCCCAAGTTCATCCACCCGCTTTTCGCCATAAGGTGTGGCGATGAGCGTTTCCCCGAGAAAGCAGGCCGTGCTACCGGGGGATGCATCCAGCGTCACATTAAAGGCCCCGGTGCTGCCGGATTCGGTTACGGTCAAAGGCCCAGACTGGCCCACATTCACCGTGCCAATGGGCAAAGCCGTGCCCGCGACGGTTACGGTGCCGAGCGTCGCGCCGCCAGAGGCGAATAATGTGATAGTCTGACCGCTGGTTGCGTTGGTTACGCTGTAAGAGCCTAAGGGCTGGGCAAGATTCGTGAATTCAAGCGCGTCTGAACCAGCGGTGAAGCCGTTAATCGTCGTTGACGATAGATCAACGGTTGCTCCACCCGCATTAACAACAATGCTCCCGCCACCAGTGCCATAATTTATGGTTGTGCCGTTGAGGAGAGAGGCAAGACCGCCACCGTTGGTGAATTCACCGCCATTGGTGAGGTTAACGGTTGTACCGGCCAAAAGCCCCGCCAGCCCGCTGCTGGAAGCTGTCAGCGTGCCGCCATACACATCAAAAGCCATTGTGCTTAAGGCGCTAACCGCAGAGGTGAGGGTGGCATTCCCACCAACATAGACTGTATTTGCGGATGCCAAGGAGACGCCGATAGTAATATTCGCGGTAACCCCTGGAACGATAAAGAAGTTCGAACCGTTCAGAAGGCTGGCAATATTCAGCGTACTGCCGGAAGTTGTTATAATGTCCGCGGCCGGTACGCCAGTAAATGACGCTAAAGTTGTCGAACCGTTAGAGATAGAAACGGTATATGTATTCAGGAGTGAGTTAAAGTTGGAGGTGGTGAAAGTAATGCCGTTAGCATTCGGGCCATAAGTTGTCATCGTTGCTTCCTGTCCTGCGGTTAGCATGAAGCCAGATGTAGACAATGCACTTATTGGTTGAGGATTTTCCCCTTCTTTTCGAGCTACAATTCAATCTAAAAGGGGGGCGTGCAAGCGAAAAAAATTTAATATTCGTTTAGAAAAAATGACGTAATTGTAAACTTCTCAGGAATTTCATGAACTTTTGTATTCTGCAATTATCTCAATGCCGTTCAAACGTTACTGGCGATGTTATACTTGACATACCCAACCTCCAGATGTAGGGTTTGCCCATAGGAGCAAGCCATGTCGAGGTCCGTTCTCAGCGCGCCGCACTTTCATGATGAGGAAGCCGCTTATGCGTTTGTAGAAGCTCGGCTGTGGCCGCATGGCCCGGTTTGCTACCACTGCAAGAGTGGCGAGCGCGTCGGCAAGCTGGCGGGTAAAACCACCCGTCCGGGCCTTTATAAGTGCTATGCCTGCCGCAAGCCGTTCACCGTAAAGATGGGCACCATCTTTGAAAGCAGCCATGTTGAACTGCATCTTTGGCTGCAAGCCATCCATCTGATCGCAGCCAGCAAAAAAGGCATTAGTTCCAATCAGTTGCATCGCGTTCTTGGCGTCACTCTCAAGACCGCATGGTTCATGTCTCACCGCATCCGCGAGGCTATGGCGCCCGTCACCCTCACCCCCATGGGCGGCGCTGGCCAGATCGTTGAGGCTGACGAAACCGAAATCACCCCGTCCCGCAAGACCTGGAAGGCTACCCGTGCCCAGCGTGGCGACAATATGCGCTTTGTGGCCTTGATTGAGCGCGGCGGATCCGTCCGGTCTCAAGTCATTGACGAGCGAGGCATGAATCAAGTTCGCCGAGCCGTCCGTGAGAACCTTGCCCCCGGCACCATTCTGCATACTGATGGCGCTCAGGTTTACAAGTTCATCATGCCGCTGGGCCAGCATGAAGCGGTTGACCACAGCAAGCAGTTTGCCCGCGACAGCAACAATGGCCGGGTGCATACGAACACCGCCGAGGGCTATTTCAGCCTGTTCAAGCGCGGTCTGGTTGGCACCTACCAGCATATCGATGAACGGCACCTCGCGCGTTATCTGGCTGAGTTCGACTTCCGCATGAACAATCGGGCCAAAATGAGCTATGACGACACTATGCGTGCCGAGAAGGCGCTTTTGGGTGTGGTTGGCAAGCGTCTTACCTATCGAACGACTGATCGCCATGAAACGCGGGCGTAAGCGGCGCGTGTTGAGGCTGCATGATGTTGTCATTGATGGATCGGGGCAGCTTTGGCTGCCTTTTGAGGGGAAATAGCTTGTTCGAGAATGATGCTGACGACTTTCCAATCAAGTGCCCGCACTGTCTGCATGAGTTCTACGAAAAGGTCGGACGCATAAAAGCCGGGGAGCGGACGCGATGTCCCGATTGTGGGGTCAATATCACCCACCCAACAGAGCAATTTAACCGGATGCTCCAAGGCCAGAATAAGGCCATCAAGGATTATTTGGGGCGGTTTATGCGCCTCGCAATCCCTAAAAATGGTGCTTAAAGCATCTGAAAGTAAAGGATTCTCAAACTCTTTAGCCATGGAGACCCCCAATGCCAGCTAAAAAGCCAAAACCCGACGAAAAGCCCCAGCGCGAGCGGTTCATTGAAGCCGCGCGCGGGGCTGAAGCCGATGAGACGGAAGAGGGGTTTGAGAAGGCTTTCAGAAAGGTCATTCCTTCGTCTCCATCGGAGAAGAAGAATCCGGCAAAATCAGATTCTTAAGGAGATGCTTTCTGATGCCGTCCTCGTTCATTTCTAGGTAAGTATAATGAGGCCCGCTCGCCCCAGGAAGCCAAGGAAAAAGCCATTTATTGTTCTCGAAAGTTCCGTGCTCGACCCAGTTTTTCCTTGCCCACCAAGCCAGCAAATCAGCCGCCTGGAGTGCAGGTAACTCCTTGCTATCCCTGAACATTGGTGCGTTGTTAAGGGGGATTCTCCGGGGCTTTTTTCTGTAACTTCATACCACATTTGCATGACCGTTTTTTCTTCGGTCTGGTTATCAAAATAAATATCGAAAGAATTTTTCCATCCATAATGAACCTTCAGATTTCTGAAGAAACTGATGAGCGTCAGCCATGCTAATAAATATGGGTTTCTGAACTTTTCCTCAACGTTAAGTTCTTCCATCACTTTTTGAAAAGCCCCGGTTGGGATCGCCAAGCAAAAGCCGTCGGGAAGGAATTCCTCAATGATTCTGTAGTGGTATTGAGCCCTTAGGAACTGATCTGGGTCGTTCAGGTCAACGCGCTTCATTTTAAACTCATCCCACTGCGGCCGCCGCATCGTCAGCGCTTGCTCCCAACGCCTTGAGAACTTTTTCCACTGCTGGAAATTGCCAAGATATCCCGCCAAGACAAAAACAGAACCGTCTTCGCGACTATCATCAAAATAGGCGCTCAACATGCATAATGGCAAAATAGGCGCTCAACATGCATAATGGCAAAATAGGCGCTCAACATGCATAATGGCAAAATAGGCGCTCAACATGCATAATGGCCTTTCAGCCCGTTTTGCAGGTGATAGGCCGCAATATTGGGCCAAAAGATAAAGACTTGCCGGGCTCATCGGCTATACCACATATTGCGCTGGGTATGTCAAGTATATAATCGCCACGTTACTTTCCATAATATAGATTCTGCGATTTATGTACGCGCGAGGTAACGTTTATGCTTGCGGCGCCCCAGGCCATTGATCCTGAGCTTCATTCAAATCAATCCAATCGATTTTGCCAGCTACATACCAATTTTCGGCGGGGACAAAGCAGCCTGGCTCGTCGAAGCTCCCTAGCGTTAGCCATATAAGATCGGGCTCATGGACAAATTTAAATTCCAATGGGCTGCCACATACGCGGCAATGGCTACGCTGGGCGTCCACGGAGGATGTATATTTAACGATGTTGCCTTGCAGCACTGTCACCCTATCGGTTGCGTAAGCAACATAGGTCAGGTATGCTGCACCACTACGCTTTCGGCACATGCTGCAATGACAATTGACAACGCGCAGCGCCTCTCCGGTTGTTTGATACCTTACCGCTCCACACAGGCATCCACCAAAGCGCAGCTTGCTCATCAACTCCCTTGCAGGAGAAAAAACAAAATATTCCCCGTGCTTGCGATCGATTGTTCAGGAACTTTGGTAAAAAATCAATAACATCATTCCCCGGCGCGTCGGATTATGGTCTAAGGCAGCTCGCCATGGCGTCATTAAAACATTTGCTCGGGATCGACGGGCTGAACCCGGTCTCCGCAACCAACCTGCTGGATCTGGCAGAAAGCTACGCGCTTTTGAACCGCTCCGGCAAAACCCAGCGCGACAGTTTGCGCGGTCGCACGTTAATCAACCTCTTTTTTGAGGACTCAACCCGCACCCGCACAAGCTTTGAGCTCGCCGGGCGGCGTTTGGGTGCCGATGTGGTTAACATGTCGGTATCCACCTCCTCCGTTACCAAGGGCGAAACCCTGCTGGACACCGCCGCTACTTTAAATGCGATGAATTGCGATTTGCTGGTGGTACGCCATAAAAGCTCCGGCGCGCCGGCTCTGCTGGCGCAGAAAGTCGGCGCCTCGGTCATCAATGCAGGCGATGGCACGCATGAGCATCCCACCCAGGCGCTGCTGGACGCGCTCACCATCCGCCGCCACAAGGGCCGCATCTCCGGCCTCACCGTGGCTATTTGCGGGGATATCGCTCATTCTCGCGTCGCCCGCTCCAATATCCTGCTGCTGACGATGATGGGCAATTTCGTCCGTCTTGTCGGCCCCCCTACCCTGGTGCCCGGCTCCATCGGCGTGAACGGCGTGGAGATTTTTCATGACATGGAGGAAGGGCTGAAAGGTGCTGACCTCGTAATGATGCTGCGCCTGCAGAAGGAGCGCATGTCCGCTGGGCTAGTGCCCTCCTCCCGCGAATTCTTCACCTATTATGGGCTTGACCGAAAGAAGCTGGCCTTTGCCAAGCCGGACGCGCTGGTGATGCATCCGGGCCCGATGAACCGAGGTGTCGAGATCGACAGCGAGGTGGCAGACGATGCCGCCCGTTCACTGATCAAGGAGCAAGTTGAAATGGGTGTGGCCGTCCGCATGGCGGTGCTGGATACCTGCGCGCGGAGCAACACTTGATTACCTTATTTCGTAAAATCAGATATTTGGACCAATCTGCGCAGATCCTGCATGAAGGTGAGTTACTTGTACGAGACGGCAAGATCGCCGATTTTGGCCCCTCTTTGGGTACGCCCCAAGGCGCTGAGATCATTGAGGTAGAAGGGGCCGTGCTCTGCCCTGGCCTTGTCGATATGCGCGCCGCCATCGGCGAGCCGGGTTTTGAGTACCGCGAAACCATCGCCAGTGCGGCGGATGCCGCGGCGGCTGGCGGCATCACCACCATCGCCGTGCTGCCGGAAACCAATCCGGTGATTGACGATCCAGCGCTGGTGCGGTTCCTGCGCGCGCGCGGCGAAGAAACCGGCAGTGTCTCCCTGCTGCCCTACGCCGCCGCCACGCGCGGGCTGGAGGGCAAGGAGCTGGCCGAATATGGCCTGCTGCAAGCCGCCGGGGCCGCAGCCTTTACCGATGGCGGCAAGCCCATTGCCTCCTCTCGCCTCATGCGCCTGGCGCTATCTTACGCGTCCGGGTTCGGTGCCCGCATTATTCAGCACCCGGAGGACTTAGAGCTGGCCCGTGGCGGGGCTGCCACCGCCGGCCCTCGCGCCACATGGATGGGCCTGCCGCAAATCCCCGCCGCCGCCGAGGCTATCAGCGTTGCCCGCGATGTTCGCCTTGTCGAGCTCACTGGCGGCGCGCTGCATTTCGCCCATGTCACCACCGCCGAGGCGCTGGATCTCATCCGTCGCGCCAAGGAAAAAGGGCTCAGAATTACCTGTGACACGGCACCCCCTTATTTCGATCTGAACGAAACCGCGATTGGCGATTACCGTACCTACGCCAAGCTTTCCCCGCCTTTGCGTTTGGAAGAAGACCGGCTGGCCGTTATTGCCGCGCTGAAGGACGGCACCATCGACGCCATTGCCTCGGACCACCAACCCCGCGACCCCGATGATAAGCGTCAGCCCTTCGCCGAGGCCGAACCCGGCGGCTGCGGTCTGGCCACGCTGCTCAGCGTCACCCTGGCGCGCGTGCAGGCGGGCGACCTTACCCTGCCCCAGGCGCTTGCTTTGCTCACCGCCAAACCCGCTAGCTGGCTCGGCATCGATGCCGGCCGTCTCGCCAAGGGCGCGCCGGCTGATCTCTGCCTTTTCGACCCCGAAAAATCCTGGCAGGTGCAGGCCGGCAAGCTGCCTGGCAAAGCGCAGAACACGCCTTTTGATGGCCGCGCTTTAGAAGGTGTAGTGCTTGGTACCTGGAAAGCCGGGCGGAGGGTGTTCGGTTGACCGGGCTTTACCTCGCCATTGCCGTTTTCGGCTACCTCATGGGCAGCGTGCCTTATGGGCTGTTGCTCACCCGCCTCGCCGGGCTTGGGGATATCCGCGCCATTGGCTCCGGCAATATCGGCGCCACCAATGTGCTGCGTACCGGCAATAAAAAGCTCGCGGCGGCCACGCTGGCGCTGGATGGCCTGAAAGGCTTCCTCGCGGTGCTGCTGGTGCGGCTGTTTCTGCACCACGGCGTGCTGGTGGCCGGGCTGGCGGCGGTGTTGGGGCATCTTTTCCCCGTCTGGCTCGGTTTCAGGGGCGGCAAGGGTGTGGCCACCGGCCTTGGCGTATTCTTTGGCTTCGCTTGGCCGTTGGGGCTGCTGTGCTGCACCATTTGGCTGCTGGTAGCATTCACGCTCCGCTATTCCTCGCTTTCCGCCCTGGTGGCGTATGCGGTAGCACCCATCGCTGCTTTGTTCATGAATGGCCCCTTGGCGGCAGAAGCAGTAATCATCATCTCCGCCCTGGTGTATTGGAAGCACAAGCCGAATATCCAACGTCTCATCCGTGGCGAAGAACCGCGTATTGGTAGGAAACCCGCATGAGGCCCATTCTATGCCTCGCTGTTTGGCTGCTGGGCGTGGCCCCGGCTTTGGCGCTGAACCATCTCCAGGCCAACCGTATCCATCTCTCCAACCCCGGTCATTGCGCCCAGC
>JAKAZY010000071.1:9559-10284 GCA_021826425.1 Pseudomonadota bacterium
ACTGGCCAGCCCGCGCCTGGCTTTATCAACGTCAACACTCCCGGTTTTGATGAAATTGGCGCGCTGGCGGCCACCGGCCCTGGCCTGCCGGAAGCTGTTTTGGCCGGGCAAACCCCTGCCTGCGGCGTCATCGCCAGCTTTTACGAGGACGCCACACCCGCCGGGGCCTGGCTAGTCCCGCCCGCCAAACTTAGCGAAATTCTCTCCATCCTCAACATCAATGGCTAATCCGGCGTTGGGGTTTTTGCGCCTGGCCCGCACCGAGAGTGTCGGCCCTGTTACCTATCGCCGCCTGCTGGCGCGTTTTTCTGGGCCGGATGAAGCGCTTACCGCCCTGCCCGCCCTCGCCCAATCCGGCGGCCGCGCCTCCCCGCCGCGCATTCCGCCCATAGCCGAAATCGAGCGGGAATACGAAGCCATCCTCCATCTCGGCGGCATATTCCTGTTCCTGGACCAGCCCGGTTACCCTGAATATCTGGCAGAATTGCCAGACGCACCGCCCGCCATCGCGGTGCTGGGTGACGCTGCCCTGCTCTCTTCGCGTTCCGTCGGCATCGTCGGCGCGCGCAACGCCTCGGCCAATGGCATGCGCCTTGCCGCACATCTGGCAGCCGAGATAGCCCCGCATCTTACAGTCGTCTCCGGCCTTGCCCGGGGTATAGACACCGCTGCCCATGAAGGTGCCCTGCGCGGCGGGCGCACCATTGCCGTTATCGCCGGCGGGC
>JAKAZY010000072.1 GCA_021826425.1 Pseudomonadota bacterium
CGTGTTCGCGGCGGGCTCGGCGGCGTTCGCGGCAGCGGAATCAACAAGGGTTGAATCGGTCATCACCGTCACGGGCGAGGTTGTGGCCCGGGCTGAGGGCACCACCAACGCCCGCCTGCCCACCGGCCATGTCGAGCTGCGTGTGGCGGCGATGGTGCTGGAAGGCCCGGCGGACGTACTGCCCATGCAGGTGGCGGGCAGTGAGAACTACCCGGACGAGCTACGGCTGAAATACCGCTTTCTGGATTTGCGCCGCGAGCAGGTGCACAAAAACATCATGCTACGCGCGGGCGTTATCTCCAGCTTCCGCCGCCGCATGATCGAGGCCAATTTCACCGAATTCCAGACGCCGATCCTCACCGCCTCCAGCCCTGAAGGGGCGCGGGACTTCCTGGTGCCCGCCCGCAACCATCCGGGTAAGTTCTACGCGCTGCCCCAGGCCCCGCAGCAATTCAAGCAACTGCTGATGGTGGCCGGGTTCGACCGTTATTTCCAAATCGCCCCGTGCTTTCGCGATGAAGCCTCCCGCGCCGACCGTTCGCCCGGCGAGTTCTACCAACTCGATTTCGAGATGAGCTTCGTGACTCAGGAAGACGTGTTCAACACCATCGAGCCGATTCTGCATGGCGTGTTCGATGAATTTTCTGCCGGGCGGGATGTCGGCAAGCCGCCTTTCGAACGGATCGCCTACGACACCTCGATGCTGAAATATGGCTCGGACAAGCCGGATCTGCGCAACCCGATCATTATTTCAGACGTAACCGAAGCCTTCCGGGATTCTTCCTTCGGGCTGTTCGCCAAAATTGTTGAAGCCGGGGGCATCGTGCGCGCCATTCCTGCACCGGGTGCGGGCGGCAATCCGCGTAGCTTCTTTGACAAGCTGAATGAATGGGCCCGCGCCGAAGGCGCTGGGGGCTTGGGCTACATCACCTTCAACGAAGCCGGTGCCCAAGGCCCGATTGCCAAAAATCTGGCACCTGAGCGCGCCGAAGCCATCCGCGAAGCGTGTGGCCTCAAGGCAGGAGACGCCGTGTTCTTTGCCGCTGGCAAGGCAGAGGCCGCCGCTAAGTTCGCGGGGGCGGTGCGCACCAAGCTCGGCAATGATCTCGGCCTCATCAAGGAGGGCGAATTCAAATTCTGCTGGATCGTCGATTTCCCGATGTTCGAATACGACGAGGAGCTGAAGCAGGTCGTGTTCTCCCACAACCCGTTCTCCATGCCCCAGGGCGGGATGGAGGCGCTGGAAACCCAGGATCCGCTGACCATCAAGGCCTTCCAGTACGATATCGTGTGTAACGGCATCGAGCTTTCCTCCGGCGCCATCCGTAACCACCGCGCCGATGTAATGCTGAAAGCCTTCGAGATTGCGGGCTACGGCCCGGAAGAGGTGGAAGCCCGGTTTGGCGGCATGCTGAACGCCTTCCGCTATGGCGCACCCCCGCATGGCGGCTCCGCCCCGGGCATCGACCGGATTGTGATGCTGCTGGCTGATGAGCCCAACATCCGCGAGGTCATCGCCTTCCCGCTCAACCAGCAGGGCGAGGATTTGATGATGGGCGCACCCGCGCCCATCCCGGCCAACCGCCTGAAAGAACTCTCCATCGCCCTGGCCCTGCCGCCGAAAGTGGTGAAGAGCTAAAACGCCTTATCTTTCAAGGGTTTTCAAATGCCGCCTTTCATTCCGCAAGGCGGTATTTTTTCGTTGCCGCACAGAAATTCTTGACAACAACTCAGAATCCTTTTTTGGTTCACAGGCTAACCATTGCGTGATAAAAAGAGCGCAAACGTAAAGACGAAAAAAGGGAGACACGACCATGAAAAAACCCTGACTCCTGGCGGGCGTTGCTGTGCTTGCTGCGCTCGCCGCTCCGGCGGCAAAGGCAGGAAACCTTTATGTGTTTGGCGACAGCCTTTCGGATGACGGCAATCTTTACAAGCTTACCGGCCAGCCCCCGGCCCCTTATTACCAGGGGCGGTTTTCCAACGGGCCGGTCTGGGTGGAGTATCTGCCTGGGCTCACCGGGCTGAATTCTTCCCCGGCCAATAATTTCGCCTATGGCGGCGCCTTCACCGGACCACTGACCATCGGCACAACCAATGCCGGCACCAATCTGGGGAACGCCTCCCTGCCTGGGATCACCACCGAGATCGCCGCATTCCAGGCGGCGGGGGGCCGTTTCGGGGCCAATGATGTCGTCACGCTATGGGGTGGTGCCAATAACTACTTCGCCTACGCGGCGGCGGTGCAGGCCAACCCGGCGGCAGCCACCGCTCTGATAACGCAAGGTGTAACCACCACCATCAGCCAGCTTGCCGCGGACACCACCGCGCTGATCAATCTGGGGGCGCGTACGTTGATCGTCCCCAACCTGCCCGATCTGGGGCTGACCCCAAATTTCAACACCAGCACGCAAGGTGTGGCGCTGGGGGATGCGTTCTCGCAGGCGCATGATGCGGCGCTGCCGGCCGAAATACAGATGCTGCACGCGGGCACCGGGGCCAATATCATCGTGCTGAACACTGAGTCCCTGCTGAACAATGTGGTGGCCAACCCATCGCTGTATGGCTTCACCAATGTTACCAATGCCTGCCTTTATACAGTGAGCTGCGTGACCGGCTCCACCGCCACCCAGAACAGCTATCTGTTCTGGGACAGCGTGCACCCCACCACCCACGCGCAGGATATCATCGCCGAATACGCCGCCGCTTCGCTGCACGGATTCGAGAGCCTGACGATCCCCGCACGTCTGGGCACCAATGCGGCGCAGAGCTTCTCCGGGCTTTTGAATGGGCGTCTGGATGCGCTGCAAAACGGCGCCAGCGGCGCCTCCTACAGCATCAACGGCGTGAATGGCGGGGTAGCAGACCCGTCCCACCCGCTCGGGCTGTTCCTGGCCGTCACTGGGCAGTTCGGCACGCGCGACAGCAAGGGGTTTGGCCTTGGCTATCGCTATCGCAGCGCCGTCACCGCCATCGGGGTGGATTACCGGCTCAACGAGACCCTCACCGCCGGCTTGGCGCTGGCCTATAACAACACCCATGCGGATGTGAGCGGCGGCGGCACGGTGCAGGATAACAGCGTGGATGTGGGTCTCTATGCCCTGGCCACCCAAGGCGACGCCTACGCAAAAATCACCGGCGGCTATGACCGTGACAACTACAAGACCGAGCAGGCGGGGGTGATCGGCAGCACCACCGGCAAACCAAATGGCAACACCTGGAGCGCCAGCGCCGCGGTGGGGCTGAAATTCCACCCGCTGCCAATGCTCGCCATTGGTCCGGAGGCAGGGCTGGCCTACACCAACAGCGGGTTGGGCGCCTACACGCAGAACGGAGATTCGTTGCTGACCCAGGCGGTGGGTTCGCAAAATTTCCAGCAGCTAATCGGCGGCCTGACGATCAACGCGGCCACCACATTTCAGCTCGGCGGCTTCGGCTTCGCTCCCTATGTCAGTGCCGGGCCGCAATTTCTACTTTCCGGCCAGAGCAAGCGCTTCTCATCCTTCTTCACCGACGTACCAGGCGTGATGCTCACCAACACCTATCCGCAAGAGCCCGGCAGTTGGGGGCTGTTCGCCGCCGGGGTGAGTGCCAGCTTCAGCCAGCGCCTCAGCGCTAGCCTGAACGTGGCCACCACCGCCTTCAAGACCAATGGCAACGACGTGCAACTAACCGGGAATGCCAGCTGGCGCTTCTGAATAATGCCGCGCCAGAGGCTTTCCGCCTCTGGCGCGGTATGACAAACAAGATTCCATGAGCGACGAGGCTTCCTGTAATGGAAGCTTCACGCTACCGTCATCGTACTGTCACGGAACGCGCCTATGGAAGCGCACATGGAAGTATCGAATCAGACTATGTCCTCTGAAGCTGCACTACCCGCCGCCATGCAAGCGGCCGAAACGGATGAGCCGCGTGTTTCCATCCGTAATCTGAATTTCTACTACGGTGAGACGCACGCACTGAAGAATGTCTCGATCGATTTTCCGGACCGGCAGACCACGGCCATGATCGGCCCTTCCGGCTGCGGTAAATCCACGCTGCTGCGCGTTCTCAACCGCATGTACGACCTTTACCCCGGCCAGCGGGCCGAGGGTGAGGTGATGATGGGTGATGAGAATCTGATCGCCCCTGGCATGAATTTGAACAAGCTGCGCCGGCGCGTTGGCATGGTGTTTCAGAAACCCACCCCGTTCCCAAAATCCATCTATGAGAACGTGCTGTTCGGCGTCCGCCTGCACGAAAAGCTCTCCAAGGCGGATGCGGACGAGCGCGTGGAATGGGCACTAACGCGCGCCGCCTTGTGGGGCGAGGTAAAAGACCGGCTGCACGCCTCCGCTCTCGGGCTTTCTGGCGGGCAACAGCAGCGGCTTTGCATTGCGCGCTCCATCGCCGTGCGGCCGGATGTGCTGCTGCTGGATGAACCAACCTCAGCACTTGATCCGATCAGCACGTTAAAAATCGAAGAGCTGATCGACGAGTTGAAACGCGACTTTACCATCGTCATCGTCACCCACAACATGCAGCAGGCCGGCCGCTGTGCGGATCAGGTGGCGTTTTTCTACCTGGGCGAGCTGGTGGAGGTGGGCGCCTCCAGCCAGATCTTCACCGCCCCGCGCGAACGCAAAACCCAGGAATACATCACCGGCCGCTTCGGCTAACGAAAGACCACAAGATATGCCCGACGAACCGAAACATATCGTCACCAGCTTCGAGGCCGACCTCAAGAAACTCCGCGACATGATCGCGAATATGGGCGGGCTGGTGGAGCGCGCCGTGGCGAATGCCACCACCGCGCTGCTCAGCCACGACCCCGAGCTCGCCGCACGGGTGATCGAGAGCGACGGCAGCATCGATGCCGAGCAGCAAAATGTCGAGCAATTCGCCGTGCGGTTGCTGGCGCTGCGCCAACCCGTGGCGGATGATCTGCGCCAGGTGATCCAGGCGTTGAAGGTTGTGACCGATCTTGAGCGGATGGGCGATTATGCCGCTAACATCGCCAAGCGCAGCATCGTCATCAACCAGGTGGCCAGCAACTTCCCACTTGCCGGCCTCGCGCAAATGGCCCTGCTGGTGCAGCAGAATTTAAAAGCCAGCATCGATACGGTGGGCGAGGTCGACCCGCAGAAAGCGATCCTGGTCTGGCGCGCCGACCAGATGGTAGACGATCTCTACAACACCATCTTCCGTGAGCTGATTACTTATATGATGG
This sequence comes from Pseudomonadota bacterium, assembly GCA_021826425.1. Taxonomy (GTDB): domain Bacteria; phylum Pseudomonadota; class Alphaproteobacteria; order Acetobacterales; family Acetobacteraceae; genus Acidocella. The sequence goes on from JAKAZY010000072.1 coordinate 5,210, forward strand.
AAGATCCACGCAACATCTCCGCCTGCACGCATCTGATGTTCATTGCTAAAAACCTGGAACGCATCGGCGACCACACCACCAACATCGCTGAGCTGACCTATTACGCCGTCACCGGGCAGACCCTGCCGGATTACCGCCCGAAAGGCGACCTCACTTCAACCTATATGGCGGGTTCGTCCGATTGAACATGTCTGAAACCAACAAACCCTACGTCTTGATCGTCGAAGATGAGGCGCCGCTGGTCACCCTGCTGCGCTACAATCTGGAAAAACAGGGCTTCCGTGTGGAGGATGCGGGCGATGGCGGCGAAGCGCTGACCCGCATCATCGAAACGCCGCCAGACCTGCTGCTGTTGGATTGGATGCTGCCCACGATGTCTGGCATCGAGCTTTGTCGCCAACTGCGCCGCCGGCCGGCCACGCGGGGCCTACCGATCATCATGCTCACAGCCCGAGCCGAGGAACAGGATGCCGTGCGCGGACTGGATACCGGGGCGGATGACTACATCACCAAGCCCTTCTCAACCGAGGCGCTGATCGCGCGCATTCGCGCGCTTCTGCGCCGCTCCGGCTCGGTTCCGACCAAGCTTAAGCTCAATTTCCACGACATCTCGCTGGACCCGGCATCGCACCGCGTGCTGCGCAACGGCCGCACCCTGCATCTGGGCCCCACGGAATTCCGGCTGCTGGAGTTCTTCCTGCGTCACCCCAAGCGGGTGTTCTCGCGCGAAGATGTGCTGAACGCCGTATGGGGCCGGGATATCCATGTGGAGCCGCGCACGGTGGATGTGCATATCCGGCGGCTGCGCAAGGCCATCAACGGGCCGGGTGAGATTGATATCGTCCGCACCGTGCGCGCGGCGGGTTATGCGCTGGACCTGGAAGACGTCGCCTGAAACAATCCTCACCTGAATTGAGCCAGAAGCTTCAATTCAGGTGATTGGAGCTGCTCGGAAAGACCAAGCATCGGTGTTTGATCGTTTCAATGTAAAACGATCAAACACCGATCAGCGTCTGCGAGGGCGAAACCGCATCGGGTCGATATCCGGTAAAATGCCGACGGCCGGGCCAGGATCCTCGTGCTTCACCATCGCGGCGATCAGCGCGGAAGCGGCCGGCGCGGTCTGGATACCATAACCGCCCTGCCCGACCGCCCAGAAAAAGCCTTCCAGCGCATTGTCGTACCCAAACGCCAGAGACCTATCCGGCGTGAAAGTCCGCAACCCCGCCCAGCTATGTTCAACGCGCTTCACGTCAATATCCAGCGCCTGCTGCATCCGGTCTATCCCAATGGCAACATCCAGCTCATCCGGCTGCACATCATGGGGTGTGTCGGGCGTCTCATCGCAGGGCGTCACCATCAGCTTGGTCCGGGCCTCAGCGCGCACATACCAGTCATGGGCGGCGGATTGCACCATCGGCCAATGCTCCACCTGGAAAGGTGCGGGGTCGATAATGGCGGCGGTACGGCGGCAGGGCACCAGGCCAATCGGCGCCAGCCCGGCAATCTCGGCCACCTCATCACCCCAGGCCCCGGCCGCGTTCACCACAATGGGCGCGTTGATCATCAGCCCGCCAGAAGTTTGCACAGCCCAGGCGCGGTGCTTGCGCTCAATCCGCCCGGCGCGGTGGCGCAACAGCAACTGCCCGCCGCCCTGGCGCAGCTTGCGCAGGAAATATTGGTGCAGCCCGGCCACATCCATGTCGAACCCATCCGATTCCAGCGCCGCACGGGTGGCGTAGCCATCGATGATGGCGGGGCAAAGCGCCTTGGCCTTGGCGACAGGAATTTCCTCAATGCCGAGATCCTGCGCGATCAGCGCGTCCAGATGGCTGCCCTGGTCCTGTGGCGCGAGGTAGAGAATTGAACGATCAACCGCGAGATAGTCCGTGCCGATATCCTCTGGCGGGTTCTTGTAAAATTCACAGGAAAGCCCGGTAAGCACCCGCACATCCGGCGGGCCGTAATTGCGCACCCATATCGCGGCGGAACGGCCGGTGGTGTGGTAGCCCGCCTGTGCCTCGGTCTCCACCAGCGCCACGCGGTGCGTCGGGATAAGCCGTGCCGCTACCGAAGCGCCGACAATGCCAGCGCCGATCACAATCACATCGAAATTCTGGCTCATCAGATCAGGAAATCCCTTAATGCGGCGATCACCTCCGCTGGTTTCTCAGCGTGCAGCCAATGGGAGGCCCCCTGCACGCGCTCGATTCGCGCCTGGGGAAAGCGTTGCAGAATCTCCGGTTCGGCGCTGGGGGTAACATAGTCTGAATTCGCCCCGCACAGGAATAATGTTGGCCCGGCATAAGGGTGCGAACCAAGTGGGTCGTCCCAGCGGAACAAATGACCCATATTGGCGCTAATTTCCTCCAGCCCAATCCGCCAATGCGGCGTTTCCCCCATCACCAGATTATTCAGCAGAAAAGCCTGCAACGGCGCTTCCTTCACGGTCGCGGCCATCGCCTTATCCGCTTCGCCACGGGTGAGCGCGGGGGAAAGCGGCACGGCGCGCATCGCCGCCACCATATCGGAATAATCATGGTCGTAAGTCACCGGGGCGATATCCATCACCACCAGCCTCTCCACCAGTTCAGGTGCCGTCAACGCCAGCATCATCGCGGTTTTGCCACCCATCGAATGGCCGCAGAACCGGGCCCGCCGCACGCCAAGCCGCGCCAGCGTCTCCGCCACATCCGCCGCCATGATGGCATAATCCATGGCCTGATCATGCGGGCTTTCGCCATGGTTGCGCTGGTCGAACGCCAGCACACGGAACGTTGAGGAAAGCCCACGGGACAAAACCCCGAGATTGCGCGCGGCACCAAACAGCCCGTGCAAAAGCACCAGCGGGGGGCCTTCGCCCGCTTCTAACATATTCAGGATCATGCCGATATTCTTGGGCCATTGGATGAAAATCTCAAGCGCGCGGCAGCCGAACCGGTTATGAAAGCGCCATGATGCAATTCATGGTTGTGATTCCAGCCCTGCTGCTGGCCGGTCTGGCGTTGAGCTGGCCAAGGGCGGGGCTGGTGCTGTGGGTGCTGGCGCTGGCCACCGGGCCGGATAACTGGCTGAACGGCGTAACTGGCGACCCCGAAACCACCGCCGGGCTGCTGAAAGCCTATGGGCTGGTGGTGCTGGCGGGTGTGGCCATCCAAGGCGGGCTGAAATCAAATCGCTGGAACCCCGCCTTCGCCTTTCTGTTCATGTTCTGCACCGGGCTCATCCATGGGTTGCATCCGGGCTTAAGCCTGCAAGCCTCGATGCGCTCTCTGGTGGGCTCCGCCGCACCGTTTCTGTTCGGCTTTGTGCGCCTGCCGGAAAAATTCTGCCGCGCCGCCATCCTGGCCATCATCTTCGCACCGGTTTTCGCCGTGGGGGTGGACGCGGTGCTGGCACTCCTCGGGCTGGACCAATTCTACGTGCTGCAGCTAGGCGCGCTCCGGCTGGGCGGCAACGGGCAGCCGCCCTTCCTGGGTGGTTTCGCGCTGATCGGGCTTTACGCCACAGTGCTGGAGCTGGCGGAAAGCCCACGGCCCGGCATGGCGGCGATGGCGGGGGTGAATTTCATCATCATTCTGCTCACCGGCGCGCGCTCGCCCTTGGCCATGGCAGCGATGATGATGCTGGCGCTGCTGCTCATGCAAAAACGCCTTATGGCGCTGGCCGCCGCCGGAGCGCTGGCGTCCCTCGCATTGCTGGGGTCCAGGCTGCTGGGCTTTCTGCGCGCGGTGGACCTCACCCAGCTTGGCGAGGCCACAGACCTTTCCCACCGCACGCTGGTCTGGCCGTTCTTTGTTCAGGCCATCCAGCAATCGCCCTGGTTGGGCTGGGGGGTGGGCGCTGGCAAGGTGATCCTTCCCCTCACCTCGCAGCTCAGCCAGCTGCTCGGCACCAACGCGGCGCATGACGAATATTTGCGCATCGGCAGCGAGGGCGGGTTTGTCGGGCTGTTTCTGCTCATCCTGCTGCTGGCGCTCTGGGTGGTGCGCGGCGCCCGCCCGTTGCCGCGCGGCCAGGCTTGGCTGATGCGGCTCACCTTCATCGCCTTCGCCATCCAGTCCGTTACCGACAACACCCTCATCGCCTCAACCGGTTCGGCATTCTTTTTGTGGGCCAGCGTCATCTTCGCAGATGCAAAAAACAGGTCTAAACGAGCGGCATGTTCACCCGCCGCTCTGCCCTCGCCTTGCCTCTCGCCCTCGCCGCAGGGCAACCCGCCCTGGCCGCCACCCCGCCAATCGCGACCCCGCCCATCGCCATTGTCCTGAACTCAGCCGAAGGCTCCCTCAGCATTATCGACATGACCACCCACCAGGTGGTGGGCACCGAACCCGCTTACCGCGAGCCGAGCCACTGGGCGCTCACCCCTGACCGTTCCCAACTTCTGGTGGCCGATGCCGCGGGCAACGCGCTGTTCATCTACAACCCCGCCACCGGCACGCCGCTCGGCATCAAGCGCATCGCCGACCCCTACCAGATCGGCTTCACCCCGGATAACCGCTATTTCGTGGCCAACGCGCTGCGGCTGGATTTCGTGGACATTTACGACGGTGCCACGCTGGAGCTGGTAAAGCGTTTCAAGCCGGGGCGCTGGCCCAGCCATCTAGATTTCTCGCCGGATTCGCGCTGGTCCTTCCACTCCATGCAGAATTCCAACACGCTGGTCTCACTGGACCTGACCACGATGACCGAACGCTGGAGCGTGAAAGCCGGCACCACCCCTGCGGGCGTGCTGTGGCTCAATGGCCGGGTGCTGGTCTGCATCATGGGCGAAGGCGGCGTGGTGGAAATCGAGCCGATCAAAGGCGGCATCACCCGCTGGCAAAAAACCGGGGACGGTGCCCATAACATCTTCCTCGATGAGCAACGGCACATCCTCTATGTCTCCAACCGCGGCCCTGGCCAAACCTCGCTCACCGCACTGGACCCCATTACGCTGAAACCCATCCGCATCTATCCGCTTCCCGGCGGGCCGGACGACATCGCCATCGCCCCGGATGGTAAAATCTGGGTGGCCCTGCGCTTTGCCGAGGCCGTGGCGGTGCTGGACCC
>JAKAZY010000073.1 GCA_021826425.1 Pseudomonadota bacterium
CCCCACATCTCTCAACATAAGGGAAAATCAACATGAATATCGACAAAGCTGTTTTGTCTTTCGCAGGCGTGGTGGTGTTGCTGAGCGTGGCGCTGACCCTGCTGGTTTCCCAATGGTGGTTGCTGCTCACCGCCCTCGTTGGGATGAATCTGCTGCAGACGGGCTTTACCGGCTTCTGTCCGGCGGCAATGCTCTTGAAAAAATTTGGCTTGAAACCCGGGACAGCTTTCAACTGACACAATCTCTGGCAAGGCGGTCATCCCCATGATTGGCAGAGATTCGAGGTGGTTCCGGTGAGCGTCTGACATCATTAACCTATTCTTTGCGCTACAGCGTTTTCACTTGGCCAGCTCGCAGACCTCTCCTATTGATGGGTTCATGACATCCGCGACCCACCCCCAGTCTTGCGCCGAAGCAGAGCTTGCCAGCCTGATCGTCTCCACCCTGAACCTCGACACCATACCGGAGGACATCGACCCGGATGCGCCGCTTTACGGGGAGGGGCTGGGGGTCGATTCGATCGACATGCTGGAGATCTCGCTGGTGGTGGCACAGCGCTTTGGGGTGAAGCTGCGCGCGGATGACGAGAACAACCAAAGCATTTTCCGCTCACTGCGCAGCCTCTCGGCATATATCCAGGCGCACCAGGCACAGGCATGACCCCGCCCCAGGCGCGTTCGCCGTTTGGCACCGTCCTGCTCATTGCCCTGGTGCCGCTGTTGTTTCATCTGGCCATCGTGGCCACCAGCCATATCCCCGTTGCGCTGACGGCCAGTGGGCTGTTCAAGGTCAGTTTCATCAGCGCTGCCGCGCTGATGCATTGGGGGCTTTACACCGGCCTGCTCGCAACCTTTGCGCTTACCCTGCGCCGGGGGCACACGCCGCTCATCACCGCCATGGCCTACCGGCTGCACGGGGCGGATATTCCCGCCGAGCTGGTGGCCTATACACGTCGGGTCACCTTCGCCTGGTCGATCTTCTTTGCCGGGCAACTCACCACCTCGGTGCTGCTGTTCTGCTTCGCACCGCTCACCGCCTGGTCGTTTTTCGTGAATATTCTGGACATACCGCTGGTGGCGGCGATGTTCGCCGCCGAATACGCGGTGCGCCTGCGCGTGCTGCACGACCCGCCGCGCCATTCCTTCGCGATGATTTTTCAAATGGTGAGCGATTGCGCCAAAACCCGCCCCTCCGGCCCCCTGTCCAGGCCTGAACTGACGCACCGATGATGGACAGCAACGCTCCCGGTTTTCGCCTTTACGATGTGCTGAACCACCAGAAGGAGGAAATTGTCGCTATCGGCCCTCACGGCACCATTACCGCCGCGCGGTTTCGGCGGGATGTTGCGGCCTTGGCGGGGCTGCTGCCGGATGCCGGTTTCCTAGTGAATCTATGCACGGAGCGCTACCGCTTCATGGTTGGTTTCGCCGCCGCACTCCTGCGCGGGCAGGTGAGCCTGATGCCCGCCGCCGCCACGCCTGCCGTGCTACGGGATCTGACCGAGGCGTATCCTGGCCTCTATGCCTTGGCCGATGGCCCCGTGCCGGACCTGCCGCATCTGATATTTCCTGCCCGGCTGCCGGAGGCCGAGGAGGAGCCGCTCAGCATTCCCGGCGGGCAGCCAGCCGTGGTGCTGTTTACCTCCGGCTCCACCGGCAAACCCAAACCCGTCATGAAAAGCTGGTCCGTGCTGGTGCATAGCGCGCACACCGCCGGGGCAAGGCTGGGCGTGGCGGCGATGCGTGGCGGCTGCATCATCGGCACCGTACCACACCAGCATTCCTACGGGCTTGAATCCGTTATCACCTTGGCTTGGCAGCACGGGCTGGCCGTGTTCACCGAAGCACCCTTGTTTCCCGCCGATATACGAGCAGCGCTGGAAGCCGCCCCTACGCCGCGCCTGCTGGTGACAACGCCGGTACATCTGCGCGCCCTCACCGCAGACCCGGACAAAATGCCCGCATTGGCGATGCTGCTCTGCGCCACGGCCCCCCTGCCGCATGACTTGGCCGAAGCCGCGGAGGCGGCGTTTCAGGCTCCGCTCGTCGAAATCTACGGCTGTACCGAGGCCGGACAGATCGCCACCCGGCGTAGCACGCATGAAACCACCTGGCATTGCTTCGAGGCCGTTAGCTTGCATCGCGACGAGGCGGGTTGGTGGGCGCAAGGTGCCGCGGTGGAAGGGGTTGCACCGGTTCAGGATGAGATCGAGCCGACCAGCGAAGAGCATTTCCGCCTCGGCAACCGCGCCGCCGATCTCGTCAACATCGCGGGCAAGCGCAGCTCCATCGCCTATCTCAACCACCAGCTTCTGGCTGTTCCCGGTGTGCGGGATGGCAGCTTCCTGATGGAAGAGGGCAGTACCCAATCCGTACCCCGCCTGAAGGCGCTGGCGGTGGCGCCGGGGCTGACGGTGGCAGAGATCATACAGGCGCTGCGCGCACGGCTAGACCCGACGTTTCTGCCACGGCCTTTGATTCTGGTGGAGCGCCTGCCACGCAACGCGTTGGGCAAGCTGCAGCGGGCGGATCTGCTGGCCCTCGCATCCCTGCGGGAGGCGAAATGAGCCTGCGCCATACTCACGCGTTCAGCATTCCGGCGGCGCACCCAACGGCAGCATTGCATTTCCCGGCGCTGCCGATTGTACCCGGCGCGCTGCTGCTGGACGAGGCGATTGCCGCCATCGGCGCCACATCATCGCTGCGCCTACAGGCGGTGAAATTCCTGAGCCCCTTGCGCCATGGCGAGGCCGTTGAGTTACGCTGGCAGGAGGGCGATGGCGGCATCGTCTCTTTCCAGATACATCGCCAAGGCGAGAGCGCACCGCTCCTCTCCGGCACACTCGGACCCGCGCTATGAGCGGACGCAGCAGCCCCGCTGGCACTCAGGAATGGGTTGAGCGGCCGGAGCGCGGTTCGCTTGCCACTATCAAAATTTGCGTATGGATCGCGCTGCGCCTTGGCCGCAGGGTGGCGCAACTATTTCTCTATCCCATTTGCCTGTATTTCCTCCTCTCCTCCCCGGCAGCGCTGTCTGCCTCTCGGAATTACCTCAGCCGCGTGCTGGGGCGCCGCGCAGGCTGGCGGGAGAGCTACCGCCATTTCCTTACCTTCGGCGCCTGCGTGCTGGATCGTGTGTTTCTGCTGAATGATCAGGATCATTGGTTCGACATCACCGTGCATGGCGATGAGATACTCCGCCAAATAGACCAGCAAGGCGGCGGCTGCCTGTTGTTCGGTGCGCATTTCGGCAGTTTCGAGGCTGCCCGCACCGCACGCCGCCGATACCGGGAGCTACCGGTAAGCCTGCTGATGTATGAGGAAAACGCCAAGAAAATCCGTGCCGCACTGGGGGCGATCAACCCGCGTCTGAAGACGGAGGTGATCGGCCTCGGGCGGCTGGATTCGCTGATCGCCGTGGCGGAGCGGCTGCGAGCTGGACATTTCGTCGGTGTGCTGGCGGACCGCAACCCCGACGGGCGGGACATGGTGCGCCTTCCCTTCCTCGGCGCCGAGGCGGCGTTTCCACAAGGGCCATTCAAGGTGGCGATGATGCTGGGCCGGCCGGTGGTGATGATGGCCGGGGTGTATAAAGGCAAAGGCCGCTATGAAGTGCGGTTTGAACTGCTGGCGCCGGAGCGGGCTTTCCGCCCCGCGGACCCGAAAGCCTGGATGGATGATATTATGCGCCTCTACGCCGAGAAGCTTGCCGCGCTGTGCCGGGAGACGCCTTATAACTGGTTCAATTTCTACGATTTCTGGGCCTGAGATGCGATGGCCGGCCGTCTGCGGGCTGATTCTGCTTTGCGCGCAAACCGCCCCAGGGTTCACCCTGACCGGGCTGATGGCGCAACTGGCCCAGGTGGGTGCGGCCTCGGCCAGCTTCACCGAAACCAAGAGTCTGGCATTGCTAACCACCCACCTGCAAAGCAACGGCACGCTAGATTACAAGGCCCCGGATTACGTGCGCAAAACCACGCTCGCCCCATCGCGTCAGGATTTCACCCTGCAAGGCGATGTCGTGACGCTGAGCGTGAACGGCGAAGTGAAACGCTTCAGCCTCTCACAGGCGCCGCAACTGGCCGGTCTGGTGGCGGGTGTACGCGCCACTTTGGCCGGTGATCTACCGGAATTGCAGCGCTACTATAGGCTTTCCTTAAGCGGCGGGATGGCGCATTGGCAGATTTTGATGAGACCGCGCGATGCGGGACTGTTGAAAATAATGGCCTGGATGAGTGTGACCGGCACGGGCGATAAAATCACCGAAATCGACAGCGCCAGTGCCAAGGGCGACGAGACGAAAATGCAGGTGAACGAAACCGTCCAGCATGGACAATAAGCTTTGGCCGGTCCGGTTGTGGCTGGCGGCGCTGCTGGTTTGCGCCGGGCTCGCGGCGCGGGCGCATTACCGCACGGATATGGGCGATTTTTTGCCCAGAGCGCACAGCCTGGGACAAGCCGCGCTGGAAGCCCAGGTGAGCGGCGGTGGGGCCGCCCGGCTGCTGCTGGTGTCGATAGACGGCGCGCCGGCGCCGGTGCTGGAAGCACTGAACAAGGACCTCGCGGGCCAGTTGCGCCGAGCCCCTGAATTCGCCACCGTGTTGAACGGCGATGACACCTCCCTGGCTGAGACCCAGCGTTTTGTATGGAAGCACCGCTATCTGCTCAGCCCAGGCACCAATGCGCAAGCGTTCTCGGCGGCTGGGCTGCATGAAGCGTTGGAAAATGGGCTGGCGCTGCTGGGCTCCGATCTCGGCGGGGTGGCGGCGCAGACTTTGCCCGCCGACCCGACAGGGGCGGCACTGGGCTTGGCGCAGAACCTTACTGGAACCGGGAACGGCCCCCGGACTGAAAACGGCGTTTGGATGTCACCTGGCGGCCACGCCACGCTGCTGCTGCTGCGCACCCAGGCTCGGGGCTTTGACCTAGACGCCCAGCAGCGCGCCCAGGCGGTTTTGACCCGGGATTTCATCGCCGCCCGCGCTGGCCTGCCGGATGCGGCGGCGGCGCGCCTGCGGATGACTGGTCCCGGCGTGTTCGCGGTGCAGACACGGGATGTAACAAAACGCGACGTGACTCGGCTTTCGCTACTGGCCAGCGCCGGAGCGGTATTGTTTCTGCTGCTGGCGTACCGCTCGGTTCTGGCTTTGGGGCTGGGGCTGCTGCCCGTTGTAAGCGGCGGGCTGGCGGGTATCGCCGCCGTTTCGATGGTGTTTGGCTTCGTGCATGCCATCACGCTGGGCTTCGGTGTCACGCTGATCGGCGAGGCGCTGGATTATTCGGTGTATCTGCTGACCCAGACGCAGCAAGGTGGCGATGCGCAAGCCACGATGGCGCGGATATGGCCGACGCTCCGGCTGGGGGCGCTGACCTCCATCGCCGGGTTTGCCGCCATGCTGGACTCGAGCTTCACCGGCTTTGCCCAGTTGGGGGTGTTTTCTATGACCGGGCTCATTGCGGCGGCCGCGGTCACCCGCTTCGTGCTGCCCAGCCTGGTGCCGGTTGGCTTTTTTGCCAGCGGCGCGGCGGGCATCGGCTGGCCATTGCGGTGGATACATTACCACCAGCGGAGCACGCGGCTTGTGCTGGCGGGCATCGCGGCGCTGGCAGTGCTGGCGCTCACCCTGCATCAAGGCGGGTTCTGGCAGACCGATCTGCTGTCCTTGAGCCCGCTGCCCCCCGCCACCCAAAAACTGGATAAAACGCTGCGCGCGGAACTTGGCATCAGCAATCCACGTTATTTTCTGGCCTGGCGTGCGGGTAGCGAGGATCAGGCGCTGGGTATCAGCGAGAGGCTGCAACCGGTTTTGGCCAGGCTGGTGGCGCACGGGGAAATCAGCGGCTACAGCCTGCCCAGCCAGATTCTGCCCAGCCAGGCGGCGCAGCAGGCCCGCCGCGCGGCCTTGCCGGATGCTGCAACCCTGCACGCCCGCTTCGCGCAAGCCCTGTCCGGCCTGCCCTTCCGGGGAACTGCATTCGCACCGTTCTTTCAGGATGTTGCGGCGGCGCGGGCGGGGCCATTGCTCACCGCCGCCAGCCTGCCGCCGCCTCTGGCGCTGCGGCTGCAATCCATGCTGACACAAACACCCAGGGGCTGGGTGGTGTTAACACCGCTCGGCACCATGAACAGCGCGGCAGATGTTCATGCCGCCTTGCCACAGGGCGTGGCGCTGGTGGATTTGACACGGCAATCCGCGCTGCTGCTCGATGTCTTCGAGCATGAGGCACGAGCGCTGGCGGTTTACGGCAGCCTCGCCATTCTGGCGATCCTGGCGGTGTTTTTGCGTTCCTGGCGGCTTATCGCGAGGGTGGCACTGCCGCTCGCTGGTTCCGTCATCGTCTGCGCGGCGGCACTCACACTGGGGGGCGGCAAGCTCACCATCTTCATGGTCGCGGGGTTTCTGCTCATCGTCGCCGTGGGTTCCAATTACTGCCTGTTCTTCTCCCGGCCGGGGGATGATGCAATGACGCGGGAGCGTGCCACGGCCTCTATCATGCTGGCCAATCTCTGCACCGTGGCGGCTTATGGCGTGCTGTCGCTCTCTTCAATTCCGGTGCTGCACGATATCGGCGAGACGGTCGCAATTGGCACCTTCCTTTGCCTGCTTTATGGCGCCGCGTTCGCCGCCCCGGCTGAGAGGCAGGATATATGAGCGGGTTGGAAGCACTACGGCGCTACCCTGACCCGCGCCCGAGTAAAGACCGGCTGCTACTGGTGATGCTGCCAGGCGTGGGCATCAAGGCCGGGGATTTCGCGGCACACGGCCTGGTGGCGGCGGCCCAGGCGGGGCGGCACGTGGTGGATGTGACCGTGGTGAAGCCGGATCAGGAATTGTATCTGGATGGCGCGGTCGCATCCTTGCTGGAAGAGGCCGTACTCGCCCCCGCCCGTGCCCATGGCTATAACCGGCTCTGGTTGCTTGGCATCTCGCTCGGCGGGATGGGTGCGCTTGCCTGCGCCACCGAACACCCGGAGGAGATTGAAGGGTTGATCCTGCTGGCACCGTTTCTTGGCACGCACGGCACCATGGCCGAGGTGAAACGGGCGGGCGGCTTCACGGCTTGGCAGGCGGCGGCAAGCACCGCCACCCCGCCGGAGCGGCGGATCATCACCTGGCTGCAGAACCGGTTGAGAGGCGCGCCAGGACCACAGATCTGGCTGGGCCGTGCCACCAAAGATCGTTTTGCCGCGGGGCACCGGCTACTGGCGGCGGAAATGGCGCCGGGCCAAGATATAGAGGTAGAAGGCGGACATGATTGGGCGGCCTGGCGCGCGGCGTTCGCGGCGCTGATGGTACGCGGGCTGTTTGACTGAGCCATACTGGACGCTCCAACCTCCGGCATTTATAGTTTGCCAGGATGAACCAGACCGGACTGCGCACCCCACCGAGCCAGGCATCTTGCCAGCCGGAGGCGCCCTCCTACGAAGATATCTTCCCGTATTATGCTGAGCTTTGCGCACTTTCGGAATTGCGCAAGAAACCGGGCTTTGGCGTGCCCCTACGCAGCGGCATGGGCGGGCATTTGTTGCTTTACCTGAACGGCGTGCGGGTGCGGCGGGATCAAAACGGGTATCCGGCCATCGAGGTTTGCCCCGCCCAGGAAGCTGGAGCGCGCGGTGTCGTTATCAGCGTGAATTCCCATTACCGCAATGCCAATTGGGTGGCCTTCGAAGGGCGGGATTTTGTGTTTCATGGCGCCCTGCCGGCCGGAGCGCCCCTCACCCGCGATATTTACCACGAGACGCAAAGCAAGGCGCAGGCCCAGGGGCTGCTGGAGGGCATCGAGTTCCACGAGCATTTCTTCCGGGACAAGCCGGCGGGCATGAGCGTGGAGGCGTTCAAATACGAGATCTCCGTGGCCACCGACTACGCGGCGTGCTTCGGGCGCGATGTCTACCGCGCCCGCCTGCCGATGGGCGCCGCGCAGATAACGGCCATTGTCGATTACCTCAACGCACTGAACGAGCCTTACCGGACCGGGCAAAAGCTCTATCGCTGGCGGCTGCTGAACGATAACTGCGTGCATGTGGCGCATAACGCGCTGGCTGCCGCAGGCGTATGGCCAGCCTGGCCGACGGGCGAATTCTTTATCCGTGCAGCGTTCAAATTTCCGGTCCCAAAGAACACGGTCGTGGATTTCGCCGCGCGGGCAAATGATCTGGAACTGGAGAATCCCGAAGCGTTGTTTCACGACCATGCGGCGCGGGAGGCGCTGCTGGTCCATGGCAGCCTGCCCACCGGGCCGGGCGGGCTGACCTCCATAGCCCGGGCAATTACGAATAACGAGATCTATGACACCCGCAAGCTGCGGCTGATCTTTTACGATAACCCGTTCTGGGGACCGTACCGGTTCCGCTTCCGCCGGATGTTCGCGGAGCCACGCTATACAGCGCTCGGTGCCAATCTACGACATTTCGCCCGGCGCTATGCTAAAGCCGCCACAAAACGCCCGCCCAGCGCCCGCGCCACCGCCGCGTTTCTGGAACGCTATGAAAACCATGTCACCGCGCAAAGAGCGTTTCTGGAAACATGGTTGCCCCGGTTCGAAGCACTGCCATGAAGCCGTTATTGATTTCGAGCCTTTCCCTGGTCTCGGCACTAGGAGACGGGCTGGACGCCACCTGGCAGGCCCTGCATGAGGGCCGGAGCGCGCTCGCCCCTTGTGGGTTTGAACAACTCCCGCTAGATGCCTGGGCGGGCGAGGTGCAGGGGCTGGACGTGAAACTGCCCGCCGCTTTTTCAGCCTTCGATTGCCGCAATAACCGCCTGGCGGAGCGCGCCCTGGCGGCAGATGGTTTTGAACACGAGGTCGCGCGAGCGGTGGCAAAATACGGGGCACGCCGGGTGGGGCTGTTTACCGGCACCAGCACCTCGGGCATTTTAACAACAGAGCGGGCCTATGCCGCGCGCAACCCAGAGACAGGCGCACTACAGAGCGGCTTTGCATATGCCGAAACCCACAACACCTACGCCCTGGGGCGTTATCTGCGCGTGCGGTTGGGGCTGACAGGGCCAAGCTTCACGCTGTCCACCGCATGCGCGGCCACGGCCAAACTTTTTGCCGTTGCCACCAGAATGCTAAGCGCCGGGCTGTGCGATGCCGCCATCATCGGCGGGGCGGATAGTTTCTGCGGTACCACCTTGTTCGGCTTCCATGCGCTCGGCGTGATGGCGCATGGCCCGTGCCGCCCGTTTGATACCGCCCGCAACGGCATTTCCATCGGCGAGGCGGCGGGTTTCGCACTGCTGGAACGCGCCCCGGAAGCGCCTGCACCAGACTCGCTGCTGCTGCTCGGCACCGGCGAAAGCTCGGATGCGTATCACATGTCCTCCCCGGACCCGGAAGGCACAGGCGCGGGCATTGCCATGCGCCAGGCGCTGGCGGATGCCGGGCTGACGCCGGAGACGATTGACTACATCAACCTGCACGGCACTGCAACGCTGATGGGCGATGCCGCGGAGGATAAGGCGGTGAGCCGCCTGTTCGGCCCGCAAACGCCACGCAGCTCAGCCAAGGGCTTCACCGGCCATACGCTGGGCGCGGCCGGTATGGTGAGCGCGGCGACGGCGGCCCTTGCCATCCGGCACGGCTTTCTGCCCGGCAGCGCCCACACGCAGCGTTTGGACCCTGCTTTTGCCGTCGGCCATCTGCTGAGCGGGCGCCAGGCTGGCGTAACGCGCGTGATGTGCAACGCCTTCGGTTTTGGCGGCGTTAATTGCAGCTTCATCCTCGGGCGCGAGGCGCAATGAGGCTGTTTCTGGACGCCATCGGGCTGCGCGGGCCAGGGCTGGAAGGCTGGGTCGCCAGCATTCCTTTGTTGGAGGGCGGCGTGCCTTACGCGGCCGTGCCAACCATGATTCCACCCGCCACGCTGCTGCCGGCAAATGAGCGCCGCCGTGCCCCGCAAACGGTGAAGCTTGCCCTGGCCGTGGGGGTCGAGGCGTTCGCCAGCGCTGACATCGCACCCGCGGCTTGCTCAACTGTATTCGCGTCCTCGGGCGGGGATGGCGAGACTATCCACGACATCCTCGCCACGCTGGCGGGGCCGGTGCGCGAGCTATCCCCCACGCGCTTTCACAACTCGGTTCATAATGTCGCGGCGGGGTATTGGAGCATCGCCACTGGCGCCAAACGCCCCGCCACCAGCCTGT
>JAKAZY010000074.1 GCA_021826425.1 Pseudomonadota bacterium
AGAGAAGTGATCAAACGTGTGAGGTTGATCGAACAAATGATATATGTCTGACCGGTGATGAACGGCGGTGCCAATCGTTCAATCTGCGCGCGGCCGTTCAATCTGCGCGCGGCGGCTGTTTTGGGTTGACCGAACACGAAACGTATTTTCGGTCAACATTTTATGGTGAAAACCGGCCTTTTTGGGCCTCAGAATCCCGTTAAAAGGCTACTCCTATACCGTTGTACGGTAGCACGGGATCTGGATGATTTTACCTGTGTCCGCAAGGTCACAAGGGCCGCGAACGCCGTCAGCAACGCGAGCAGCAGAAAGGCCAAGCCCAGCGTGATCCACCGCAGCTTGACGGTGCGTTTACGAGCAACCCAACCGAATCTTCTGCAAAAGTAGTGCTAAATGTCTGGATTAATTTGCCCTTACAGCTGGTTCAAGCCGGTAATAGCGACGTTGATGATAAACCAACCCCGAAGCAGCGGGGTAGAGTTTTATGTTCTGCACATCGCAGAACATCACTTGATGCGTGCCGATTTCAACGATGTTGGATATCTGGCAATCCAGGGCAGCCGTGGCGTCCTCCAAAACCGGCGCGCCGGTTGAAAGGCGCTGCCAGCCTGTCTGGGCAAAGCGTTCCGGCATGCTCATGCCGTGCTGTCCGGCAAAGATACGTGAAAGCTGCTCTCCATTAGCGTTAAGAACATTTACGCATAATGTCCCCGCTTGTCGGAATGCGCCTGCAATTCGGCTACTCTTATTCATGCACACCAAAATTGTCGCGGGCGTATCGGTTACGCTGCAAACGGCAGATGCCGTGAACCCAATGTCACCATCAGGGGTTGAGGTGGTCACAATATTCACCGCAGCACCAAGCCGTGCCATGGCCTCCCGAAAATGCTGATTTTCAACAATCATGTTTTTATGCCTTCCTATGCTTCACCGCATCACGAACGGGTCTGGCAGCGGCGCTTCGGAGAGATTGATCCATACAGATTTCGTGCGCGTGTAATCCAGAATCACCTCAATCCCGCCCTCGCGCCCGAGCCCGCTTTCTTTGTACCCGCCAAAGGGAACCAAAGGTGAAATCACCCGATAGGTATTCACCCACACCACTCCAGCACGGATATTGCGCGAGAGCCGATGAGCGCGAGCTAGGTCTTTTGTGAATACACCGCTCGCGAGCCCGAATTTCGAATTATTTGCCAGCACCAGGGCCTCATCCTCAGTATCGAACGCCACTATGCTCAGAACAGGTGCGAAGAACTCCTCGCACAGGCAGGGGGCCTCAAGCTTATGGCACAGCAGAATCGTCGGGCGCAGATAAAATCCTGCGCTAAACCCCTCCGGCACGGTACCACCGGTGATCAATTCCGCTCCTTCCTCCAGGCTTGCTTTGATCAACGCCAAAGCACGATCCCGTTGCTTTACGGTAGCCAGCGGCCCCATCTGCGTATCTTGGCTAGCGGGGTTACCAATCACAATCTGTTCTGCCCTTGCTTTCAGCCTTCCCAGCAACGTTGCCAACAAAGGCCTTTGCACCAGCAAGCGCGATCCCGCCACGCAACTTTGGCCACTGGCCGCGAAAATCCCGGCGATCACGGCACTCACCACATTGTCAACATCCGCATCTTCAAACACCAGCACAGGTGACTTCCCGCCCAGCTCGAGCGTCGTAGCAGCGAGGTTGGCCGCGGAATTGCGCACAATATGCCGCGCCGTCTCCGGCCCCCCGGTGAAGGCGATGCGCGAAACCAGCGGATGCGTGGTCAGCGCTTGCCCACATTCCGCCCCGGTGCCGGTGATGATGTTCACCACACCCGGCGGAAACCCGGCCTCATGCACGACGCGGGCGAATTCCAGTAAAGGTGCCGCGCCATCCTCGGCGGCTTTCAAAACCACAGTACAGCCGGCGGCCAGTGCAGGGCCTAATTTCACCGCCGCCAGAAAAAGTTGCGAGTTCCAGGGTACCATGGCCGCTACCACGCCCACTGGCTCGCGGCGCAGCGTCACGTCCATATCCGGCTTGTCCACCGGAACGGAGAAACCCATTACCTTGTCCGCCAGCCCGGCATAAAAGCGGAAATATTCGGCGATATAAGCAATCTGCCCGCTCGTCTCGCGGATGATCTTGCCCGTATCCCGCGTTTCCAGCGCCGCCAGACGTGGCGCGGCCTCTCCCAGCAAATCCCCTAACCGAAACAAAAGTTTGCCGCGCGCCGTGGCCGTCAACCCCGCCCAGGCGGGGTCGCGCAATGCCGCGTCGGCGGCATGCACGGCCCGGTCAACGTCTTGCGCGGAGGCAGAGGGCATCAACGCCCAGGGCTTGCCGGTCGCTGGGTCAAGGCTCTCAAAACACGCCGCCGCATCCTCGAATATTCCGGCAATGTAATGCTGGAAACGGGCCAACTCAGGCATATTCGGGCACTTTCTGGAATTGCGGCATCACCTGCTCGATAAAGCGTGTCAGCGAGGCTTTCTTGCGTTCAAAGCTCATGCCGCTATCGATCCATAGGCTGAACTGGTCATAGCCCAAAGCCTCATAGCTCTTCAGCCGCGCCACCACATCATCCGGCGTGCCGATGACGAGGTTTTTGCGCACTGCTTCCGGCGCATATTGCGGCATCGCCGCCATTTCTTCCGGCGTCAATTCCTCCATCATGCCTTGCGTTACCGGCTTCTTGTTCTGGAACCAGGCGCCGAAATAGCAATAGAAGCGACTCAACTCCTCCGCCCCGCGCGCGGCATCAGCTTCATCGGCAGCCACGTAGGTGTGTTGCAGCAGCATGATCTGTGGACGTTTAACCTGCGGGTTCGCTTCGCAGGCGGCGTTGAAGCGCTGCATCAGGCTTTCCACTTCCGCGTCACCGCTGGCCAGAGGCGTCACCTGCACATTGCATCCCGTCCGCACCGCGAATTCATGCGAGTTCGGGTCCCGTGCGGCCACCCACATCGGAGGTCCACCCGGCTGCACAGGCTGCGGCACGGCACTGGTTTTCGGAAACTGCCAATATTCGCCCTGATGCTCATAATCGCCCTGGAATAGCTTTTGCACCGCGGGCACCAGCTCACGCATCCGCAAGCCTGCCTCCATCGGCGTCAGCCCAGGATGCAGCCGCTCATATTCAAAACTGTACGCCCCTCGCGCGATCCCCAGTTCCAGCCGCCCGCCTGTGATAACATCCGTCATCGCCGTTTCGCCCGCCAGCTTGATCGGGTGCCAGAACGGCGCGATGACCGAGCTGGTGCCCAGCCGGATCTTCGTCGTCTTCGGCGCCAGATAGGCGATCTGGATGAACGGGTTCGGTGCAATGGTGAATTCCATGCCGTGATGCTCGCCGATCCAGGCGGCTTCCATCCCGCCCGCCTCGGCCATCTGCACCAGTGCCTCTAACTCGTGCAGAAGCTCGGTATGGCTTTGCCCGGGTTCCAGCCGTTCCATATGCACAAACAGCGAGAATCTCATCGTCGTCGCTCCCTCGTAAACTATTGCGCGGCTTGCAACAGCGCGGTTTCAGAAAAAAAACGGCTTAGGACTTCATTCACCAAATCTGGCGCGGCCAGGCTCATCATGTGGCGCTGACCGACAAGCGCCAAGGCCTGGCCCTCCGGGGCAGCCTCAGCCATGCGGCGGGACATTTCGGGTGACGAATTTTCGTCCTCTTCCCCGGTCAGGAACAAGGCGGGCATGGCCAGTTTCTCCAGCCGTCCTTCATGCGCGGCGTCGGACCTGGCGAACAACCCATAGGCGCGGACATAGCCTACCGGATTCACTGTCGTGAGCGAGGCGCCCACCCAGGCGGCGGTTTCCAGCAGATCCTGGGGCACCGGCACGCCGAACCAGCGGTCGATGGCGGCCTGCCGCCAGGCCAAGTCCTGCGCGCGGCCCTTCAGAGCCTCCGCCCGCGCCAGCACGGCGGCTCGCTGGGTTGGCGTGCGGCAATAAACCCCATTCATCGGCACTACAGCATTCACGCGTTCAGGATAGGTCAGCGCGAATTCCAGCGCGATCAACGCTCCCATGGAATGGCCGACGAGGCTCACGCGCTCCAGCCCCAGCCCGTCCAGCAAGGCTAGAAGCTGCCCGGCATAATCGCCCAGATCTGGAGTGTCCGGCGGCAAAAGGCTGTTGCCATGGCCCAGCGTGTCGTAGGCGATCACATCCCAGTGCGGGGCGAAGGCGGCCATCTGGGGCGCCCAGAATCCGGCATGCATGCCCACCCCGTGGATGAGCACCAGGGCCGGGCCGGACCCAGCGCGGCAATAGCCCGTGCCGCCCAACCGGCCGAGATGATAACTCTCAGCCATTCAAATCGCCCAGCTCGGCCAAATCTTTGTAACGGTCGCCAATCCGATGGTGCGGCCGCCCACCGATGGAGGCACCCAGCGCCACCAGAATCTCATCCTGAGCAGGGGCGTCATCGATACTGAACTGCACGGTAAGGTAATGCGAGCGCATGCCCTCGTCATGCTTGTGCATCAGCGGAATCTGGATGGAGGCCCCCGGCCCACCGCGCGTGTTAGTGAAGGCAAGATAGGATTTCGCCCCCACCGCCTTGCGGTAATGATTACCAAAGCGCAGCGTATGGATCAGTGCCGAGGCATGTTCCACTTCGCCCGCGGTGCC
The DNA here is from genome assembly GCA_021826425.1 of Pseudomonadota bacterium. Classification (GTDB taxonomy): domain Bacteria; phylum Pseudomonadota; class Alphaproteobacteria; order Acetobacterales; family Acetobacteraceae; genus Acidocella. Next base: position 4,616 of record JAKAZY010000074.1, read on the forward strand.
GACGATGGCGCATTTGCCATAGCCTTCCACCGCCTCGCCCGAGCCCGCCAGGCGCAGGATCTCGGCAGTTAGAATCTGCCCCAGCTCCGGCCCGATGGCGCGGATTTCCGGAGAAAGGTCCTCCACAAAACCGCGCCCTGCCCAGGGATTGCTAAGCACAGCGGCGGCGGCGAACAGTTTGAACGGACCAGGGGCGGCGCGCCCGCCTTCGATACGGATATCTTCGGTGAAGGTGACGAGCTTGCGCAGGGACAGCGTCATGGCGGACTCCTTATTGTATTATGGTATACCATAATATTGACAGGAAGCCCGTGTAAAGAGGAAAGTGCACCTGCCCATCGTTTTTAACTCGGGCCATGATAGAAAGAGCCAAAGGGAAACAGGTCCTGAACATGCCGGATACCCAACCAGACGCACTGCTGATCAACCGCCCCGCCAAAACTCTGCGGCAATTGACACTGGAAAAAATGCGAGAGGCAATCCTCACCCTGAAATTTCGCCCCGGAGAGCGGTTGGTGGAGCGGGCTTTATGTGAGCGTCTTGGCGTTAGCCGCTCCGTGGTACGGGAGGTATTGCGCAATCTGGAATCCGAAGGCCTGGTAGATACTATTCCTAATCATGGCCCCGCCGTGGCGGCTCCCGAGCCTGCGAAAATCGCGCAGATCTACGAGCTGCGCTCCATGCTGGAAGCTTTGGCCGCCCGCCACTGCGCAGCTCGCGCCACGCCGGCCGACCTTGCCGCTCTACGCGCGGCTTTGGAAGAAGTACGCGAAGGCTATGCCAGCGCCGATGCCTTCGCCGTGCTGGCTGCCACCGCGAATTTCTACGAGGCGATGTTCCGCACAGCGGGGCGCCAAGTGGCGTGGGAATTGCTGGTTTCTCTGAACGGGCGCATCACCCACCTGCGCGCCCGCACCATCTCCACCTCCGGACGAGACAGGGAAGGAGTGGCCGAAATGCAGGCGATTTTGGACGCCATCGAGGTGCGGGACCCGGATGCGGCGGCAGCAGCCTCCGTAAGGCATCTGCAGAACGCCCTACAGCTAGCACTCACGCAAGACCAGCGCTGAACGCCTTCTGCAGTGCACAAGAATTGGGCGTAGAGCTATTTTTGCGACTCCGGACGCACCGCTTTCGGGGTGTTGACGCTAAATAGGGCTGGAACGGACAATTTTCCCCTTTACAGCGCCTTTCAAACAATCTTATGGTATACCGTAAGATAAACATATCGAGGCTCGCACCGAATGTTCTACGAGATGCGTACCTACAGGCTGAAGACCGGCACGGTTCCGGCCTATCTGAAGCTGGTCGAGGAGGAAGGCATCGCCATCCAGAGTGCGCATCTGGGCGGGCTGGCCGGCTATTTCTCCACTGAGATCGGCCCGCAGAACGAGGTCGTGCATATCTGGGCCTACCCCAGCCTGGATGAGCGCGAGCGCCGCCGCGCCGCCCTCATCCGCGATGAACGCTGGCTGGCGTTCATTCCCAAAACCCAGGCCCTGATCGAGACGATGGAGACGAAAATCCTGCGTCCCGCGCCCTTCTCGCCGCTGCCTGGCAATCCGTTCAACAAGGAGGTCTGAAGATGCGTCGCTTGGGCTTGGGTCTTTGTCTGGCATTGGGCACCGCTGCCGCGGCCCAGGCGCAGAGTAGCATGGTGTTCACAAGCTGGGGAGGCACCACCCAGCAGGCCCAGCAGAAGGATTGGGCCGATCCGTTCTCCAAGGCCACCGGCATCAAGGTGCTGCAGGACGGGCCGACCGATTACGGCAAGTTCAAAGCCATGGTGCAGAGCGGCAATGTCTCCTGGGACGTGGTGGATGTAGAGAGCGACTTCGCCCAAGCCGCCGCCAAGGATGGACTGCTCGCCCCCATCACTCTGCCCGCCGCCGATGCGGCACAGATCGACCCGCGTTTCCTCAGCCCGGATGCCGTCGGCTCCTTCTATTATTCCTTCGTTATCGCCTACAACAAAAACAAGTTCAAAGGCGATGAACCGAAGACGATGGCGGACCTGTTCAACGTCAAGAAATTCCCCGGCAAGCGCTGCTTCTATAAATGGTCCTTCGCCGGTGTGCTGGAAGCCGCCTTGCTGGCGGACGGTGTAAAGCCAGACCAACTCTACCCGCTGAATCTCAACCGCGCCTTCAAGAAGCTCGACACGATCAAGAAAGATATTGTCTGGTGGAGCACCGGCGCGCAATCTCAGCAGCAGCTTGCATCCGGCCAATGCCCGATCAGCTTGATGTGGAACGGCCGCGTGCAAGCGTTGGAGGATTCTGGCGTGCCCGTGGCAATGAGCTGGGACGATAATCTTACCACCGGCGACATGCTGGTGATCCCGAAAGGAGCCCCCAACATGGCGGCGGCGCAGAAATTCATCGCTTACGCTACCAGCGCCGAGGCCCAGGCCAAGTTCGCCACAGATACCGGCTATGCCCCGGTGAACAAAGGCTCCGCCGCGCTGATGGGCCCGAAAGCCCTGGCGGAACTGCCCAACGCCCATGCCGCCACGCATATCGACCTCAATATGGATTATTGGGCCGCGCATCGTGACGATATCGCCAACCGCTGGTACGCATGGCAGACCAAATAACCCTGACCGGGGCGGTGCAAACCGCCCCGCCTGAAAAAAAGCGCCGCCGCCCCAGGGGCTTTGCCCCGGCGGTGCCGGTTCTGGCCTTTCTGCTGCTCTGTTTCGCCCTGCCGGTTCTGGCTCTGCTGCTACGCTCCATCCTAGAGCCGCATTTCGGCCTGCAGAACTACGCCGCCCTTCTGGCCACCGGTACCTATGCGAATGTGCTGGAAAATACGTTCCTGATTTCCTTTATCGTTACCGCCATCACCGCGTTGGTGGGGCTACCCCTGGCTTGGTTCATCACCGTGGCGCCGCGCCGGCTGGGGCGGCTGGTGTTCGGCATCGTCATCCTCTCCATGTGGACCAACCTGCTGGCCCGCACCTATGCTTGGATGGTACTGCTGCAGGATAACGGTCCCATCAATAATTTCCTGATCTGGGCGGGTCTGATCCAGAATCCTCTGCCACTCTATGGCAGTATGGCGGGGGTGGTGATCGGCATGGTCTATATCATGCTGCCCTTCATGGTCATTTCCCTGCGCGGCCCGCTGGCTTCGCTCGATCCCTCGATGTTCCAGGCTGCCTCGCTCTGCGGCGCCTCGCGCCTGCAAAGCTTCACCCGCATCTTCCTGCCCTTGCTGCTACCGGGCCTGGCGGCGGGCGGGCTCATTATCTTCGTGATGTCGCTTGGCTATTACATCACCCCGTCTTTGCTGGGCGGCGCGCAGGACATGATGCTGGCCGAACTCATCGCCCAGCAGGTGCAAACCTTGCTCAATTGGGGCCTGGCCGGTGCCGCCTCCTTCTTACTGCTGGTGGTCACACTCGCCCTCTACGCCGTGCAGGCGCGCTATCTCGCCCCGCACAGCCAGAAAAGGAGCTGATCCATGCTGCTGGATTTCTCGCAGCTCGGCTGGTTGCGCGTTGCTCTCTGCGGGGTGGCGGGGTTGGCGGTGGTGTTTCTGCTCGCCCCCCTATGCCTGCTCATCGCGCTCTCTTTCGATAGCTCGCAATGGCTGCAATTCCCGCCCCCGGGCTGGACGCTGCAATGGTATCAGGAGGTCTTCGCCGACCCGAACTGGCTAAGCTCCTTCCTCACCTCCGTTGAGCTTGGCATCGTCGTCACATTAGCCTCGGTCCTGCTCGGCCTGCTCGCGGGCTTCGCTATAGCTCGCGGCAATTTCCCTGGACGCGAGACGATGCGCGGCTTTTTCCTGACGCCGATGATCATGCCCTCCATCGTGCTGGGCATCGCGCTCTATGCCACCTTCCTGCGACTGCATCTGGCGGGCACGTTTCTTGGCTTCGTACTGGCGCACCTGGTGCTGGCCTTACCCTTCTCTATCGTCGCCATTACCAGCGCGTTGGAACAAACGGACAAATCATTGGAAGACGCCGCCATGCTCTGCGGCGCCTCGCTATGGGAAGCGCGCATCCGTGTAATTCTTCCCGCCATCAGTCACGGCATTTTCTCCGCCGCCATCTTCTCCTTCCTCACCTCGTGGGACGAGGTGGTGGTGGCCATCTTCATGTCCAGCCCCGGCCTACAAACCTTGCCGGTACGCATGTTGGGCGAGGTGCAACAGAATCTCTCACCGGACATAGCTGTGGTGTCCTCTTTGCTCGTGCTCGGCACCATCCTGCTCATGGGGCTGGCGGCTCTTTTTAATAAGGATTCAAAGCGATGAGCGGCGCCTATCTCGAACTGCGCAATCTCCGCAAGGAATTCGGGGACTTTGTAGCCATCAATAACATTTCCCTGCGGATTGAAAAAGGCGAGTTCATCACCTTCCTCGGTCCGTCAGGCTCCGGCAAAAGCACCACACTATATGCCATTGCGGGCTTCATTGAGCCCAATGCGGGCGATGTGCTGCTTAACGGCCGCTCCCTGGTTGGGGTTTCGCCAAATCACCGCGACATTGGAATGGTCTTTCAGCGCTATACTTTATTCCCGCATCTCACCGTGGCGGAGAATATTGCTTTTCCCCTGCGCGTTCGCCGCCGCCCAAAAGCAGAAATTGACTCAAAGGTGAAGGAGATGTTGGACCTTGTGCATCTCACACCCATGCGCGACCGCAAACCCGCTCAGCTCTCCGGCGGTCAGCAGCAACGAGTCGCTCTGGCACGCGCCTTGGCTTATGATCCCCAGATTTTGCTGATGGACGAACCACTCTCCGCGCTCGACAAAAAACTCCGTGAGGACATTCAAACAGAAATTAAACGCATCCACCTCGAAACCGGCGTGACCATCATCTACGTCACGCATGACCAGGAAGAAGCCCTTCGGCTTTCAGACCGCATTGTATTATTCAACCATGGCTGCATCGAGCAGGTAGGAACAGGGGAAGATCTTTACGACCGCCCCGTCAGCACCTTCACTGCCGGGTTCATCGGCAACTCCAATCTCATAGATGTCCATCTGCAGGCTGGCTTTCCGCATCTGCCTGACGGCACCACGCTGCAAAATTATCAGCCAAACCGCGAGGGCGCGAAGCGGTTAATGTTGCGGCCCGAAGATTTGTTCCTTGCTGAAGAGGGAATTCCCGTTCAGATAACGGGTCGGACGTATCTCGGCGATGTCATAGCTTACATGGTTCGCACTAGATGGGGACAGGAATTATCTGTCCGCACACAAAGGCAAGATAGCAATCTTCAGGCTTATATCGGCGACACGGTGTGTATCGATTTCAATCATGAGAAAGCTTATATCATCCCAGAATGAAACGCTTAACCACCTCCCAGCACTACTTTGGCAGATTTTTAGGGTCCAGACTCATAATATCCACCACACGACCGCGGCCACGAGATAGATTGATGCGGCGAAATTTACGGCCAGTCGGTCATAGCGTGTTGCGATACGTCTGAAATCTTTCAGGCGGCAGAAG
>JAKAZY010000075.1 GCA_021826425.1 Pseudomonadota bacterium
AAACAGCTTGGCCGCGAAACCTTCCTCTCCCGTGTGTGGCAGTGGAAGGCCGAATCCGGCGGCACCATTACCCAGCAGCTCCGCCGCCTCGGCGCCTCGCCGGATTGGGCGCGCGAGCGTTTCACCATGGATGAAGGGCTTTCCGTGGCGGTGCGCGAGGTCTTCGTGCGGCTGTTCGAGGAAGGGCTGATCTACCAGGATAAGCGGCTGGTGAACTGGGACACCGCCTTGCAGACCGCGATCTCGGACCTTGAGGTGGAAAGCTGCGAGACCAAAGGCAATATGTGGCATATCCGCTACTCGGTTGAGGGCGGCGAGGAGATTATTGTCGCTACCACGCGGCCGGAGACGATGCTGGCGGACACCGCCGTCGCCGTTCATCCGGAAAACGAGAAATACAAGCACCTTATCGGCAAGATGGTCATTCTGCCGCTCACCGAACGCAAAATCCCCATCATCGCGGATGACTACGCGGACCCTGAAAAGGGCACCGGGGCGGTGAAGATCACCCCCGCGCATGATTTCAACGATTTCGAGGTCGGCAAGCGCCACAACCTAGCAATGCCCTCGATGCTGGACCGTCAGGGCCGCATCACCCTGGCCGAGCTGGGCGAGATGCCGGAATTTGTGCGCGGGTTGGAGGGGCAGGACCGTTTTGCCGCGCGCAAGCTGATTGCGGCGGAGCTGGAGGCGCGCGAGCAACTGGTCGAGGTGAAACCCCACCAGAACATGGTGCCTTATGGTGACCGCTCCGGCACGGTGATTGAACCGTTCCTCACCACGCAATGGTATTGCAACGCGCAAGTGCTGGCCCAGCCCGCCATTAAGGCCGTTGAGGAAGGCCGCACCAAATTCGTGCCCCAGCAATGGGAAAACACCTTCTTCGCCTGGATGCGCGACATCCAACCCTGGTGCATTTCCCGCCAGCTCTGGTGGGGCCACCGCATTCCGGCCTGGTACGACGAAGCCGGAAACGTCTATGTCGCCCGCACCGAGGCTGAAGCTAAAGCCAAAGCGGGCGGTGCCGTACTCACGCAGGATGAGGATGTGCTGGACACATGGTTCTCCTCCGCCCTCTGGCCTTTTTCTACGCTGGGCTGGCCGGAGCAGACGCTGGAATTGGCCAAATATTACCCCACCGATACGCTGGTAACGGGCTTTGACATCATCTTCTTCTGGGTCGCCCGGATGATGATGATGGGCCTGCATTTCATGGGCGATGTGCCGTTCCGCACCATCTACATCCACGGCCTGGTGAGGGACGAGAAGGGCCAGAAAATGTCCAAATCCAAGGGCAATGTGCTGGACCCGCTGACGCTCATCGACAAATTCGGTGCCGACGCGTTGCGCTATTCTGTGGCGGCTGCCGCGGGGCAGGGGCGGGACGTGAAGCTCGGCGAAAAGATCGTCGAAATCAACCGCGCCTTCATCACCAAGATATGGAACGCAGCACGTTTTCTGGAAATGAACGGGGTAAAGCCGAACCCCGCCTTCAAACCGGAAAACGCGAAGCTGCCGCTCTGCCGCTGGATTCTGTCCCGCGCCAATGAGGCGATAACAACCGCCACCGCAGGGCTGGATGCCTTCCGCCCCAACGACTATGCCGCCGCCTGCTACCGCTTCGCCTGGGGCGATTTCTGCGACTGGTTCATCGAACTCGCCAAACCGGGCTTCACCAGCGAGGCTGACGCGCCCGAAATCCGCGACACCGCCGCCTATGTTCTGGGCGTGTTGCTGCGCCTCATGCACCCGGTTATCCCCTATGTCACGGAAGATTTGTGGGACCATTTCGGCTATGGCGAAGCCTATTCCCTCATCTCCACCCACTGGCCGCAGCCCATCGCGGTAACGGCTGCGGAAGATGCTTCAGCGGAGCTGAATTGGCTCGTCAGCTTGGTTTCAGAAATCCGCACCGTGCGCTCCGAAATGAACGTCCCGCCTTCGCAGAAATCGCCGGTGTTTTTGCAGGACGCCACGACAGAAACGCTTTCCCGCGCGCAACGCTGGTTTGAAGCGATCTCCCGCATGGCGCGCGCTTCGGAAATCGGCCCGCTGACCGGCCCGGTGCCAAAAAACGCCGCGCAGGCGGTGTTGAACGAGGCCACGATCATTCTACCGCTGGAAGGTCTCATCGACCTGGAAGCCGAGAAGAAGCGCCTTGCGACGGCGCTTTCCAAAGCCGAAGGCGAGTTGAAAAAGGTCCAGGCCAAGCTTGGCAATGCCGACTTCACCTCCCGCGCGCCGGAAGCGGTACTTGAAGAACACCGCGAGCGCGAGCAGAGTTTCGCCAATGAGGCACAACGCCTCAGCGCCGCATTAGGAAGGCTTGCATGATCATCCGCCCCGTCCGCCCAGAGGATAAAGCAAGCTGGCTGCCGCTCTGGCAGGGTTATCTTAGCTTCTACAAAGTGGAGAACCTGCCGGATCATGTTACGGAATCGTTGTGGGCGCGTTTCTTCGATGCAGCCGAGCCTGTCCATGCTCTGGTGGCGGAGGAAAACGGCGAATTGCTGGGGTTGGTGCATTACATTTTCCATCGCAACACCTGGATGGTGGAAGATGTCTGCTATCTGGAAGATTTGTTCACCGCCGAAGCCGCACGCGGCAAAGGCGTTGGCCGTGCCTTGATCGAGGCAGTTTATGAGCGTGCGCGCGCCGCGGGAAGCACCCGCGTTTACTGGATGACGCACGAAACCAACACAACCGCCCAGGCGCTATACGACAAGCTAGCGGACAAGCCTGGGTTTATTCAGTATCGTAAGCAAGTTTAATATTGCCCGCACCCTGGCGGTGGTGCATGTTGGCCGCCATGAATAATTTTTCCATTTTGCTGGTGCTAACTCTTGCGGCGGCTTTGGAGTCAGGCGGCGACGCGCTGGCGCGCACGGCCCTACACGCCCATGCCATGCCGGTGCGGATCGGCTTTTTCGGCGCTGCCGCTGTGGTTTTGTTTATCTACGGGGTTACGGTGAATTTGCCGCCCTGGGATTTTGGGCGGCTGCTGGGCGTTTATGTCTCGTTGTTCTTTGTCGTCGCCCAGCTCATCAACCTGTTCGCTTTTGGCATGCGGCCCTCACCTTCCATCCTCGCCGGCGGCGCGCTGATCCTCGCGGGCGGGTTGCTGATGACCTTCTGGAAAGCTTAGAGCCGGATGATTTTAGAGCGAATCACGGCGTGATCCGTTCTAAAATCTGAATCCGCCCCTAAAACTATGAAGGTGAGGGCGATTCTGACTTCAGGCTCGCTCGTAAAGTGAGCGAATCTGAAGTCATCGCGCTCTAACTCAGCCCTCCAGTCCATAATGGGAGAGCACGCGGCTCATCCAGCCCAGAATGACATCGTTTTCCGGTAGCAACGGCGTGGAGGACATCAGCCGCCCCCATTGCAGGCCGCCGAAAACGATATGATCCGCCCAGTTTGGCGCCTCGCCGGCGATGAAACCCTGGTTTGAGAGCAGTCGGCGAAGCGGCCTCAACGACGCCTGCAGCGTTTCCAGCGCAGCAGGGCGGTTGGCCTCAATCTCCTCCAGGCTGCACTTGAACATCGCCTCGCGGCTCTGCCTGAAATAAGCCTGATCCTGGGGCGCCAAACGGCGGTAGACATCCACCACCACCACACGGGCGAGCGCTGGATGTAGAATTGTTTCGCTCCATTCCTTCACGAACATGATCAACGCACGCGCAGGCGCTTCGCCAAACAGAGAGTTTTCGGTGTGATAGGTGCGTTCCAGATAATCGGCGATAATCTGGCTGTCTGAAACGATGTTGGCGCCGTCCTGCAGGACCGGAACCTTCTCCTGGCCGGAGGCGGCGATTGCCGCCTTCTCGGTGAAGTGCCAGGGGATGGTCTCGTAATCGATGTTCTTGTGCGCCAACGCCAGTTTCACGCGCCAGCAATACGGCGAAAAGCGCGTACCGTCGGCGGCTGTAAGGTCGTAGAGTTTCCGGCTCATCGTGCGGTCTGGCCGAACAGTATGGCCTTCGCGTCCTGCGATACGGTGGGCGTGCTGTTGATATACTTGGCCAGGGCATAGGCGCGCTGCACGGCGGGGCGGGCAGCCATGCGCTGGAACCAGGCGTGCAGATGCGGAAAATCCTCAAGCTTCTGCTGCTGGCGCTCGTATGGCACAATCCACGGGTAGCTTGCCATATCGGCGACGGAATAATCCCCGGCGATATACGCCTTGCCTTCAAGCTGCTTGTTCAGCACGCCATAGAGCCGGTTGGTCTCCTTCACGTAACGCTCCATCGCATAGGGGATGCGCTCTGGCGCGTATTGCACGAAATGATGGTTCTGCCCGGCCATGGGACCAAGCCCGCCCATCTGCCAATACAGCCATTGCAGAACATTGAAGCGTGCTCGCGGCTCTTTTGGAAGAAACTTGCCTGTCTTGTCCGCCAGATATTCCAGAATGGCGCCCGATTCGAAAACGCCTAGCGGCGCTCCGCCATCTGCCGGCGCCATATCGCGGATGGCGGGGATGCGATTGTTTGGCGCGAAGGCCAGGAAATCCGGGTTGAACTGCTCACCCTTGGAGATGTTGACGGGGAAGATCTTGTATTCAACCCCCGCTTCCTCAAGAAAAATGCTGACCTTATGGCCATTCGGGGTGGTCCAGTAATAAAGCTCGATCATGGGGTGCTCCTTAAGCCAGCGCCTTGGACGCCATTTCGTAGGTGTTACGGCTGAGATGTTCACGCGCCAGGACGCGTTCAAGTTCTCGTTTCATCAATTCCTGCCGGGCGGGATCAAACCGACGCCAATGGCCCAGCGCCGTTACCAGCCGTGCCGCGATCTGCGGGTTGGTTTCATCCAGCCGCAGCACGAAATCCGCCAACAGCTTGTAGCCCCCGCCGGATTTGTCATGGAACTTCGACGGGTTGGCCGTGAAGGCGCTGATGAGCGCGCGCACCCGGTTGGGGTTGCGCAAATCCATGTCCGGATGGGCGGCGAGCGCCTGCACCACCGCCAGGGTGTCCGCCGCGTTGCTGCGCGCCTGCACCGAGAACCATTTATCCAGCACCAATTGCGTGCCGCTCCATTGCTCGTAGAAGCCTTGCAGTGCCGCATCCCGCGTTGGGCCGGGTGTGTCTACCAGATGGGCCAGTGCCGCCAGCTTCTCGGTCATGTTGCCGGCGTGGTGAAACTGCGCGGCGGCCAGGGCCGTGCCCTGGGCGGCAGACAAATACCCCAGCACCGCGTTGCGCAGGGCCCTGGCGCCAATGGCGGGTCCGCAAACATCATCTGGCGCAGCACCGCCAAACGCCTTGTATGCGGCTTGGAACTCAGCGTTCAAGACCTGGCCCAGCGCCTGGCGCGCCGCCTGGCGAACCGCATGAATGGCGTCGGGATCGGCGATCGTCATATCGTCCGCCAGCAATGTTTCCATCGGCAGGGTGAGCGCCTCGGCGGCGAAAGCGGGGTCACGCGCGGCATCGCGCAATGTCGCGGCGATAGCCTCCTGCAACCGCGCATCCAGCGTGAAGCTTTGTCCCGCCTGGTGGGCGGCAACGGCCTCCAGCAAAACCGCGCTGGCGTATTGCTGCAACGCATCCCAGCGGTTGAACAAATCGCTGTCATGCGCGGCCAGAAAGGCCAGCCGCTCGCGGCTCTGGCCCTTCAGTTTGATGGGGGCGGAGAAATGCCGGAACAGTGAAACCGCCTGGGGTTTTTGTGGCAGCGTGAAGCTGAAGCTCTGCGTCGCCTCGCGCAGCAGCAGCGTCTCGGCGTGCATGTCCTGCCCAGATTTATCCAGCAGCCCCATCGACACGGGGATCAGCATGGGTTGTTTCTCTGCCTGGCCGGGCGTGGAGGGAATATGCTGGCGCAGCGTGAGCGTAAAGGTTTTTGCGGCCTCGTCCCAGGCTTCGGCGCAACTGATCTCCGGAGTGCCGGCTTGTTCGTACCAGAGCAGCAACTGTTTCAGGTCGATATCCGTGGCAGATTGCATCGCCGCCCAGAAATCCTCCACCGTGGCAGCGGAATTATCGTTTTTGGCGATATATTGATCCATGCCGCGGCGAAACGCCTCGCGCCCGATGATGCTGCGGTACATGCGCACCACCTCCGCCCCCTTCTCGTAGATGGTGGTGGTGTAGAAATTGTTGATCTCCATATAGCTGGCCGGGCGCACGGGGTGCGCAAGCGGCCCGGCATCGTCCCTGAACTGTGTCGCGCGCAGCAGCCGTACATCAGCAATTCTTTTCACCGCGGCTGAGAACTGATCTGACATATATTCCTGGTCACGGAAAACCGTCAGTCCCTCCTTCAAGGAAAGCTGAAACCAGTCCCGGCAGGTCACGCGGTCGCCGGTCCAGTTGTGGAAATATTCATGCGCGATGACGCGCTCCACATTCTGGAAATCCATGTCCGTCGCGGTCTGGGAATCCGCCAGCACATAGGCGGTGTTGAAGATGTTGAGGCCTTTGTTCTCCATCGCCCCGGCATTGAAATCCGACACCGCGGCGATGTTAAAAATATCGAGGTCATATTCGAGGCCGAAAATATCCTCGTCCCATCGCATGGCGCGTTTCAGGGCTGCCATGGCATGCGCGCAGCGGTTTTCATCGCCCCGCTCCACCCAGATTCCAAGTTCCACCTTGCGGCCGGAGCGCGTGGTGAACTCATCCTGCAACGAAACCAGATCCGCTGCGACCAGAGCAAAAAGATATGACGGCTTGGGGTGCGGGTCTTCCCACTCCGCATAGGCTTTGCCGTTTTCCACGCCCGCAGCCAGCTTGTTGCCATTGGAGAGCAGGATGGGGAATTTATCCGGATCGGCGCGCATACGCACATGGTAGCGGGCCATTACATCTGGCCGGTCCGGGAAGAAGGTGATCTTGCGAAAGCCTTCCGGCTCGCATTGGGTGAAGAAGCCGGAGCCGGAGGTGTAGAGGCCGGAGAGCTCGGTATTGGCGGCGGGGGCAATGCGCACGCTGGTTTCCAGCACCGCCTCGTCCGGCGCCTCATGGATGGTCAGGCCCTCTTCATCCAGCTCATAGCGGTTATCGCCCAGCGCCTCGCCGTTAAGGGCGATCGAGAGCAACTCCAGCTTTTTGCCATCCAGCTTCAGCGGGCCGGGGGCGTTGCGGCGCAGTTGCAGCCGGGAACGGACGATGCTGGCTTGCGGGTCCAGCTCGAAATCCAGTGAGACATGGTCAACCAGGAAGGCGGGCGGGCGGTAATCGGCGAGTTTAACCAGGTCGCGGGGCGGGGTTTGTCCGTCAGCCATATAATCTGTCCTGTTCCTGCTGGCGAAATGCCGTCCGCCGCACATATGGTAGGTTATGGCGGACGAGACATCTCTTGAAGCGGAAATTTTTTCACGGATTGCCGATATCGGGCAAGAGGCATGGGACGCTTGCGCGGGCGGTAATCCGTTCGTCTCCTATGCGTTTCTCTCAGGCTTGGAGGATAGCGGCTCGGTAGGCGGACGCACGGGGTGGTACCCGCGCTATCTGGCCTTGCGCGGGGAGGGCGGGGCTGTGCTGGCGGTGGCACCCAGCTATGCCAAAACCCATTCCTACGGCGAATATGTGTTCGACCATGGCTGGGCCAACGCGTTTGAGCGCGCGGGCGGGCGCTATTATCCCAAATTGCAGGTGGCTTCCCCGTTCTCGCCGGTGCCAGGGCCGCGTTTGCTCACCCAGAGGCTGGGTGCGGCGGAAATGGCGGCAGCACTTGAGGCGGCGTGCGAGGCATCAAGCTGCTCCTCTGTCCATGTAACGTTCTGCACGGCGGCGGAGTGGCAAGGGCTGGGCCAGGCGGGTTGGCTGCAACGGCTGGGCATGCAGTTTCATTGGGAAAACCCCGGCTATGGCAGCTTCGAGGATTTTCTGGCCGCTTTATCCTCGCGCAAGCGCAAGGCGATAAGGCGCGAGCGGCGGGAGGCGCAGGCGGGGGTGAGCTTCCGGGCGTTGAGCGGGCCGGAGCTGACGCCTGCGGTGTGGCGGCAATTTTACGAATTCTACCTCTCCACCGTGGAGCGCAAATGGGGCGGGGCATATCTAACGCCGGAATTTTTTCCGCTGCTGGGCGCGCGGCTGGGGGAGAAAGTCGTGCTGATGCTGGCGGAGCGCAACGGCAAACCCATCGCCGGGGCGCTTAATCTGCGCGGCGAGAGCGTGCTCTATGGCCGCAACTGGGGCAGCGTGGAGGATGTGCCGTTTCTGCACTTCGAGCTTTGTTACTATCAGGCAATTGAATACGCGATCACGCATGGCATCGGCCGGGTGGAGGCGGGGGCGCAAGGTGAGCACAAGATCCAGCGCGGCTACCTGCCAAAGCCGACCTACTCGGCCCATTACATCGCGCATCCAGGTTTGAGAGACGCGGTGGCGCAGTTTTTAGAGCTGGAGCGCGAGGAGGTTTTGCGGACGATGGAAGCGATGGCGCAGGACGGGCCGTATAAGAAGGAGCAGGGGTAGGTGTTGGTCGGGTGCAAGCCACCGACGAGAGCGGTCTGCGTTCACACCGGTTCACGCAAACCGCGTTAACTCTTTGTTTGAACGAGTAAAATTTGATCAAATGTTGCCCCAGGTTGAACCGCCTGAGGTGATGAATAGGCACTCCTCATTTCGGCTGATTACCATCGAAACGATGCCTGAATGACGGGGCGGGATGCCCTTCACGGGGCTGCGGTCACAGCTTTTGTTATGCTGAAACCCGGTGATCTTACTTACGCCACCAAAGTTTCCAAAAGCCTTGATTTTGGTATCGCTCTGCCGAACTACACCATGTCAAGATGACGTGCTTGAGCGTTGCGACGCCTACCGGCTGATGCTATCAAATGAACCTAACGCAACTGGCGCAGCAAGATGGCAAACCATCGGAAAGCGTGCGATCACCCGGCGCGTGTTTAGACCGTCGGAAATCCCGACGAGGTGTTGGGACTGATTTATTTTACGACTATGTAATGAATTGGGAGGCCCGTTGATGAGAGCCGAAATACTCGATGGTCGATCGCACGCTCATACCGTTATAGAGACGGCCCGAGCACGGGCAGCCACCTTGCGTCGACGCCCCGGTCTGGCCGTCGTGCTCGCGGGAGACGACCCGGCAAGCCATCTCTACGTCAAGAGCAAGGCTAAACGCGCTGAAAAACTCGGCTTCCTAACGGACCTGAAGCTTCTGCCCGCTACCGTGTCCGAGATGGAGTTACTGAACGTCATCCAGGCTTTGAACGACCGGGATGAGATTGACGGCATCCTCGTTCAGCTGCCCTTGCCGACCCAGATTAATACGCTGCGGGTCATGGCCGCCATCGACCCTGAAAAGGATGTCGATGGACTCCACGCATTGAATGCTGGGCTGCTGACCCAGGGCGCGGATGCGCTTGTCCCCTGCACACCGCTGGGATGTTTGCGACTCATCAAATCGGTCGTTCCGGATCTGACGGGAAGCCACGCTGTCGTCATCGGTAGCTCAAACATCGTAGGCAAACCTGTCGCGGCGTTGCTTTTGGCAGAAAGGGCGACCGTAACCCAAACTCATATCCATACGCGCGACACGCAATTTATTTGCAGAGGCGCAGATATTCTGGTCAGCGCTGTGGGGAAGGCGGGCTTGGTCCGCGGAGACTGGATCAAACCTCGTGCGGTCGTCATTGATGTCGGTACGACCCGAGTTGAGCAAGCTGACGGTACATTCCTCACCGTAGGCGACGTGGCGTTCGACGAAGCAGTGCAAGTCGCAGGAGCATTGACACCAGTCCCGTTCGGGGTTGGGCCAATGACGATCGCTTGCCTGATAGAAAATACAGTAAAGGCGGCGGTTGCGCGACAAACTGGCTAGTGTCCTGATCGCAAAATTCGTGTCACGAATTTTTCGTGAATCATGCCACTAAGATATTCAATCTAGGGCCATAACCCAATAAACTTGTTGATATTTCCTTGATCGGATGATTCTCTACCCCCGATTCGGGGGTGGTAAATGAGGCGGAACCTATTTTGGCTGTCTGACAAGCAATGGGCGAAAATTGAG
>JAKAZY010000076.1 GCA_021826425.1 Pseudomonadota bacterium
AATTTCGGCCCGGCGATATCCACGGTTTCCAGAGACAGAATTTTGCCCGGAGCCCGGGCTACAGCCGCACGCGTTTTCATCTCAGTCTCCCTTGAATGCCGATGCCGGATATCCTTGCGCAAACAGCAGAGAGGTCAAGTCCGTATGTTCAATGCGGTTGCCGATTTGCGCCGCCACCACGGGCCTGGGCTGGTAGGCGATGCCAAGCCCCGCGGCTTGGAGCATCGGCAGATCATTCGCACCATCGCCCACGCTTAAGGTGGCGGTGAGCTTAACGCCGCGCTGGGCGGCAAACGCCTCCAGTGCGGCCAGCTTTGCTGCTTTGTCCAGAATCGGCTCAGCCACCTCGCCGGTCAGCGCCGTACCGTCATCCAGCAGCATATTGCCGCGGTGGGCGGCAAAGCCCAGCTCTTGCGCCACGCGGGCGGTGAAAAACGTAAAGCCGCCGGAGACCAGTGCGGTGGTGGCGCCAAAGGCGTTCATGGTGGCCACCAGCGTGCGAGCCCCGGGGCAATATTGGATTCCCTTCCAGGTCTGCTCCAGCGCATTCACGGGCAGGCCCTTCAGCAGCGTTACGCGCTGCCGCAGAGCCTCGGAGAAATCCAGCTCACCATTCATCGCGCGAGCAGTGATCTCGACGATTTTTTCTCGCAGGCCAGCAAAGCCAGCCAACTCGTCCAGCGTTTCAGCGGTGACGATGGTGCTGTCCATATCCGCGACTAGCACGGCCTTGCGCCGACCGCGAGGCTTGGTGATGAAAATATCCACCGCTTTATGGCTCAGCAGCGCGGCCAGGGCCGAACGGTCTGGCGCAAGCCGGGCTGGAAATTCCACGGCGCGGCCCTGCTCAAGCCATGTCACGGTCCGCCCCTGCACATAACTCAAAGCGCGGGCGACATCCTGCTGGGTGAGGGCGCCAGCCTCTCGGCTGGCCACGAGGGTAACGATGTGGGAACTAGACGGTGTCATGGGTGCTTCGGATAAGGCAGAGACGGGGTTTGGGCAACGCACCGGGTTGATCATTGCGGGCCCGACGGCCAGCGGCAAATCCGCCCTGGCTTTGGCGATCGCCCGGGAATTGGGCGGCACCATCATCAATGCCGATGCCATGCAATGCTACCGGGAGCTGCGGGTGCTGACCGCCCGGCCGAGCCTGGAGGACGAGGCGGCGGCCCCGCATGTTCTTTATGGCGTGAAGGCAGCGGGTGAACCAGCCAATGCCGCCTGGTGGCGCAAGGCGGCAAAAGACGAGATGCAGGCGGCGCGTCTCCCCATCATTTGCGGCGGTACGGGGATGTATTTTTCCGCCCTGGTGAAGGGCATTGCCGATATTCCCGACCCAGGCGAGAACGCCCGCGCCGAGGCACGGCGGTTGCTGGTCCAGCTAGGTCCAGAGGTGCTGCACGCGAAACTGGATGCCGAGACCGCCGCGAAGCTGAAACCAGGTGACAGCCAGCGCATTGCCCGCGCCTATGAGGTGCTGCTGGGTACGGGCAAAGGCATTGCTTACTGGCAGGCCCAACCCACGGAAAGGCTGCAAGGCTGGACTCTCAAAATGATTCTGCTGGACCCGCCCCGGCCCGCCTTGCGCGAGGCGATAGAGACCCGCTTTGCCGCCATGCTGGAAGCCGGCGCGTTGGATGAAGCCCGCGCCCTGCTGGCGCTGAACCTGCCGCCGGAGCTGCCCTTGATGCGCGCCCACGGCGTGCCGGAGCTTGGCGCGTATCTGCGGGGCGAAATTTCGCTGGCGGCGGCGAAAGCCCGCGCCGTGCTGGCCACATTTCAGTACACCAAGCGGCAAATGACCTGGTTCAGGCACCAGGAACTGGCAAGCAAAACAGATATGCAAATAATCCATTCAAGAATCGACCAAAATACGAAATTTTCGGAAAGATATTTAGCTGATTTAGGTAATTTTATAAATCACAGCGGTTGACCTTCCGGGCTGGGCACTGTACCGGATGGATATTCTGGACGCGAATGGCAGGACGATATGGACAGCACGATTGCAGCATCTGAGCTGATGAATTCCGGCGCGGAAGCGGTGCTCCGGGCGCTTAAGGCGCAGGGCGTGGATGTCATTTTCGGCTATCCGGGCGGCGCGGTGCTGCCGCTTTATGATGCGCTGTTCAAGCAGAATGAGATCCGGCACATTCTTGTCCGGCACGAACAAGCGGCGGTGCACGCGGCCGAGGGCTATGCGCGCTCCACCGGCAAGGTGGGCGTGGTGCTGGTGACCTCCGGCCCAGGGGCGACGAATGCCGTGACCGGCCTTGTGGATGCGTTGATGGACTCCATTCCGCTGGTTTGCCTTTCCGGCCAGGTGCCCACACATCTGATCGGCAACGACGCCTTCCAGGAGGCCGACACTACCGGCATCACCCGCCCGGCCACCAAGCATAATTACCTGGTGAAAAAATCCGAGGATTTGGTGCGCGTGATGCACGAGGCGTTTCTTGTGGCGCGCACCGGCCGCCCCGGCCCGGTACTGATCGATCTGCCGAAGGATATTCTCATCGCCCCGGCGCCATACCGGGAGCCGAGCAACGCGCCGCATCGCTCCTACCGCCCCCGCACCGAGCCGGACCCGCGCCGGATTGAGGAAGCAGTGGCGATGCTCAAGCGCGCCGAGCGCCCGGTTATTTATGCCGGTGGCGGCGTGATCAATGCCGGGCCGGAAGCCTCGCGCCTGCTGGTTGAATTTACCCGCCTCACCGGTTTTCCCATCACCAACACGCTTATGGGCCTGGGCGCCTACCCGGCTTCTGACCCGCTATTCGTCGGCATGTTGGGGATGCACGGCACGTACGAGGCGAACCTGGCCATGCATGGGTGCGACGTGATGCTGAATATCGGCGCGCGGTTCGATGACCGGGTGACCGGGCGGTTGAACGCGTTTTCGCCCAATTCCAAGAAAATTCACGCCGATATCGACCCCGCCAGCATTAATAAATCGGTGATGGTGGATGTGGCGATTGTCGGCGATGCGCTGGCCACGCTGAAGGCGTTGATCGCGGCCTGGAAGCAAGACACCGCCCAGCCCAACCGCACCGCCCTGACGAAATGGTGGGGGCAGATTGATGCGTGGCGCGCCAAGGATTCCCTGCGCTTTACCCAGAACCGCGACCCCGGCAGCATCATCAAGCCGCAATACGCCATCGAGCAGCTTTACAAGGCCACGCGCGGGCGGGAGACGTTCATCACCACCGAGGTTGGCCAGCACCAGATGTGGGCCGCACAGTATTTCCGGTTCGAGAAGCCAAACCGCTGGATGACCTCCGGCGGGTTGGGCACCATGGGCTACGGCCTGCCCGCCGCCATGGGCGCGCAGGTGGCGCATCCGGATGCGCTGGTGATTGACATTGCCGGCGAGGCCAGCATTCTGATGAACATTCAGGAAATGGGCACGCTGGCGCAATACCGCCTGCCGGTGAAGATTTTCATTCTGAACAACCAATATATGGGTATGGTGCGGCAATGGCAGGAGCTGCTGCATGGCAGCCGCTATTCCAGCTCGTACTCCGAGGCGTTGCCGGATTTTGTGAAGCTGGCGGAGAGCTTCCATGCTGTGGGGCTGCGCGCGGAAAAGGTTGATGATCTGGACAAGGTGATTGCCGAAATGCTCGCGGTGGACAGGCCGGTGATCGCGGATATTTGTGTGGATCAGAAGGAAAACGTGTTCCCGATGATCCCCTCCGGTGCCGCGCATAATGAAATGCTGCTGGGGCCGGAGCATAAGGGCACATCCGGCCCGGCTGTGACGAATGAAGGGATGGCGCTGGTCTGATGTCTGACTCCACATTACGTTCCGCAACCATTTCGGTTCTGGTGGAAAATGAATCCGGCGTGCTGGCGCGCGTCATCGGGCTTTTCTCAGGCCGGGGCTATAACATCGACAACCTCACCGTGGCGCCGGTGGAGCGCGACGGCTCCAAAAGCCGTATCACCGTAGTGACGCGCGGCACCGCCATGGTGATCGAGCAGATTAAAGCGCAGCTTGACCGGCTGGTGCCGGTTTATAAGGTGCTGGACCTTTCAGAGGGCCCGCATCTGGCGCGCGAACTGGCGCTGATTAAGGTGCTGGGCACCGGCGAGAAGCGTGCTGAGGCGCTGCGCCTGGCCGATGCGTTCCGTGCCCGGGTGATCGACGCGACGACGGAGAGTTTTACTTTTGAACTCACCGGCGCCACCGACAAGCTGGATGCGTTTTTGGAACTGATGCGCCCGCTGGGGCTGGCTGAAGTTTCGCGCACTGGTGTTGCAGCGATTGCACGGGGCGTGAAGACGATTACCTGAAGGGTTTTGCGGGTTTTTAGAGCCGGATTCAGATTTTAGGTTCGCTCACAAAGTGAGCGAACCTAAAATCATCGCGCTCTAATTATTCTTGCCGTTGAGTGACGGCACATTGCAGCCGGGCTCAATGGTGCCGGTGAATTTTGGCCATATCTGGGTTTCTCCCAGGATCGGCAGGCCGATATAACCATGTAGGTCGAGATTCCTCGCCGCGTCGAATTTTATCATTGTACGGTAGACATTCCCGTTCCGTGGGTCTTGCAGCACGCCTTTCCAGCGTTCGCTGCCGTCCTCCGCTGGGGGCGCGGGGGCCACGCGCAGCATAAGAAACCCGCATTGCGGCTGGCCGCGCCAGTCATTGGGCATCGCATCGCCGGGGTGATCCAACGCGATACCCGCGATGAAGCCGCACAGATCTTTGCCACAAGGGTCGATCTGAAGCACGATCTGCCGTCCGGAGGAAACCCAATATCCTGGCTGGAAAGGTTTTGCCTGAGCGCAAATAACGAAGGCCAAGCTGATCGGCACAAAACCGACCAGCAGCCAGGCGCGAACAAATTTAAAGTCTCCCAGACGGTGCCGCTTGTTGTGACTTTCCGTCCAGAACTTGGTAACAAACCTGGACGCTTGTGCAACAGGATTATCGTGTAACAAAATCACCATTTTCAGCAATTGTTGCAAAAAAGCTGCACAAGCGTTCAGGCATTATCCTTCGCCGCGCGGATACGCCCGAATGTTTCTGCATCTTTGGCGCGGATGAAGGGGTTGGTGGCACGTTCCTGGCGCAAGGTCACGGGCAGCGTGGGCAGGCCTTGTCCCCGCAATACCTGAACCTGCCGGGCGCGATGCAGCAGCGCCTCGTTGTCCGGTTCCTGGGTCAGCGCGAACCTGGCGTTGGCGGAAGTATATTCATGCCCGGCGCAGACCCAGGTATCGTCCGGTAGGTCGCTGTATTTCGCGATCGAGCTGAACATCTGTGCTGGGCTGCCTTCGAACAGCCGACCGCAGCCCAGGCTGAACAGCGTGTCGCCGGAAAGCAGAATGCCGCCATCGGCTATGTAATAGGAAATATGGCCCAATGTATGACCGGGCGTTTCGATGACGCGCAGACGCGCATTGCCGAAATCCACCAGCGAGCCTTCATGCACCGCGATATCAAGCTTGGGCAGGCGATGCGAATCCGCCTGGTTGCCGACAACGATGGGGTGATACGCCTCCACCAGCTCCGCGACGCCGCCGATATGGTCGTCATGGTGGTGGGTGAGGAAAATAAAATCCAGGTTTTTACCAATCGATTCCAACACGGCGATGGCGGGTGCCGCCTCGGCGGGGTCAACAATACCGGTCTTGCCGGTGGCTGAATCGATCAGCAGCCAGGAATAATTGTCTGAAAGCATTGGAATCGCCTGGGCTGTAACTGTCATATCTCTCTCGCTCCTTCACTCTGTCGCGTTATATAGGGGCAATGGCGATTGATGCGCGAGATGCGGCAGGATTTTATGCGACAGCGCTGGGGCGGCATGCCGCCGGGGCATTGGGCCTTAGGCTCACCCGGCTGTGGCCGCGCATGGAGGGACACTCCGTGTTGGGTATCGGCCATGCCGGGCCTTGCCTGCATATATGGCGGGAGCAGGCGCGCTGCATCGCGGTTTCACCTGCTTATATGGGGGCCGCACCCTGGCCTGCCGGGCGGCTGGGGCTCTCATGCCTGGCCGAGGCCGAATCGCTGCCGTTTGCGGATCTGTCCTTCGACCGGATTTTATTCGTCCATGGGTTGGAGCAGGCGGAAAACGCCCGCCGCGCCTTGCGCGAGGCATGGCGGGTGCTGAAGGATGACGGCCGACTGATTGTGGTGGTACCCAACCGGCGCGGGCTTTGGGCCTATGCCGAAAACACTCCCTTTGGCCATGGCCAGCCTTATTCTGAAGGCCAGCTTGCGCGGCTGCTCGGCAGCCTGTTGTTTCGGGTGGAGGCGCAGACAACCGGGCTTTTTGCCCCGCCCTTTGCCAATGCGCCGATGTTAAAGCTCGCCGGGCTGTTCGAGGCGGGCGGACCGCTGCTGGCGCCGCAATTCGCCGGGCTGGCGATCGCCGAGGCGACCAAGGCGTTGCACGGCGCCGTGCCAGCCGGAAAGAAAGCGACGGCCCGGCGGGTTCTGGTCGGTGATGGCGGGATTTAGAATCTGCTGAAGGCCATCGCGCGAACACATTGATGAAAAACTGCTTTATGTCTCAAGCCGGATCGCGCCGCAATTCAGTTTGAAACGATCCGACCCTAGAGCAATGTGCAAGTAGATTGACGCGGCAGCGTCATGATAAATGCATGAAATTGCTCGCTCAAACATAAAATCAAAGCGTTCAGCTAAAAGCTGAACGCTTTAGCCCTGCGGTGTGGGTTTCGTTGAGCTGGGCCGCACCTTTGTCTCGGGCGCCAGTTGCTCCAGCCCGCTTGCCGGCAGGTCTAACCGCAGGTGCTGGGTGCGATAAGGTAGCTCGATACCTTCCTCGGCAAAGCGTTTTTGCACCCGGCCATAAAATTCACGCCGTACCGACCAATGCTGCCCTGGCCCGGTGCGGATTTGCCCGGTGATCACCAGCCCCAGCTCGGCAAAAGCGTCCAAACCAAAAAGCTGAAGGTCATCGCGCATCATCGCCGCCCAGGCGGGTTCGCTGCGCATCCTGGCGCCGATATCCTTCAGCACCGCCGTCACATGCTCGATATTCTCGTGATAGCCGACCATGATGGAGATTTGTGCGTAATTGAAGTCGCGGGTTTGGTTGGTGACGATGGTGACGGAGGAGAAGGGGATGATGTTGATTGAGCCATCGCCGCCGCGCAGCCGGATGGTGCGGATGGAGACGCGCTCCACCGTACCCGACATGCCGGCGACCGAGGCGACATCGCCCACCTGAATAGCGTCCTCAAACAGCAAAAACAGCCCGGTGATGATGTCCTGCACCAATTTCTGGCTGCCGAAACCCACCGCGATACCGACCACGGAGGAGACGGCCAGCAGCCCGGTGGTGTTCACGCCAATGCGCGAAAGGCAGATGATGAGCGTGAGCACCACGATGACAGCGCCAAGCCCGGCGCGCAGGATAGGCGAGAGGGTGCGCAGCCGCATGGCCTGGCGTGTGCGCCCGGCGGCGTTCAGCCTATCCACCCGCGCTTCCAACTGGAAAATGATGAATTCCCAGATGACGATGGCGATGGCGACGGTGATGGCTACGGCAAAGACCGCGCCGAGCCAGGCGCGGCTGAGCGAGTTGGTGAGCAGCCAGCCGAAGGCGTTGATGCCCCAGCCTTGCAGGATGAGCAGCAGCGCCACCAACGCGATGGCCGCGCGCACTAAAATGCGGATGAGCGGATTATAGGTTCCGGCGCGGCGCAGGAGTTTCGGCGTTTCGCGGCCGGGCGCTGTGGCGGGGTCTGGGAACAAGCGACCGAGCAGGGTGCTGCTGCCTGTCCAGGCCATGCGGCCAAGCACCAGCACGGCCAGTACCACCAGAATCGCCCGCAGCACCACGCCCAGCGCGTTTTGCACCCCGCCCGCCCAGGCGACCCATAGCGCCAGCACATAAAATAAGGCGATGATGTACCAGATTTTGGAAAACCGGCGGCGGAAGCCGGCGACGAAACCTTGTCCGCCGGGGCGCCCGGCGATCCAGCGGCTGATGACGCGGCGGCTCTGCCAGATGGCCAGTGCGACTTCCAGATGCACGATCAACGCCGCGATGCGGATGAGCGCGCCCGCGCCATCCTTCGGTAGCTCCAGAATTTCCGCGACGGAGATTATGCAGAAGGCGACGAAAATGGTGGCGATGAGGACGCTGGCCCGGCGCATCGCCCAGACGGCGTTGGCGGTGGAGATACGCGCCAGCCGCAGGCTTGGTGCTGCGGGCGAGAGCAGCAGCCGCATGACTTCCTGAGCCAGCCGGGCCAGCAGATAGGCGTTGGCGATGCCGGTAACGGCCAGCCGTGCCGGCCGGCCAGCAAGCAGGCCGCTGGAGAGGAATAATTGCTCAGCAATGGCGAAGGCCGCGATGGGCAAGAGCGCCAGCCCGAATTTGAGCAAGGCGAAGCCCAGGCGGCGCAACAAGGCACGGAACAAAATATGAAGCCGTAGCTTGGCATTGCTTTCGTCTTTTGCATCCGGTGCATATTCATCAGGGCAGGGCGGGTGTGGTTTGTGTGGTGAAACACCTTGCCGCGCGCACAGCGCCATGGGCTTGCCGAGCAGAAAGCGCGAGGCGGCATCCAGCGCGATGCCGGGCAGAATGGCGATGCCGATGGCGCGCAGCACGCCGGTGGCACCGACACGCCGGGCCGGATCGGTGGAGAGGCTCTGCAGCCAGCCCAATACCGGCGTCAGCCGGGTGGAGCGTCTCAGCGCATCGGTGAATTCATCGAAGGTCCGGCTGGCTTCATGCCCAAGCACGGAAGATATGGTAAAGCCCAGTTCGCTGGTTCCAAAGGGTGCGGGTGCCGCCATGTTGGCCTGGGCGGGCTGCGAACCCACACCGGTAAGGGTGGCAAGCGGTGAGCCAGGTATGATCGTTGGCACAGGGTTCGCCGACTGAGCCGGTGTGGGGGCGGCGGTGGCAGGCAGGGTTGCCTTGGCAAGGCCGGGGAAAAGCATGGCCAGGACAATGAAAATGGGCAGGAAACGCATGGGGCGATCCTTGAGAGGCGTTTTAACGGGAAGTCAATCGGGTACGGAATGATAGGCAAAGCCGTGCGGTGTCGTATAGTGGCGTCATGCGAGTCATTTTATTGATCTTATTGGGGCTGGATATGCTGGCGGTTATCGGCGTGATGCTGGCCGGCGTACTGGGCATGGCCAATCCTGAGCGTGACCCGCATATATCCAACCGGCTGATGCGCTGGCGTGTGGTTTTGCAAGCCTTGGCGATCGGCCTGGTGGCGGCCTTGATGCTCACGTGAGCCGGGTGTTGCCACCCGCCTGGGCGCAGAGCGCCAGGCCGCCTTGCTGACGCGGGAAGCGGTGCATGAGCCAGGACCTGTTTCCTGACACGCTCGCCCTGCCTGGGCTTACCTATCTGCCCGGCTTTGCCCTGGGTGATGAGGCGGATTTGGTGCGCGCCGTTTTGGATGTGGCGCAGGGCGCAGCTTTTCGGCGCATGAAAACCCCCGGCGGGAGGGAGATGAGTGCCGCCATGACTAATTGCGGCGCGGCGGGCTGGGTGAGTGATGCCAAGGGCTACCGCTATGCGAGGCTGGATCCACTAAGTGGTGCCCCCTGGCCGGAGATGCCGGCGATATTCCGGGCATTGGCCGAACGCGCGGCGGCGGCGGGTGGGTTTGCGGGCTTCACGCCCGATATGGCGTTGATCAATCGCTATGAACCAGGGGCGGGAATGTCTCTGCATCAGGACATTGACGAGCAGGATTTTTCAGCCCCCATCGTCTCGGTTTCGCTGGGCCTGCCCGCGGTTTTTCTCTGGGGCGGGTTGAGCCGGGCGGAGAAACCCGCGCGCCTGCCCCTGAACAGCGGTGACGTGCTGGTATGGGGTGGGGTAGCGCGAAAGTTTTTCCATGGTATCGCGCCGGTGAAGGCAGGCGCACATTCATTGACAGGCACGGCCCGGTTGAACCTGACCTTCCGGCGGGCGCTTTAAATGAAAACCGGGGCCTTCC
>JAKAZY010000077.1 GCA_021826425.1 Pseudomonadota bacterium
TTGTAGTTCAGCGTGTGCACCATGGAAGGCGAGATTTCCGTCACCTTTTTATAAGCCGCCATCTGCGCGTCGCTGAGGGCCTTCAGCGCGCCGGAATGGTCGTGCAGCACGCCCACTGAATGCTGGAAGCCGTATTTTGCGGCTGTCTCGGCGATGGTGATGATATCCTGCGTGCGCTCACCCGTCACGCCCAGCACGGAGTTGACGTTCACGTTGAATTTCGCGTGCTCGGCCAGCAGTTTCAGCCGCCCTTCCACCGAGGAAAGGCTTTTCATGGAAATATCGTCTGCGACCAGATTATCGATGGAAATCTGCATCCCTTGCAGCTTCGCCGCGTTCAGCCGCTCGATCCAGGAGATGGAGAGCTTGAAGCCGTTGGTGATCATGGTCACGATCATGCCCTTGTTGCGGGCATAAAGGATCACCTTGTCCAGATCAGGGTGCAGCAGCGTCTCGCCGCCCGTTACGGTGAGTGAGGCGCAGCCCAGCTTGGCCAGATGCTCCACCTGGGCGATCAAGGTCGCCAGCGGCACAGGCGCGGAAAAATCATCATACTCATTGCAATAGCCGCAGGCCAGGTTGCAGCGGCGGGTGACGACCATTTGCGCCAGCAGCGGCATGTAGCGCGTGAAAATCGCCTTGCCCGCGAAACGCAAGCCCGCGCCCAGCGTGTTCAGGCGCTCATTCAATGCGGGTTTTTCCAAGCGGGAAGATACTTTCAACGCGGTTAAATGGGGTAGGGTTTAGAGAAGGGCTGGCGATATTTCAATGCCCAACAAAAAACCCCGGTGTTTCCACCGGGGTTTTCCGTTTCAACCTGGAAGGCTGGATTAGAAATCCATGCCGCCCATGCCGCCCATGCCGCCCATGTCGGGCGCGCCCATCGGGGCCTTCTTCTCGGGGCGCTCGGTCACACCGGCTTCGGTGGTGATGATGAGCGAAGCCACGGAAGCAGCGTCCTGCAAGGCGGTGCGCACAACCTTGGTCGGGTCGATGATACCGGCGGAAACCATGTTCTTGTATTCGCCGCTCTGCGCGTCGAAGCCAAAGGTGTATTCGCTGTTTTCCAGCACCTTGCCGGCAATCACCGCACCGTCTTCACCAGCGTTCTCGGAGATCTGGCGCAGCGGCACCTGGATGGCGCGGCGGATGATCTCGATGCCGGTCTGCTGATCGGTGTTGTCACCTTTCAGCGAAGCCAGGATGAGCGAGGCGCGGGCCAAAGCGACACCGCCGCCGGGCACAATGCCTTCCTCAACCGCGGCGCGGGTGGCGTGCAGCGCGTCGTCAACGCGGTCCTTACGCTCCTTCACCTCAACCTCGGAAGCACCGCCGACGCGGATGACGGCAACGCCGCCCGCCAGCTTCGCCAGACGCTCCTGCAGCTTCTCACGGTCGTAGTCCGAGGTGGTCTCCTCGATCTGCGCGCGGATCTGGTTGACGCGGCCGGTGATGTCGTCTTTGCCGCCGACGCCTTCGATGATGGTGGTGTTCTCTTTCTCGATCAGCACCTTCTTCGCGCGGCCCAGCATGTTCAGGGTCACGGTTTCCAGCTTGATGCCGAGGTCTTCGGAGATCACCTGGCCACCGGTGAGGATGGCGATGTCTTCCAGCATGGCCTTGCGGCGGTCGCCGAAGCCGGGGGCTTTCACAGCAGCAATCTTCAGCCCGCCACGCAGCTTGTTCACCACCAAGGTTGCCAGGGCTTCGCCCTCAACGTCCTCGGCGATGATCAGCAGCGGCTTGCCGGACTGCACAACGGATTCCAGCAGCGGCAGCATCGGCTGAAGCTGGGAGAGCTTCTTCTCGAAGATGAGGATGTACGGGCTGTCGAGGTCCGCGATCATCTTCTCCGGGTTGGTGATGAAATACGGGGAGACATAGCCACGGTCGAACTGCATGCCCTCGACGACATCAAGCTCGGTCTGGATGCCCTTGGCTTCCTCAACCGTGATCACGCCTTCATTGCCGACCTTCTGCATGGCCTGGGAGATCATCTCGCCGATCTCGGTCTCGCCGTTGGCGGAGATGGTGCCAACCTGGGCGGTTTCGGCCGGGGTGGTGATCTTCTTGGTGCGGGTCTTCAGCTCTTCCACAACGGCGGCAACCGCCTTGTCGATGCCACGGCGCAGATCCATCGGGTTCAGGCCAGCGGCAACGGCCTTCACACCCTCGCGCACGATGGCCTGGGCCAGCACGGTTGCGGTGGTGGTGCCGTCACCGGCTAGGTCGTTGGTCTTGGACGCGACTTCGCGGATCAGCTGCGCGCCGAGATTCTCGAACTTGTCAGACAGCTCGATTTCCTTGGCGACGGTCACGCCGTCCTTGGTGATGCGCGGAGCGCCGAAGCTCTTCTCGATGACGACATTGCGGCCCTTGGGGCCCAGCGTCACCTTAACGGCATTGGCGAGGGTGTCGACGCCGCGCAGCATACGGTCGCGCGCGTCTGAACCAAAACGTACGTCTTTAGCAGCCATGATCTAGCTCCTTTGTGAATGAGCGTCCTGATGACGGAGCGGCATCGCCGCGCAGTCTGAATCAGGCCGCATAAAATTAAGCGGCGATAATGCCCAGAATGTCGGATTCTTTCATGATCAACAGGTCTTCCCCGTCGATCTTGACCTCGGTGCCGGACCATTTGCCGAACAGGACGCGGTCGCCGGCCTTCACATCCAGGGCCACCAGCACGCCGGCTTCGTTGCGGGCACCGGCACCGGCGGCGATAACTTCGCCTTCCTGCGGTTTTTCCTTGGCGGTGTCAGGGATGATGATGCCACCGGCGGTCTTTTCCTCGGCGGTGATGCGGCGCACGACAACACGGTCGTGCAGGGGGCGGAATTTCGCCATATGATCGCTCCTAAACATTATGTCTTAAAAGCTTTCCAGCCTGTCCGGCCCAATTTGCGGCACCGCGGCTGTTAGCACTCCCGTTTCAAGAGTGCCAGCGGTTTAGCCTGAGCCTGACGGGTGAGTCAAGCAAAGCCAGCACTCTCAGGCGGTGAGTGCCAAGTTGCTGTATTCATTAGAGCCGGATGATTTTAGATCGAATCACGAAGTGATCCGCTCTAAAATCTGAATCCGTCTCTAGAACAATAAGATAGAGGGCGATACAGACTTCAGGTTCACTCGAAAACCGAGTGAACCTGAAGTCATCGCGCTCTAAAGATTATCGTTGCGCACCAGGGGGCTGTGTATGGCAGTCTGATGCAACCCCGGGGATGAATGCCAAGCTGAAAGGAGCAAGGCGCGCATGTCCCTCGCCTTGCGATGCGTGATCGTTTCAGGGGCTTGGCAGCTCGACCAGCCGGAACAGTCCCAGCGGGGGCATATCGCGTATCGTGGCGATGGCAAGATCCGCCGGGGTGAACATATGCCCCAGGCGGAAATCCGGATGCCAGCCCAGCCGGCCGGAGGCAGGGGCCATGGCGCGCTCCACCCACCAGATCGGCCCGCTTTGCCGCGCGAAATGGTTGATGAACAGAATTTTGCCGCCTGGCTTCACCACCCGGCGTAGCTCCTTCACCAAAGCGCGCGGGTCTGGCACCACGGAGGCCACGAACATCGCCACCGCAACATCGAAGCTATCGTCTTCGAAGCTGGTAGCCTGGGCGTCCATTTCCAGCAGCGCCTCGACGTTATTCAGTCCCAGCCCGCCCGCGCGCCGGCGGGCGATGGCCAACATCTCGCGCGAAAGGTCGATGCCGGTGATGCGTTTATTCTGGTCGTATCGCGGCAAAGCCAAGCCGGTGCCAACGCCAACCTCCAGCACCTGGGTGCCTGGGCAGGCGTTCACGGTTTCCACCGCCCGGTTGCGGGCGGTTCGCGAGGCTAGCCCAAACCAGCTATCGTAGGAGTTGGCGTAGCGCGAATAGGTGGCGCGGATGGTATCCGCATCCAGTTTCGCGCGCGGGCCGGCAACAGCCGCGCCGGAGATGTTCTGCATCCTGAAGTCCTTGGCGTCCGTCTAAAAAAGTAATTGAACTTTGCGGGGTATTGGGGCCCGGCGCAATGGCCTTGATGGCGTTTTAACCGGAAAGCGCGTTTTCAACGACTCCTGGCGTTAAAATTTGCGGCAGAATTTCAGCATCACCGTCGGGTGGGTAGTAGACATAAAGTGGCACCCCGGCGCGGTGGTTGGCGGCCAGAAATTCTGTGATGGCGGGGTTACGGTTTGTCCAATCGCCCACCAAAACCGCCACGTTCTTGCTCTTGAACAGCGTTTGCACCGGTGTCGCCGTCAGGGTTGAGCGTTCATTGACCTGGCAGGTGATGCACCAGGCGGCGGTGAGGTCGATAAATACCGGCCGCCCGGCGGCACGCAGGGAGGCAAGAGTTGCCGCGCTATAAGGTTGCGCGCCGGGCAGAGTGAGGGCAGCGCCAGCGGGTGCGGAGTGGAAAGACGGCAGCAGCACCAAAACCAGCACCGCGAAACCGGGACGGCGCGGCAAGGTCAGCCCAAGCGCGGCAGCGCCCAGCAACAGCAGCGCCAGACCGGGCGCGCCTGCCTGCCGGAACAGCACCCAGGCCAGCCAGACGAAGGTGGAGAACATCGGGATGGCCAGAAGCTTCTGCACGATTGCCATCCAGCGCCCCGGCCGGGGCAGGGAGGCCGCCAGTTGCGGCACGAAGGCCAGAGTCAATATGGGCAAAGCCAGCCCCAGCCCCAGCGCCAGGAACAACCCCATCGCCGGTAGAGGCGGTAAGGCCAGCGCCGCGGCGATAGCCGCCCCCATGAACGGCGCTGTGCAGGGTGTTGCCACCAGAACCGCCAGCAGCCCCGTAAAAAAGCTGTGCTGGGCTGGAACCCTGCCCAGAAAACCCGGCATCGAGAGATGAAACAACCCGGCGAGGCTCAGCCCCGCCGCGAGAATCACCCAGCCCGCCAGCGCCACAAAAATTGGCGATTGGAACTGGAAGCCCCAGAACGCTGTTCCTCCAGCCGCCCGCACGCCCAGCAGCACGCCGCCCAGGGCCGCCATGCAAACCAGTACGCCCGCCGTATAGCCCAGCGCCTCGCGCCGAATATGTCCATGCGCCGCGCCGCTCAACCGGGCGAAGGCCACGGCCTTCATCGCCAGCACCGGAAACACGCAGGGCATCAGGTTCAGAATCAGCCCGCCCGCCAACGCCAACAGCCACCAGGGTGCGTGGGTGGCTGGTGGTGCCAGGGTGGCGCTCAGCGCCAGCGCCAGCATTTGGCCGCTTGGGTCGGTCAGTTCCAGCACGCCGGAGAGCGAAGCGCGTGCCGGGCCGGTTAGAGGTAATTGCAGTCGCAACCCATCCGCGTTGAAGGAGAGCGGCTGCTTCGCGTCGTTTACCAGCACATTGGCGGACTCAGGAAAAAACCGGGCGGATTTCACCTGGGCGGCAGTCACTCCTGCCAAGCTGAGCGCGCCATCCGGCGAGAAATGCGCCGGGTAGGGCGAGGGCACAATGGAAGGTGCGTTGGGAAACAGCCCGGCCTCGGCCGAGGCCCCACCGTTCAGGGTCAAGGTGAAGGCCGCTTGCTCGGGGATGCAGATATCGGAACAGACCAGCCAGCGCGCCTGCACCGCTAGGTGCTTACCGCTAACCCCAGCGGCGGTGAAAGGCAGAATCACATGGCCGGAGAGCACGTAAGCCCCCACGCCGCCTTGGGAGAAAAACACCGGCGGCGGGAAGGAGATGGCGCCAAGCGTAACTGGGGGTGCCGCCATAACCTGCGGTGGCAGCCCGGCATCGCCAGGGTTTTTCCAATAAATATGCCAGCCGGGCTTGAGGCTGAAGTCCAGGGCCAGTGTCACAATGCCATTCTGCGCTTGGTTGGTGGCCGAGATCAGCCACACCTCATCCTGCGGTGAGGTGAAGGGTGCGCTGGCGGCGGCCAATGCTAGCCGGGGGAGGAGCAGCAGAAAGCACAGGAACAGAAACCGCATTGGCTGAAATATCGCATGAAAGCGGCGGCTCTGATACCAGGGCGCGGCATGATTGATCTTCCTGTTACCGAAGCCCTGCCAGAATTACTGCGCACCTTGAAGCCAGAGGGCGGCAACGCCGTGCTGGTGGCCCCGCCGGGTGCGGGCAAAACCACATTGGTGCCGTTGGCAACCCTTGAGGCGGGGTTGGGCAAGATTCTGCTGCTGGAGCCGCGCCGCCTAGCCGCCCGTGCCGCGACGATGCGCATGGCCGAGCTTCTGGGCGAGGTTGCGGGCGAGCGTGTGGGCTTCCGCACCCGGCTGGAAACTGCGGTGGGACCGAATACGCAGATAGAAGTTATCACCGAGGGGCTGCTCACCTCCCGCCTGCTTTCCGATCCCGGACTCTCCAGCGTTTCCCTGGTGATATTCGACGAAATCCATGAGCGCAGCCTGGAAGCGGACCTCGCTTTGGCCTTGGTGCGGGATTTGCAGCGCAGCCTGCGGCCGGAGCTACGGATCCTTGTCATGTCCGCCACCGCCGAGGCGGAGAAATTCGCTGGCTTGCTGGAAGCGCCCATCGTCACCAGCGAGGGCAAGATGTTCCCGGTGGAGGTGAAGCACGCGAAACGCGACCTTATGTCCCCGCGTGATTTGCCGGAGGCGGCGGCGAAGGCGGTGCGCGAGGCGCTGGTTGAACACCCGGGCGATATTCTGGTGTTTCTCCCCGGCATGACCGAAATCCGCCGCACCGAGCAGGCGCTGGAACGCTGCCCGGCTTTGGTGCTGCCGTTGCATGGCGACCTTTCCCGCGAGGCGCAGGACAAAGCCTTGCGTGAACATGCCGAGCGCCGGGTGGTGCTCTCCACCTCCATTGCGGAAACCTCGCTCACCGTGCCGGGGGTACGGATCGTGATTGATGGCGGCTACCGCCGCGCCCCGGTGCTGGACACAAATTCCGGCCTCACCCGCCTGACCACCCAGCGCATCTCCCGCGCTGCCGCCACGCAGCGCGCCGGGCGCGCCGGGCGGCTGGGGCCGGGCGTGGCGATAAGGTTGTGGAGCGAAGCGCTGAACCGTGGGCTGCCTCCCTTCGACCGGCCGGAGATTTTCGCCGCCGAGCTGTCCGGCCTCGCTTTGGTCTGCGCCGCCTGGGGCGAAGCACCGGTGGATCTGCCTTTTGCGGACGCGCCACCCGAAGGGGCACTGAAAGCCGCCATCGCGCTGCTCACCAGCCTGGGCGCGCTGGATGAGACGGGCAAGATCACCCTGCTCGGCCGGGAGATGGCGCGGCTGCGCGCCGAGCCGCGCTTGGCCGCGATGATGCTGGCCGCACCCGACAAACCCACCCGCGCCTTGGCAGCTGACATCGCCGCGATTCTGGAAGAGCGGGATTTTCTGCCCCAAACCGCCTCGGCGGATTTGGTTCTGCGCCTGGAAGCTCTCGCCGGGCGCGGGGAAGGGGACAGGGCCATTCTCTCCCGTGTACGCCACGCCGCCAAACTCTACCGCAACCGGCTGGGGGTTGGGGCCGTGCCTGGGTTCGGCACCCCCGGCCCCATCGTGGCGGCGGGATTCCCGGACCGGATCGGCCAGTCGCGCGGCGAGGCAGGGTCTTACCGATTGGCCGGTGGTGGCTCCGGCAATCTTCCAGCTTCAGACCCGCTGGCGCGGGCGCGGCTTATCGCCGTGGCGGCGTTGGATGGCAAAGGCTCCAAAATTCGGCTTGCCGCGCCGCTGGATGTCGAGGCCCTGCCGGATTTTCTGCAAGCGCGCTGCAAAACCACCCGCGAGACGGGGTTTGACCCTGTGAACGGTGCTGTCTCCATCCGCGAACGTATGCGACTGGGCAATCTGGTGCTGCGTGACCGCGCGGCGGCACCCAACCCTGAGGAAATCCAGGCGGCTTTGGCGCAGGCGCTTTCCACAAGGCTGGAACAACTGGACTGGACTGAAGCCGCGGAAAGTTTTTCCGCCCGCGTGGCGGTGATGCGCGGTGTGGACGAAACCTACCCTGATCTCTCCCGCGCCGCTTTGGCGGCCAGCGTACAGGTTTGGTTAGCGCCCTATCTCGCGGGCATGACCAATCTGCGCGAGGCGAAAAGCCTGGACATGTACCAGCTTCTCCGCGCCCAGCTAACGCATGAACAAGCCGCGCGGCTGGACAGGGACTTGCCTGCCGAGCTGAACCTGAAAGGCGGGCGGGTGCGGATTGATTATTCAGGCCCGGTGCCGGTGGCTTCCGCCCGGGCGCATGTGTTCTACGGCACGGATGCCACGCCCGTTTTAGCCGGTGGCAAAATCAAGCTGCAACTGGGGCTGCTCTCTCCGGCGCAGAGGCCCATCGCCATCACGGCGGACCTGGCGGGGTTCTGGCGCGGCGGTTGGGCGGATGCCAGACGCGACATGCGCGGGCGTTATCCGAAGCATGACTGGCCAGAAGAGCCGTGGAAATGAAGGAAATTGGAGCGGGTAGCGGGAATCGAACCCGCGCGTCGAGCTTGGGAAGCTAGCAGGCTACCATTACATCATACCCGCACCGTGCGGCGTACATAGTCCGGCAGGATTGACCACGCAAGCCACGGGGCGTAGGTGCGTTTTACCTCGTGATTTGTCCGGCCGGATTGCGGCGAGGCTTCCTTTCAGGTTTTTCTTGCAGGGAAGGTGCAAAATAAACGCGCTAAAGAGGCTTTGGGCGCGCAAGCCCCCTGGTTTCCCGTGGCCGGACGGCGATTTTTGCAAAGATAGGCCACGCAACAATGTCCGAAACGCCGAAAACCCGCCTCGCAACCGACCTGATCCATGCCGGGCGCATCCGCTCCAACATGGATGAAAATGGCGAAGCCCTCTTCCTGACCTCCGGCTTTACCTATGAGAGCGCCGACATGGCCGAGGCCGTGTTCGCCAACCAGGTCGAGCATTTTCAATATTCCCGCTTTGCCAACCCCACCGTTTCCATGCTGGAAGCGCGGCTGGCGAAGATTGAAGGCGCGGAGGCCTGCCGCGCCACGGCCACAGGCATGGCGGCGGTGCACGCGGCGGTGATGTGCGGGTTGAAGGCGGGCAGCCGCGTGGTTGCGTCGCGCGCTTTGTTCGGCTCCTGCCACTGGATTATCTCCACCCTGCTGCCGCAATACGGCATCCAGAGCGTGTTTGTGGATGGCGCGGACATGGACGCCTGGAAGGCGGCGCTGAGCCAGCCCACCGCGCTTGTTCTGCTGGAAAGCCCTTCCAACCCGATGCTGGATATTTTGGATTTGCGCGCGGTTTCCGACCTTGCGCATGCGGCCGGGGCGATCGTCGTGGTGGATAATGTCTTCGCCACCCCGCTTTTGCAGAAGCCGCTGGAGCTGGGTGCCGATGTGGTAGTTTATTCCGCCACCAAGCATATGGATGGCCAGGGTCGCGTGCTGGGCGGTGCCGTGCTTTCCAGCAAGAAATGGATCGAGGAGGTATTCCAGCCGTTCTTCCGCAATACCGGCCCGTCGCTCTCGCCTTTCAATGCCTGGGTGATCTTGAAAGGGCTGGAGACGATGCATCTGCGGGTGAAGGCGCAAAGCGAATCGGCGGAAAGGGTCGCGCAGTTCCTGGACGGCCAGCCGAAAATCAAGCGCGCGCTCTACCCCACGCTGGCCTCATTCCCTCAGCGGGAGCTAGCGATGAGCCAGATGAGCGGCGGCGGCACGCTGGTGACCTTCGAGCTTAAGGGCGGAAAGGACGAAGCCTTCCGTATGATGAACGCGTTCCGGGTCATCACGATCTCGAATAATCTGGGTGATACCAAATCCTTGGCCACCCACCCGGCCACCACCACCCATATGCGCATCGGCGCCGAGGAGCGGGCCAAGCTTGGCATTACCGATGGCACCATCCGGCTTTCGGTGGGGCTTGAGGATGTTGATGATCTGCTCGAGGATCTGACCCGGGCTTTGGATAAGGTCTGATTAAGAAGCCGTTATGGTGAGTCGTCCAGGGCGGGATTTTGGAGCACCGGAGGGCAGAAAAACTCGCTCTGGCGACCACTAGAACGGCTTCTAGAGC
>JAKAZY010000078.1 GCA_021826425.1 Pseudomonadota bacterium
TGTCACCCCCAGCGATCAGACGCCAGGCGTTACCTACGATCAGCTCGCGGTAACCGGCACGGCGACCCTGGCCGGCAGCTTAGACATCCTGCAGAAATCCGGCGCTTCCGGAACCTACACGGCTGGCGCGCAGTATGACATCGTGCATGCCGCCCAGGGGCTTTCCGGTACTTTCAGCAGCACCAGTTATAACCCGAATTTCGCGAGCTATATCACCCCGGAAATAACGTATGGCAGCCACGATGCCTACCTAAAGCTGACGGCAACTCCCAGCAGCAATGCACGCATCTTCAAAAGCGGGCAGGGTGTGGTCAGTAGCGCCTTTTTCAACAACGCCAGCACCTTTACCGCCATCAACAGCCTGATGGATGGCGCTGAACAGGTAGATGGAAATACGGTGCGCTTCACCGGCAGCCGTCAAGGCGCCTGGGGTAAAGGCTTCGGTGGTTTTGGCCATGGCAATGGCGCGGGCGTGGACGACTATGGCGGCATCGCCGGATATGGCGCCGCGGTCAACCGCCATCTGGTGCTCGGTGGCGCGCTCACGAGGATTGGTGCGAGAGCATCCTCAGCTCAGCAGGCCGTGGACAGCCAGTCCTTTGGCGCCTTCGGCTATGCCATCGATACCCAGGGCCACTTGCGCCTGTCCGCAACCCTGGGGGCAGGATATCTGCATCAGAGCAGCACCCGCTTTCTCTATCCCAGCAACGTCATTGGCACGGGGGCTACCGATGGCTGGTATACGGCGGCCGGGATCCAGGCGCAGTACCTAATCCCGCTAAACAAGGCTTTTCTGATGCCCTACGGGCGGATCAGCTATCTGCATAACCAGCTTGCGGGCTTTACCGAAAAGGGAGCCGTTGGTGGTGGCGTTGATCTGAACATCCGTTACGGCATCCTCTCCACCAGCGTGGCGGCCTTCTCCAGTGGTCTGCGCATGGGCTACGACCTGCGTACTGCGGCTGCCACGATCATCCCCTGGGTGTCGGTGGGAGGCACGGGCTATGCCGGAACACTGCATGTCACCCAGGCGGAAACCGTTGGCCTGCTGGCCGGTTCAGAAAATGGCATGGCCGCCCCGGACGCGGCGCTGAACACCGGCGCCGGACTTACCATCGCGGGCCGGCACGAGCCCTTGACCCTCAAAGTCGCCTACAACGGCCAGTTCGCCGGAAACGTGCACTTCAATACCTTTGACGTGCTGGCGAATTATCGCTGGTAAGGGGTACCCATGGCGCTTAGTCTGGGTTCCCCTCAGGGCTGCGGCTTGGCAATGGGGAGGGGTTTTTGCCTAAACTGACAAATCTGACGATTCGATCTGAAGTGTGAAATCTGGCGCCGGTCGCTTTGCAGCAACGCGCCGCCTATGCTCACTCGTTGACAGCAGGGCTGACTGCTCAGGAATACGAGAGAGACCGCAAGGCGGGCGACGAGATAAATTCGCTCTATACTTGGTTTCGAAGTGCAATTGCCTCGTTGCTGTATCGCCGGCAATATGCCAATCAGGCATTCTGGTAACTATCTGATCCTCCCTGATAAGAAGAACCGCTCATGAGTGCAAAACGTCCCAGCCTCGCAGGGACCATGCGCTAAGCTGTGAAGGTGGACCCACCATCTATGCCAACACTGTTTCCAGCCCCTCTAGCAATTCAGCCTGCGGCACCGCACCTGGCTAAGCCAGACACCGCAACACGACCGGCAGGATTCTACGCCGCAACGCAGGCCGGGAAGAAGAAGGTCACGGCCGCACCAGACCCGGCCACACATAAGCAGCTTAAGAGTCTGGCCGTGGACAAAGACGTAACGACTGAGTCGTTACTTGCCGAGGCAAATTCAGACCTTTTGGCAAGGCACGGCATCAACCACAACGCCGGAGAACTCCCAAAGTAGGACTCAAACCTACGGCCGCCCGCTTAAAAGCGGGAGGCTCTTTTCCTTAACCCCTGTTTCTCTCAACCTCATCTAGAGGGTTCCCAAGACTAGATAAGCAAGGTGCGGCGGATTATTATTCTTTAAAATCGGGATTTACATGGAACATCGACCAAGACTTGGCCTCATCCTCTCATTTGCCATCATTGCCTGCCTTTACCTGCTCTATCTCGCCAGTTGCATCTATGTGATGATGGCCATGCATGCCCCCGGGCAACCGCACATTATGAGCGCGACACAGGAATTGCCGCAATCTGATTTTGCCCGGTTCTGGTATGTCGGCACCCGGCTGATGGTGCAGCGCGCGGCTGATTTTGGGATTCACCTTACCCTTCCGTCGAACTTCACAACTATTTTCACGCTCGATATTCTTTCCCCTGCCGTGCATCCGGAACTCATCTGGCTTTACCCGCCCACGATGGGGCTTCTAGCGATGCTCTTCTCTAACCTGCCTCTGGCGCTGAGCTTTTGGGTCTGGCGTGTTGCCAGCCTCGTCATCGCAATGTCCTGCCTGCGCTATGCACGGCTTGGCTGGACCGCCATCCTCATGGGGCTGGCCAGTACCGCCGCTTTGCATGACGCTGTCGGTGGGCAAAACGGTGTATTAATGGCGGGGTTCTATGTCGCTGCATTGCTTTGTTTCGACTCAAAGCCGCGCTTTGGGGGCTTTGCCGCCGGCTTGCTCAGCATGAAGCCGCAGCTTGCATTCTCGCTACCGATGATTTTGCTGAGGCGCCGCTATTTCATTGCCCTGACAGCCTGTATCCTGACCGGCCTGGCGCTGGTCGCTTTGTCGATCCTCGCCGAGGGATGGCATAGCTGGATATGGTTCCTTACCGTCGCCGAGCCCAACGCCTCCCGCATTCTTAATGCTCCCGCCGCGCATCTGGTTCCTGGTGGCTATACCGTGCTGATGATGGCCCGCAGCCTTCATGCCCCATTGGAATTGGCCTGGGGCGTGCAACTGGCCTGCACAGCCGCCGCAGCTTACCTGATCGGGCTGGCTTGGCGCCAGCCGGACGCCGAATCTATTGCCCGCATGGCTGTTACCGCCAGTCTGGCCCTGCTGCTCAGCCCATATGGCTATATCTACGACCTTGTCTCTTTTTCCATCGCCATGGCAGCGATGTGCAACCGCGCCAAACCGCAGTATAGCCCGATCTTTGCACTGCTCTGGCTGGCCGGCGGGTATATAGGCACATTGGCCAGTCTCACCGGGGTGATCTTCATGCCCCTGGCAGCCATTATTGGAGCGGCACTAAGCTGGCGCTCTATGCTGCGCCGCGATGAATCAGCGCCAAAACAGGAAGTTAGCTAAACTCGCCTCAATATCTTGCTGGCTGAAGACGAACTTCCCAAAAACCAGGCCGGAGCTATCGAACCAGGCCCCTTGCCAACCGCCCCACCGTGATGGCCAGCAGCAGCGTAGCGATAATTCCTATGCCTAGAAGCAGAAGATGCGGCAGGCCGGCGCCGTAATGCGCCGAGGCAACCCCCTGGGCACTAAGCTTGCCGAGAATGACATAGAGTAGCAATCCGGGCAGAGATCCGATTGTTCCCAGCGTATAGGCGCGTTGGCTAACGCCAGACAGCCCTAACGCAAAAGACGTCAAGGAAAAGGGCATGATTGGAGACGCTCTGAGCAACAGGACGAGGCGCCATCCTTGCTGACCAAAAGCCTTGTCGAGTTGCCGCAGTACGGGGCGGTTTTCAAAAAGACTGGTCAGCGCAGATCGAAACCCGGAGCGCACCAAGACAAACGAGATTTCCGCCCCAATGAGCACACCGGCCGCGGCCAGACCGAATCCAAACCCAACACCATAGACCGCACCAGCGATCAAGCCGAGCAGAGATGCCGGAAGAAAACCGACAACAGCGACAAGCATTTCCATCCCAATAAAGGCCAGCCAGCCAATTGGACCAAAGGCGCGCAATTTGTTCAGCGCGGCAACCGCCACACCCGACCAATCGCCGGCATTGGCGAGGCTGAGCACGAACACCACGCCGAGCGCGGCCAGGCCGGCCAAGGCAAAACCCAGCCGCAAAATATTTTTTTGCGTGGCCATACGGGCTAATCGGAAAGGTCTTGTTTCAGTCACTGCAGGAATCGTTGAGGAGCGCCCATGAGCGTAAGCCGGAACGGTTAAGGCGAAAGCGTATTGCCGTGTTTATAACTCCGAAACCATAAGTTACTGAGCGACGAAAGTTAATCGACGAGGCGTCTTCAAAATAACGGGTGGGGCAGGAAATTTCTCCGAAATGGAAACCGGCATGGAGCGCCTGGACAATCATTTGGTTATCAAATACGAAATCATCCGAGCATCGATGCAAGGGTAATTTCTCTAAAACCCTCCGCGACCAAGCGCGAAACCCCGAATGATATTCCGAAAATTTCTGACCCAAAAGCAGGTTTTCAATGCCGGTCAAACCGCGATTGGCTATATATTTCCAAACCGGCATACCACCGGCCAAAGCCCCCCCGCCAAGGATGCGGGACGCCAATACCGCATCATAATGGCCGGAGACGATCATCGCCGCCATAGCCGGCACCAGCTTCGGTGAATACTGATAATCGGGGTGCAGCATGACCACGATATCCGCCCCTCGCGACAAGGCTGCCGCGTAGCAGGTTTTTTGATTTGCCCCATAGCCTTTATTTTTATCATGCACAATTGTGTGAAGGCCAAGCGATTCTGCCAACAAAACGGTCTTATCCCGGCTCGAATCATCTGTGAGGATGAGATCATCAACAAGATTACGGTCAATCTCAGCAACCGTCCGGGCAAGCGTCAATTCAGCGTTATATGCCGGCAGAACAACAGCAATTTTTTGATTTCCAAGCATAAATACCAGACACCTTTCGGAAAACGCGGAAGACTGCAGGTACATACCGCATCAACAAGAGCATATTTCTTGGGGAAACCAGCTTCCCTTCGAGCTACGTGGGGAGACTTCGCCACGAAGAGAGCGGAAAACCCGGCACGCCGAGCCCTGCGCGAAGCCAAGTACGGATAATCGCCAAGCCGACGACCACAGGGGTTAATAAGACGCCTGTGTATATTATTACAACCAAACAGAGAAGTGGCCAAATCCAAAAGAGGACATCCAAAAGCCCTAGGCGCCAGCCACGTCGTTCCGCAAGAAACGCCAGTGCGACTGAATATCCAACCATATCGTGGGTGTAACCATATGGCGTTGCGAGCAATGACAGAAAGACTGTCAAGGCCACCCTGTCTAGTTTCGAAACATCATGTCTTTTCCAAATAATCCAGACCAATGCAGCTGAAAAACAAAATGAAAGCCCCTGTAAAATTAGAGAGGTATCAATGCTTGCTCCTAAGCTGCGTAGCATCCAGAACACGGAAACGCCAAATGTTTTATAACCGCTGCTATTAGTAAATAAGATATGAAGCGCCACCTGCCGTCCAGTTTGCCAATAATATTTCCATATGGAAATATTAAAAACGACAACAGTACACAATAAAATGATGATAACCGTGCTGGCCGCCATAAATATGGCACGCCAATTCCTCTGCGCCAACAGTACAAAAGGAGCAAGCAACGCTTCCTGAGGTTTAAGTATGAGCATGCCCAGCATGATCCCGGATTGCCAAGGCCACTCATCTGACCGCATCAATACCAGAACCAAAAAGGCGTCCATGATCACGCCCAATTGGGCTTTGCCTAGGCAGAACAAAGCTGCCGGGCTAAGCAACCCGGCAATGACAACGATCCAAGATAAATTTGCCAGGCGCAGCAAAATAACGGCGCCGATGATGGAGACAAATAACCAGACAATCAAACCCTGCTTAAATGGCAGAAATGAGACCGCATAGCTTGGCAGCAGAGCTGGCGGAAGATTGATCCATGGCAGCGGCACGGAACTCATGCATAGATGTAGGCTTCGCCACTGCAAAAGTACCTGAGGATCATAGATGTTCGCATTATTATGCGCTGCCATCATTTTTCCTGCCGACCAAAACATCGAAAAATCATACTGAGAATCACGGCATGCCGGATCAGTTAAAGACATAGTGAACTGATCAAACCGACTAATCCATACCTTTAGTCTGTCGAAAAAAAACAAAATAAATGCCAACCAGCATATTATCAACGACACATAGGCAAGCCTCGGCTCCACCACGGTCCAAATTGTCCATGGCCGCCGAGAAAGTTTCATGACCATACCCCAATGTTGGACAACGGATACCATAGCAACATACGTATACCAATGCTCCCGGCCGGCGTTAATACCCCTTGAGGACGCGCAGACATACAGTCCTCCCGATGGCCCGAATGGCCCAGCGCTTTTATTGACCGCGACACAAGGCCGGTGGCCGGGATCGCAGTATGTCAGCTTACCCAGCATCCCGGCCTTCACCCAGGCGTGGTGACCAGCCCGCAGCGTGGCGATTTCGGCCTGCAACTGACTGACCCGTCCGGTATCCCACTAGACGATGGCCATGCTGCATGATCCAGCCCAGCAGCCGCCAGCTCGTCCACCGCGCAGGGGCACCTCCGCGCGGAACGCCACACCCGCTCCGATGGGCTGCAACTGCTCCTGGTACGAGCGATGGTCGATCCGCACATCCAGCCACACCCGCGCCTTTCTGATCTGTGTTGCCGAATCTCCGTTTTTTAGGGCCGTACAATCCCCATAATCGCGGAAATAAGCCCTCCCAGCATACCGGCCGCGATTAAAGGGCATAAGGTCAGTTCACAAACAAAACCAACCCAATAGGCAATCGGGGACTGATGCCGAAACAAAATTCCTCGCCCCGTGTAAACATGACCAGGTGGGGTCAGCAGCTTACCTTGAGGAAGCCACCACAACGCAAGTACAGGCAGCATCAGAACACTTAGGATGATGACGCCTCCGATGAGCAGGAGGGGGGCAATCTCTAAAGCTTTCAGCATCAATCCCTCTCGGAATGGGTTTCTTCTCTATCCTGAACCGGGCCGCTTGTCAGATCGATCAACGGCTCACTCAGTCTTTCGCATTTTCTTTTAT
Source organism: Pseudomonadota bacterium (assembly GCA_021826425.1). Lineage (GTDB taxonomy): Bacteria > Pseudomonadota > Alphaproteobacteria > Acetobacterales > Acetobacteraceae > Acidocella. The sequence goes on from JAKAZY010000078.1 coordinate 6,941, forward strand.
GACTACCATGGTGGACGTGCTGCGGAAAAGAATCAAAAAAACCGTGGGTGATTTCTCTTGGCGCCTTGGTTTCCCGCGCGCCGGTGGTGCCGGTGAGGCGCCGATTCAGGCCATCCCAAGGTTCATGTAATTGTCTGGAATTGACTTGTTTGACCATTTGACGGTATTTTTTATCCGTCGCTCTCCCATCGATCGACAGTGCGGCAGGTGGGTAAATGGTGCCTTTTGTTGTTCAATTTCGATCGATGGCGATAGGAGAAAATTTCCGGCAGTCAGAATTTCCTAATGAAATCAATGGCCCGAATTTTGGTGGTATGGTTGATGGGAAATGTGGCGTGGCGTGAGAAGTTTTATAGATAAAAACAGTCCCTTACGGGGCTTTCTGACAATTGAATGGGAATAGGCGCGCCACATGGAAAACACCGCGAACGCGGCGCAGGTTGACTACTGGAACGCGCTGGCCGGGCAGACCTGGGCGCGCTTTCAGGCGCAGCTGGACCGCCAGATAGACCCGCTGGGGCGCGAGGCGATACGGGTTTTGGCGCCCCGCGCCGGGGAGCGGATTCTCGATATCGGCTGCGGCTGCGGCCAGACCACGATGGAGCTGGCGCAACGCGCCGGGGCGGCTGGCTATGTGAAGGGGGCTGATATTTCAGCGCCGATGCTCGAGATCGCAAAGGCGCGGCCGGTGTTGCCGGGGGCGGTGGCGCCAGTGTTCGAGCAGGCGGATGCCCAGGTGGCCAGCTTTGGCGATGGCACGTTCGATGCCGCGTTCAGCCGCTTCGGGGTGATGTTCTTCGCCGATCCGGTGGCGGCTTTCGCCAATATCCGCAAGGCGTTGCGCGCGGGCGGGCGGCTGGCGTTCGTGTGCTGGCGGCCGTTTGCGGAGAATGTGTGGATGCGCGCGCCGCAGCAGGCGGCGGCTCCCTTCATGCCCGAAAGCCCGCCCGCGGACCCCACGGCGCCCGGCCCGTTCGCCTTTGCCGACTCGCAGCGGCTGCGCGGGATTCTGGGCGATGCCGGGTTCAAGGATGTCGCGATTGAGACATTCGACTGCCTGATCGGCGGCGGGGATCTGGAGCAGAGCCTGGAGCTTTCGCTGCGCGTCGGCCCGCTGGGCGGTGCGCTGCGCGAGCATCCGGAGCTGGTTAGCAAGGTCAGCGATGCGGTGAAGGCCGTGCTGGCGCGATATTTGACCCCCCAGGGCGTGCTGATGCCGGCCGCAACCTGGATCGTGCGGGCGCGGGCGTAAGCGGAGAGTTTGAGACAATGACATTGCAGATTGCGGTTATCCCGGTCACGCCGTTTCAGCAGAATTGCACGTTAATCTGGAACGCAGAGAATTTGCGGGGCGCGGTGGTGGACCCCGGCGGCGATGTGGCGCAGCTGCTCGCGGCGATTAAGCAGGCGGGCATCACGGTCACGGATATTTTCCTCACGCACGGGCATCTCGACCATGCCGGGGGGGCCACGGAGCTGGCGGCGGCGCTGGGGGTGAAGATCACCGGGCCGGGGGTTGAGGATAAATTCCTGCTCGATGGCATCGCCGCTCAGGCGAAGAGCTTTGGCTTTCACGCGCAGAACTGCACGCCCGACACATGGCTGCGCGAGGGCGACCGGGTGAACATGGGCGGCGAGGAGTTCGAGGTGCTGCACTGCCCGGGGCATACGCCGGGACATATGGTGTTCATCAACCATGAAGCGAATTTCGGCATGGTGGGCGATGTGCTGTTTCGCAACTCCGTCGGGCGCACAGATTTCCCCTATGGCGATACCGATACCCTGCTGGCCGCGATTACGGCCAAGCTGCTGGTGCTGCCGGATGATTTCACCTTCATCTGCGGCCATGGCCCGAACTCGACCATCGGCGCGGAGAAGCGCAGCAATCCGTTCCTGCGGTAGGGCTTCGTTACGGCAGGTCTATGTCCATCCAGGACAGATGTCCGCCCTTGCCCGCGCCGGTATCAAGAAACACAGCGCACCCGCCAGCCCGCCCGGCGCGGATGTAGGGGCGGCCGTCAGCGCTGCGCTGGTCGTGGCCGCAATAGAGCGTGATGCCCGGCGGAATATCATCCACCCAACGCAACAGGCGCTCGGGCCTGCCCGCAGCTGTGGCGCGCCCGGTCGTCTGGCCGTAAAGGGCGCGGGCAAGCAGCGGCTCCGGGCGGCCCGGCGGGAAAAGCGGCGGGGGCTGGCCCAGCATGCCGGGGTGGAACCCGCCGTGGACGAAAATGGCGGATGGGGTGACGATCCAGGCTGGCGCCTGGGAAATGACCTCCAGTGCGCGCGCGCGCATGGAAGCGGGCAGCTCGGCCAGGGTGCGGGCGACGGCGGGGCCATGCACCTTGTCGCCACGCAAGGCGCGGGCGAGCTTGAAATCATGATTGCCGAGCAGGAACAGGCCGCGGCCTTCATCAAGCAGGCGGAACATCACGGCAAGAGCGCCGGGGGTGTCGGGTCCGTCGTCAACCAGATCTCCCAGTTGCACGATGAAGCGATCCGTCTCCGCGGCGATGGCGAAGGCCCTGGAGTCGCCATGCACATCGCCCACCACGCGCAGGCGCGGCGGCAGCGGCTTCATTTTCCCCTTAATGCTGCATAAGCGGCCAATGCCCGCGTCCTTCCTTCCGCCAGTGAGACTATGGGATATGGATAGCTTGCTCCCAGTTTAACACCGGCGCCAAGGAGAATTTGCGGCGGAACCTCCCAGGGGTCGTGGATGGCGCCATCCGGCAGGCGGGCCAGCTCGGGCACATAGCGGCGAACGTAAGCGCCGGTGGGGTCGAACTTCTGGCCCTGCAGCACGGGGTTGAAGATACGGAAATAGGGCGCGGCATCGGCGCCGCAGCCTGCCACCCACTGCCAGGAGGCGGCATTGGCGGCTTCATCGGCATCGCAGAGCGTGTCCCAGAACCAGGCCTCGCCGAGCTGCCAGGGCAGCAGCAGGTGCTTCACCAGGTAGGAGGCGCATA